>CAYNES010000206.1:0-1022 GCA_964396315.1 uncultured Piscirickettsiaceae bacterium | reverse complement strand
CAACAAATTCATCATCACCATACTCATCAAGAGCATCGTAGTACATTTCTTCAGTTAGAAGTTGTTTTTTAATGAGAGGAGTATTTCCTGGATCTGTGACCAAGAAGGCTTCAAAATACAATACTCTTTCAATATCCTTCAACGTCATATCCATCAAAAGACCTAATCTTGAGGGTAATGATTTCAAGTACCAGATGTGGGCAACTGGTGCAGCCAGTTCAATATGACCCATTCTTTCTCTTCTGACCTTAGATAAAGTCACTTCAACGCCACATTTTTCACAAACTACATTTCTAAACTTCATGCGCTTGTATTTACCACATAAGCACTCGAAGTCTTTCATAGGACCAAAAATTTTGGCGCAAAACAAGCCCTCTCTTTCTGGCTTAAATGTTCTATAGTTAATAGTTTCAGGCTTCTTAACTTCACCAAAAGACCATGAACGAATCTTTTCAGGAGAAGCTAAACCAACTCTAATTGCATCAAAATCTTGTTCTTTATTTTGTTGTTTTAAAATTTGTAATAAATCTTTCAAAGGATTCTCCTAATTTAATTTTGTTCAAGTTCAGTATCAATACCTAGAGATCGTATTTCTTTAACTAATACATTAAACGACTCAGGCATGACCGACTCAGTGCGATTCTCACCATCAACAATATTCTTATACATCTTAGCTCTTCCACTTACATCGTCAGACTTAACCGTCAACATCTCTCTAAGCGTGTAGGCGGCTCCATATGCCTCAAGAGCCCATACTTCCATCTCGCCAAACCTCTGTCCACCAAATTGTGCTTTACCACTTAGCGGTTGCTGAGTTACAAGAGAATATGGTCCAGTTGAACGCGCATGCATCTTATCATCAACCAAGTGGTTAAGTTTTAACATGTGCATATAGCCAACAGTTACATCTCTATCGAAAGTATCACCCGTTCTTCCATCAAATAATTGAACTTGTCCACTTTCAGGTAAGTCAGCCATTTTTAGGAGTGATTTAATATCATCCTCTTTAATGCCATCAAATA
>CAYNES010000205.1:0-1039 GCA_964396315.1 uncultured Piscirickettsiaceae bacterium | reverse complement strand
ATGCACCAACAGCACTTATTTTCTCTAGGCAGAATTTAACACCGATGGAAAGAACAAGCGCTCAGTTGAAAGACATTGAAAAAGGTGGTTACGTCCTTTCAGACTGTAACGGTGAAGCTGAAGTTATCCTCATTGCATCTGGCTCAGAGGTTTCACTTGCAATGGATTCAGCGAAAGCCATGAAAGAAAGAAAGGTTAGAGTCGTATCGATGCCATCAACTAATGCCTTTGACGAGCAGGATCAAGAGTATAAAGATTCAGTATTGACTCCAGGGGTAAAGAGAGTTGCTATTGAGGCTGGTGTTGCTGAGTCTTGGTATAAATACGTTGGACTAGATGGAGGGATTGTCGCAATGAGTTCTTATGGAGAGTCAGCTCCTGCAGGCGAGCTATTTAAACATTTTGGTTTCACTGTAGAAAATGTTATGTCTACAGTCGATAGAGTTTTAAGTTAATTAATTATTTTTTTAGGAGTTTGAGATGACAATTAAGGTTGGAATTAATGGGTTTGGTCGAATTGGCAGAATGGTATTTCGCGCAATTGATAAGGATTTTGATAATTTAGAGGTGGTTGGAGTAAACGACCTTCTAGACAATGATTACCTGTCTTATATGCTTAGATATGATTCAGTTCATGGAAGGTTTGGTAAGGACGTTGTGGTTGAAGGTGATAATTTTGTCATAGATGGGAAAAAAATCCGTCTAACTGCCGAGCGTAATCCAGCAGACCTCAAGTGGGGAGATATTGGAGCAGATCTGGTTATTGACTGCACTGGTTTTTTCTTAACAGAAGAGGGATGCCAAGCGCATATTGATGCAGGAGCAAAAAAAGTAATACAGTCAGCGCCTTCTAAAGACAGTACTCCGATGTTTGTTTACGGCGTAAATCATAATGCATATGATGGCCAGTCAATAATTTCGGCTGCCTCATGTACAACTAACTGTTTGGCTCCTATTGCAAAAGTCCTTAATGATGAATGGGGTATTAAACGAGGATTAATGACAACAGTTCATGCTGCAACAGCAACTCAAAAAACTG
>CAYNES010000204.1:0-1077 GCA_964396315.1 uncultured Piscirickettsiaceae bacterium | reverse complement strand
GATGGGGTTCTGCAGCCTGGGATGGTGATGTGTGTTGAGACTTATGTTGGTAGGTATAGAGGTGGACCTGGAGTCAAACTTGAGGAGCAAGTTCTTATCACCAATAACGGGCATGAACTTTTGACGAGCTATCCATTTGAATCAGACTTGCTACTTTAATTAACATGAGCAAAATCCCAACAAAAATGAGCGCAGTTTTAACAACTGGCCATGGTGGTTACGAGGTGCTTAAATTCAGCGATGATGTTGAAGTTCCTCAACCAAGTTCTGATCAAGTACTGATTAAAGTATTGGGAGCGGGTATTAACAATACTGATATTAACACCAGAACGGCTTGGTACTCAAAGTCAGTTAGTGGTGGAACTACTGCAGAAGACTCCCAAGGAGATAATGATGATGGCAGCTGGTCTGGCGAGCCTTTGGAATTCCCAATTATCCAAGGCGCAGATTGTTATGGAGAGATCGTTGCTGTTGGAGCTGATATCGATTCCAGTCGAATTGGTGAGCGAGTTCTGGTTAGAACGATGCAGCAGTATGCTGTGGATTACAGGCCCTATGAGTGCTGGACGATGGGCTCAGAGTGCGATGGTGCATTTGCAGAATATATGGTCGCTTTTAGTGATGAAAGTTTTAAGATTGAAAGTAATTGGTCGAATGCAGAACTGGCATCCATACCCTGTGCATACTCGACAGCAGAAAACCTACTGGAGCGTTCAGATGTCAAAGAAGATGAAGTTGTTCTCATAACAGGAGCATCAGGTGGTGTTGGGTCAGCTGCTATTCAGCTTGCTAAGAGACGAGGCGCTAGAGTTATTGCTATATCGAGCAAAGCAAAGTCAGGCGCTGTTGTGAAAATAGGTGCAGACGAAATCATTCATAGAGAGGATAAATTAACAGACTCTTTAGAAAATGAGAGTGTTGATGTTGTTATTGATTTAGTGGCAGGAAAGAGTTGGGGAAGTCTGCTGGATGTTTTAAAAAAAGGCGGAAGGTATGCAGCAGCTGGAGCCATCGCAGGGCCAATTGTTGAGCTAGATGTTAGGACACTTTACTTAAAAGATTTGGTATTAATTGGTT
>CAYNES010000203.1:0-1110 GCA_964396315.1 uncultured Piscirickettsiaceae bacterium | reverse complement strand
TCATAACTTACCCTTACTTTAAATTTGCCTTACGCATTAAACCTTCATATTGATTTGACATCATATGAGATTGAGCTTGAGCAATAAAATCCATAACCACTACAACGATAATCAGTAGACTCGTTCCACCAAAATAGAAAGGAACATTCCAGTATAAAATTAAGAACTCAGGAAGTAAACATACTGCTGTAATGTAAACAGCACCAACTGCTGTCAATCTTGAAGTCACAGCATCTATGTAGTCAGCTGAATGCTGTCCCGGTCTTATACCTGGAATAAAACCACCAGACTTACGCAGATTATCTGCCGTATCTTTTGCATTAAATGTAAGAGCTGTATAAAAGAACGTAAAGAAGACAATAGCAGCACCATAAAACATAATATACAAAGGCTGTCCAGGTGAAATACTCGAAGTAATATCAGCTAACCACCCCATTCCCTCTGACTGAGAGAACCAACCACCTAATGTAGCAGGAAAAAGAATGATACTCGATGCAAAAATTGGCGGAATCACTCCAGCCATATTAATTTTAAGAGGCAAATATGAGGTCTGCCCACCAACCATCTTTCTACCCTGTTGACGTTTGGCATAGTTAACAGCAATTCGTCTCTGGCCTCTTTCCATAAAGACAACAAACGCCATTACCAAGACCACCATTAGGAGCATAATTACAACAGTAAAGACGCTTAATTCACCTGTGCCTACCATGCTCAACGTGTTACCGAATGAAGCTGGTAATCCAGCAACAATTCCTGCAAAAATAATCATTGAGATACCATTACCAATACCTTTTTCACTAATTTGCTCGCCAAGCCACATTAAGAACAATGTACCCGTTGTTAAGGTCACTACTGTCACAAAACTAAAGGTTAATCCAGGGTTGGTGACTAACGCAACTCCGCCACCCGATTGAGATTGGAGTGCAATTGAAATACCATAGGATTGGAAAACTGCTAAAAGCACAGTTCCCATACGAGTGTACTGAGTAATCGTTCTTCTACCTCGCTCACCCTCTTTCTTAAGCTGTTCAAATCTTGGTACAACAGATGTCATCAGGTTCATGATGATTGAAGAAGAAATGTAAGGCATAATCCCTAGGGTAAAGATTG
>CAYNES010000202.1:0-1127 GCA_964396315.1 uncultured Piscirickettsiaceae bacterium | reverse complement strand
TCCAATATCTAGATAGACACCCAATCTATCAGAATCAAATGAGTCTACAAAATCCCTGAGTTCAATGGGTGAGTAGAAAAAACCATTCCATACATTTTCCATACACAAATCAACATTTAAATCCTCTGCTATGGGAAGCATTTGATTAATAGCCTCTCTAAGTCGATCTAAAGCTCTGTCGTATCGAACTATATCTGGTGAAATTGGACTTTTGACAACCCCTGGTACAAAAAGTAGGGCTTTGCAGTTAAGATAACTTGCAACTTTTAATGCATCTTGATGAAGACTTATAGAATTTTCCCTTATAGACTTATCATCACTAGTCGGACTGACTCCCCAACTCATTCCAGTTGCAATACTATCTACAAAAATTCCAGAGTCATCAATTTTTTTTCGGATAATTTCACATTCAGCTTTTGAAGAGTTTGTATTTATAACCCCTTCACTAGAAACTGAAAGTTCAAGAGCATCAAAACCATTCGTTTTGGTCTGAGATAAAGCAGACTCTATAGATTCATTATTTGAAAGACCATGCTCAAAAGAGAGATAACTTATTCCTTTAATCAAAACCTACTCCTTAATATATTGAATCGAGCTCTTTCCAAGTTTCACTCATATCAACTATCTGACCTGTCTTCATACTCTCATCAATAGCCATAGCAACCAGTCCAGCTGCTATTGCTTCCTTTGGCCCCACAGGTAAAGAACTTAAATCCCCTCTTAAAAAACTCACAATGTCTTCACTCATAAGCTTGTCTGCCCCATAGTGTGCTGGATAGTTACCGGTCTCAGATGAAACTGGAATACTAAAATCATGTTCCTCAAGACACTTTCCTGTTCTGGCATCTGTAATTTTCAGACCGCCTCTACCAAAATCTCCTTCAGCCATACCTCTGGATCCAATGATGCAGAAACGTCTTTGCTCATCTGGCACATTGATGCTTGTATGGAAAGAGAAAGTTACATTATTAGGGTATTCAATTAAAGCATTTTGATGATCAATAATATCAGCATTGCTTGTAAAAGGATTGTCAACATTTTCCCAATAGGAAAGTTTTTGTTGATAGACATCGTCATGTTCATTACCCTTTGGCTCCTCTGATGGAATAAAATTATTTCTTCCTCCA
>CAYNES010000201.1:0-1155 GCA_964396315.1 uncultured Piscirickettsiaceae bacterium | reverse complement strand
CCTTAGTTTTAAAATAAACCCGCCTTGAAAAAAGCGGATTAGTTTCAAGTTTAACAAATATTAAAGTTCAATTTAACCAGATTTGTCAAAAAACATCATTTTTCAAATCAATAGAATGATTCCTGCTGCAAAAATTAATACTAAAATCATTCTTCGAAATAGCTCTTCATTGATTTTTGGATAAATTTTAATTCCTATCCAGGCGCCAAAAATCAAAGCGGGAAAAGCCTTGATAAAATCAACCAATATATTAAACGTAATCAGTCCAGCAAAATAAAAACTAACAATTGAAGCAATACTTGTTAGAAATATAAAGGGTTCATAGGTCCCTCTTTGGGTGTTTTTTGGAAGTTTCTGAAGACCTACCCAGACTGTCGGAAGTATTCCACCTAGTGCAGCAAATCCGCCCATAACTCCACTAATCAATCCAACAACTTTATCCATTAATGCATTACTGCTGAATTTAATTGAAACTCCGCGACTCATAAACATCCAAATGGAGTAGATTATTAAAAGGAAGCCAACAGTCACTTTAAATGCTGTAGGTTCAGTTATGGATAGTAAAAATACCCCAAGAGGTATTCCTATTAAACCCAAATAGATTAATGATTTTAGTCTCGAAAAGTCAAGTGTTTTACGTAGCTTATAAATTGGAAATCCTGAAATAAAGAGGCAAGAGATAATGTTTAATGGTATTGCAATTGATGGTTCAAGAATATGCAGCCAAAATGCATTCAGTACCAACCCACTTCCGAAGCCAGTTGCCCCTTGGACTATGCCTGCAAAGAAAGCCCCTAAAAGTAAAATAAATTGGTAGATAAGTGGATCTGAAATTAACATAAAAAAATAGTATGGAAGAGGATGTAAAGTTTATAGATTATTTTGGTATTATTTTTTTTAATTTCTATAAACTAAAGGATATACCTATTACCCCTCTCTTGTGAAATAATTTCTTATTAGTATCTATGAAAGATTACGATTATATTATCGTTGGTGCAGGCTCTGCAGGATGTGTTCTGGCAAATAGGCTAAGTCAAGATCCGTCGAAAAAAGTTTTACTATTAGAGGCTGGCGGTTCGGATCGTCGATTCTTTATTCAAATGCCTATTGGTTACGGCAAAACTTATCATCAAAAAGCGGTTAACTGGATGTATT
>CAYNES010000200.1:0-1156 GCA_964396315.1 uncultured Piscirickettsiaceae bacterium | reverse complement strand
CTAAGCCTGTTGAGAATGCGGTAACTAAGCCTGCTGAAAAGGACCAGAGCAAAGACAAAAAAAGCTCTAAGCCCCCTCGAAAGCAAGTAAAAAAAGCACCAAAGAAAGCAATTGCAGTCACAAAAGACAAACCAAAAAATAATAATTCAGAAAAAGAAGTTTCTAGTCCAGTGAATAGTTCTGAAGAAAAGGCTTCTTAAGATTCTATGAATAGATTTGCAGTATTTGGTAATCCCATTAGTCATAGCTTATCACCTATGATTCATAATGAGTTTGCAAAAGAGCTGGGTATTGAACTTTCCTATGAAAAAATACTTTCTTCCGTTGATGAGTTTGTATTAACTGCTGAGAAATTTATAGAAGATGGAGGATTAGGATTTAACATTACACTTCCCTTTAAAGTTGATGCGTTTAACTTCTCTGAAGAACGAACTTCGAACGCCAAAGCGGCTGGTGCTGTTAACACGATTAAAATACAAAATAAAGTGATTATTGGTGAAAATACAGATGGCAATGGATTGGTAAATGATCTTGAAAAAAATTTAAATGAAAGCTTGAGTGGAAAAGAAATTTTAATCATTGGTGCTGGAGGTGCAGCCCAGGGAATTCTTAAGCCCATACTCGACAAAAATCCCGAAAAAATCCTACTGGCCAATCGTACTTCAGAAAAATCAGTGAACCTTGCAAATGAATTTTTACAATTTGGAAAGGTGTGTGGATTTGGCATTCATCAAATCAAATCTAAGCCAGTCGATATAGTGATTAACGCCACTAGCGCGTCGATTGATGGAGCTATGCTAGAGTTACCAGGAGGTCTATGTGAGGGTGCTTTGTGTTATGATTTGATGTACGGAGGACAAACCCCATTCATGAAATGGGGGCTTGAGAACTCAGCTCGACAAGTTAGTGATGGCCTTGGAATGCTAGTTGAGCAGGCAGCACTTTCATTCAATTTTTGGCATGGAAAAACTCCTAGAACAGACTCTGTGATTAATCTAATCAGGGAGATAAACGACTGATAGTCCAATTACCAGATTTTAATTCGTAGATAAAGCGATCGTGAAGTCTGTTTTCTCGTCCCTGCCAGAACTCAATGCTCTTTGGAACAACTCTGTAACCACCCCAAAAATCAGGCAGTGGAATCTCTCCATCAGAA
>CAYNES010000199.1:0-1172 GCA_964396315.1 uncultured Piscirickettsiaceae bacterium | reverse complement strand
CATGGCAAGAACCACACCAATTAATCGTTATCGTAATGTCGGAATCATGGCACATATTGATGCCGGAAAAACAACTACAACTGAGCGAATCCTTTTGTATACAGGTCGTACTCACAAGATTGGTGAAGTACATGATGGTAGTGCAACAATGGACTGGATGGAGCAGGAGCAGGAAAGAGGTATCACTATTACTTCAGCTGCTACAACTTGTTTTTGGAAAGGTATGGACGGTCAGTTTGAAGATCACCGTGTCAATATTATCGATACCCCAGGACACGTTGACTTTACAATCGAAGTCGAGAGATCCCTTAAAGTATTAGACGGCGCTTGCGCCGTTTTTTGTGCAGTTGGGGGTGTTGAGCCACAGTCAGAGACAGTATGGAGACAAGCAAATAAATACAATGTTCCAAGAATCGGTTTTGTCAATAAGATGGACAGAGCAGGTGCAGATTTCTTAAGAGTTGTTAACCAAGTTAAAACAAGATTAGGTGCTAATCCTGTTCCTATGCAGATTGCTATTGGTGCAGAAGATGCTTTTGAGGGCGTTGTTGACCTTATTAGAATGAAAGCAATATACTGGAATGAGGCTGATCAAGGTGCAACCTATGAAGTCAAAGATATTCCAGCAGAGCTTCAGGATCTTGCTGAAGAAAAGCGCGAATTCATGATTGAATCTGCTGCTGAGGCAAATGAAGAGTTAATGGAAAGCTATCTTGAAGAAGGTACTTTGACTGCTGAAGAAATTAAAGAAGGCATTCGTTTGCAAACTATTGCTAACGAAATTATCCCAATGTTTTGTGGTACTGCATTTAAAAACAAAGGTGTTCAAGCTGTATTAGATGCAATGATTATGTATATGCCATCGCCTCTAGATGTTGAGCCTATTAGTGGAATTTTAGATGATGCGGCTGAAACTATGGCCCCAAGACTTCCTTCAGATAGTGAGCCGTTTGCTGCCCTAGGTTTCAAGATTGCAACCGACCCTTTTGTTGGAAATTTAACATTCTTTAGAGTCTATTCAGGTGTATTAAAGTCTGGAGACTTTGTATTTAACTCTTCAAAAGGCAAGAAAGAACGTATCGGTCGTATTGTACAAATGCATTCAAATGACCGTGAAGAAATTAAAGAAGTAAGAGCTGGAGATATTGCTGCTGCAATTGGCCTTAAAGACG
>CAYNES010000198.1:0-1179 GCA_964396315.1 uncultured Piscirickettsiaceae bacterium | reverse complement strand
AACTAACTCTTCACCCAAGATTTTGATTGCTACAGGGAGGTCAGCAAGCTCTGACGATATAAATATTGGGTGCCAATATCTTCTTAAATACTCTCCAGCTTTGGTCCCTGGCCCAATGCGTGTAATTTCATCATCTATCTCTTTAGAATGCTTTATTTCATAGCCAGAAAAGCCATTTAATTCAATCTCTATATTCTTTTTTTGATTATCCAAATGTCCAAGCCTTTTTAAAAAATAGTAATTTTTTTGCACAAATAATACCAAACATATTTACATATTAATTAATTATTAAGTAAAAATTGCATTTATTAGTAATTTATTATTAAGTATTTACTTAATAAGTAATAATTAGGTCTATAATCTCAAATCTAAAATATTGAAATTAAAGTATGGATACATCAATTATTAAAAATAATTTGTCTTCATTTAATAAGAAGAGTGACCTAAAACATGGCCTTCCAAGTTGGGCATATACCAGCGAAGAGTTTTTTCATGCTGAGTGTAAAACTGTATTCTCAAATAATTGGGTATTTGCTGGATTTGTTCATGAATTCAAAGAGCCTGGAGATGCCACCCCTATAACAATTGCAGGGCAGCCAATTATCCTTCTGAAAAATAATAATGGGAAAATAAACGCATTTCATAATGCCTGCTCACACCGCTGTCTAAAACTTATTGATGAGTCTTGTAATGTTGGCGCCATGCTTTCATGTCCTTATCATTCATGGACCTATAATCTGGACGGAGATCTTTGTGCCACTCCATTTTTTGGTGGTCTAGAGCATCAACCTAAAGGCTTTAATATGTCTGAGCATGGACTGCAGGCTGTAAACACCGCAATCTGGAATGATTGGATTTTTGTTAATTTGACTGATAACGCACAAGATTTTGAAGAGTATGCAAAACCCTTAATTAATAATTTTAAAGATATTGATTTTCAAAAAGTTACGCCCGTAGCAACTCTTGATTTTGGAGAAATAGCAACGAATTGGAAATTCCTAATGGAAAACTTTATTGAGCCGTACCATGTCCAGTTTGTTCACAGGACAACTACAAACCAGCCACTTGAGAATCACTACACAATTGTGGATGGCGTTTGTGTAGGAAGCGCAATTGACTTAGATGATGATGACAAGGTTGAAGGTAGTCTTTCGGTTAGCTCAAGATACTTGACATTAT
>CAYNES010000197.1:0-1201 GCA_964396315.1 uncultured Piscirickettsiaceae bacterium | reverse complement strand
TAGGAACAATCATTTATAGAGACGGGGATGATTCATACGTTCTCTTAACAATGCGATCATTTGGTCGTTCTATGCTTCATGCGATAGAAGTCTCTGCGGACAACGTTCTATAAAAAGAAGTTTTCTAGTTTGTTGTTTAGGCTTATCTAACTTAATTCAAAGAGTTAAAGGTTGCTATGCCAATGGAGACCTAAGTGGTAACCCAGCATCCGGTGTAAAGCCATATAATTCAACATCCGGAAGCGCTGAAGCAACGACATCTCTGGCAGCTAAAAGCCAATCAAAATCAATACCTGTTTTGAGCCCCATTGCCTCTACGTGGTTTTAGTTCTTTCCTTATTTAATCAAACACCCATCCACCATAATTGAAAAAGTGTTGCTAAAAGAAACCCTGTTAGTAGTAAGGTGAGAAATTTCATAATTGAATTATAGTTCAAATAGAGGTTAAAATCCTCTCTGATGTGTGAGGGAGTGATTAAGAATTTTCTACACCACAAAAACCGCTATCATAATTGCTGGTATTAAACATGACAGGATGAGTAATACTATATAAATGTTGGTGATTCTTCGATTCGAAAAAAAAGTAGTCAAGAATCCAAAGAAAGTTGCTAGTCGTTTATTCATACTTGGATTATAAGTCAACTTAAACTAAAGTCCACATTTTGTTTGATGTAGTTTACTTGGTAGTGATTTAACTAGCAGTCCAATAAAAAGATAATTTTCCTTTTTCAGGTTTGCCGGTAGATGTTCTTGGCATTTGATCAAGAAAAACAATATGTTTTGGAATCATAAATTTCGCCATTCGATCTCGACAGTGCTGAATTAACTCTTGTTCACTAAGCTCAGCCGTACTCTTCTTAACAACGAACAACGCAATATCCTCTTCAACCATCTCACCTGGAACACCAATAACTGCACAGTCTTGCACTTTTGGATGTGAAAGTACTCCTTCCTCAACCTCATAAGCTGAAACCATTTCACCTTTTACACGAATCCGTTCACTCATTCTGTGCATGAAATAGAACCTACCTTGTTCATCCAATCGACCAATATCGCCCGTATGAAACCATAGATTTTTCCAGCTTTCAAGAGTCCTCTCTGGCATACCAAAATAACCACTACACATGACTCCAGGCTCTAGAGGTCGAACTACCATTTCTCCTGGCTCACCAGGAGGCAATGGGTCATCATTTTCATCGTG
>CAYNES010000196.1:0-1228 GCA_964396315.1 uncultured Piscirickettsiaceae bacterium | reverse complement strand
GGTAGTGCAGATACAGGTGAAGACGTTGTTGATGCTGACTTCGAAGAGGTAAAAGAAGAAAAGTAAGTAGCTTTATTTGCTGATTTAAAAAACCTCTCTTGTCTTGTACATGAGAGGTTTAATATTTTAAGGGAAATATGTCAGAAAGAGATTATTACGAAGTTTTAGGTGTCAATAAAAATGCAGATGAAGCCAAGATAAAGAAGGCCTATAAGCGACTTGCTATGAAGTACCATCCAGATAGAAACTCTGGTGATAAAGCGGGTGCTGAAAAAAAATTCAAGGAAGTTCGTAAGGCATATGACGTCATCTCAGACCCTCAAAAGAGATCTGCTTATGATCAATTTGGTCATGCAGGTGTAGAGCAAGGTGGACAGGGCTTTGGTGGTGGAAATCCATTTGGTGGAGCTGGCGGATTTGGAGATATATTTGGTGACATTTTTGGCGGCGGAAATTCTAAGCCAGATAATCGAGGATCAGACCTTCGTTATGATCTAGAAATCGACTTAAAACAGGCTGCTGAAAGTGACACTGTCAAAATCAGAGTTCCTAAAAATGATACCTGTGGCACATGCTCTGGAAGTGGAGCAAAACCAGGCACTTCTGTTAAAACTTGTGGGAATTGTCGTGGTACAGGCCAAACTACAATGCAGCAAGGATTCTTTGCTGTTCAGCGCCCATGCAACCAGTGTAATGGGACTGGGGAAAAAATTGAATCTCCCTGTGGTACTTGTCGAGGTCAAGGCGTTGTTCGCAATCAAAAAACACTTTCTGTAAAAATCCCTGCTGGCGTAGATTCTGGAAATAGGATTAGACTTAGCGGTGAAGGTGAAGCTGGGATGCGAGGCGGTCCACATGGTGACCTCTATGTACAAATTCATATTAAAGATCACCCAATTTTTCAGCGTGAAGGTAATGATCTTTATTGTGAAGTTCCTATCGACTTTGCAACATCTGCCCTCGGTGGCTCAATCGAGGTTCCAACCTTGAAAGGTAAACTTAAAATTAATGTTCCCGCAGGCACTCAAACATCAAAATTGTTTAGACTTCGAGGCAAAGGTATGCCAGCAATGAGACATAATGGTTCTGGTGATTTACTCTGTCAGATTAAAGTTGAAACGCCAATTAATCTAAATTCTAAGCAAAAGAAACTATTAAAAGAGTTTTCAAGCTCTTGCGAAGCCAAGCATCATCCTGAGTCAGACTCATTCTTTGGTAAAATGAAGTC
>CAYNES010000195.1:0-1230 GCA_964396315.1 uncultured Piscirickettsiaceae bacterium | reverse complement strand
CGTGCACAGTTATCAAGGTATCGAAATGATATTGAAGCACTGATAAAGGATATTTGAATTATACGAAATTAAAGTAAGCCTAAATTAAATCTATTCTATTAAATTTAGGCATGGAATTAAGAAGTGATTTGGTATAGTTGTGTTGAGGCGATTCAAAAATATCTTTGTTACTCCCTTTTTCTAGAGCCTCACCTTCTTTCATCACAATTACACTATCACACATTTGTCTAATGACAGCAAGGTCATGGCTTACAAAAAGTAGTGTTAAAGAAAATTTTTCTTGCAAGTCCTTTAGAAGGTTAAGCAAATTTGCCTGAACAGACACATCTAATGCAGAAGTAGGCTCATCACAAAAAATAAAATCAGGACGATAACTTAGAGCTCGAGCGATGCCAATCCTTTGTCTTTCTCCGCCAGAAAAAGCATGCGGCAACTTTTCTGCATCTTCGCTTGGCAAGCCAACCAAAGCCATAAGATCTTGAGCTAGTGATTTAGCCTTATCTGGATTAATCATTTTATGAACTCGCAAACCATAGGTGATATTTTCCCCGGCTGTCATACGTGGATTAAGCGATGAATAAGGGTCTTGAAAAATACACTGCATAGATAAACAATGTGCTCTTCTTTCAGCACTATCTACTAATTCCTTGAGGTCTTTTCCTCGATAAATAACTCTACCATCGGTAATATCTTCTAATCCCAGTATCATTCGTCCGATGGTTGTCTTTCCAGAGCCTGACTCTCCAACAATTCCTACAGTTTCTCCGCGCATCACATTAAAACTTACATCCTTGACAGCAGTAAATAGCTGTTTTGCTTTCAACAAACTAGAAGGAGTAATAAATATTTTTGAAAGATTGCGAACTTCCAGTAAAGACTCATGAGTTGAGTCTTGTGTTGATTGTTTTTCTTGCAAATAGTGCAGACCAGTAGAAGCGTCCTTCAACTTAGCTTCCTCACTTAATGGGAAGCGATGAAGGCGTTTCTCTATGATTGGTACCGAAGCCATTAAAGACTTAGTGTAGTCTTGTGTTGGTCTTTGAAGTACATTATTTGTTGTATCTTGCTCCACATGTTTACCATTTCTTAGTACGTAGACATAGTCACATGTTTCTGCAATAACACCTATATCATGAGTAATTAAAATAATCGCAATCTGTTCTTCTTTGCTGAGTTTGATGAGAGTTTGAAGTACTGATTTTTGAACTGTTACATCAAGAGCAGTTGTTG
>CAYNES010000194.1:0-1237 GCA_964396315.1 uncultured Piscirickettsiaceae bacterium | reverse complement strand
TCATTATTCGTACTGAAGGTGCTGGAAGAGGTGTAAGTGAACTTCAGTGGGAAGTTGACCACTTAACTCAGCTTTGGAAATCAATCAAAACAGCGACAAAGAAGCAAGATGGTCCTTTTTTAATTTATCAAGAGAGCGACATCATTGTGAGGGCTCTCAGAGACTATCTTAGAGAAGATACTGATAGTGTCATTATTGATGATCTAGAGACGTATCAAAAAGCAAGAGACTTTATTAATTTTGTAATGCCGCATTACCTTGATAAGATTAAGTTTTTTGATGTCACTGACCATTCACTTTTCGCGCATATGAGTGTTGAATCTCAAGTCAAAAATGTATTTAATAGAGAAGTGGCATTGAAATCAGGTGCGACAATCGTATTTGATGCTACAGAAGCGCTTACAGCGATTGATATCAACTCAGCTAGGGCAACTAGAGGAACAAGCATTGAAGACACTGCATATAAAACTAATTTAGATGCTGCTGAGGAAATTGCACTTCAACTGCAATTAAGAGATATTGGAGGTCTTGTTGTTATTGATTTTATTGATATGGCATCTGAGTCAAATAGAACTTCAATTGAAAAACTTATGGAAAAAGCCACCGCTAATGATAGAGCTCGTGTCCAGATAGGAACAATTTCAAGATTTGGCTTGTTGGAATTATCTAGGCAGAGACTAATGAATTCAGTACTAGAGTCCACAGGTAAAACATGCTCTGTATGTAATGGAAGCGGAACTAATCCAACCATACCGTCATTATCCTTAAGAATCATTCGTCAACTTGAAGATAACCTTAACTCTAATAAAGGTAGTGGTGACATAACCATTCAATCAAGCGTTGAAGTCATTACGTATTTATTGAATGAGAAGAGACAAAACATAACAGATATGGAGGAGAAGCACCAAATAAAAATTACACTTCTTCCGAACCAATATATGCATTTTCCTCATTACACAGTAAACAAACAAAAAGGAAATAAGAGCTCACATCATAAGAGTTTTCAAGCAATCTCGAAACCTCAGGAAAATCCGAATGTAATTAACTATATCGATAAGCCTGATATTCCAGCAATTTCGACTAATCAGCCTTCTACAAAAATGCCTGAGAAGAAGGTTTCTTTTATGAGCAAATTGACTGAAATTTTTTCTTCAGATAAGAAGGTTGAAGAAAAACCTAAAAGTGCAAGGCCTCAGAATCGTAATAGAAGCAGAAATCAAAATAGGAATCAAAATAG
>CAYNES010000193.1:0-1253 GCA_964396315.1 uncultured Piscirickettsiaceae bacterium | reverse complement strand
TTACGGGTCTCTCGAATCCGTTCATTGATTTAACGACCTTTATCTTGTTTGGTCCAGCTATTGATTGACAAATACCGCAGCCTGAGCACAACCCCTGCTCGGATATAGAATTCATTCTATCAATGGCTGATTTACTCATAGTTAATAATCCGTTTCCAAAATGTTACCGTCAACTCTGACTCCTACTTCTTCTTTCTCAATTTTTGGTTGTGTGTTTCTTCAATTAATCGAACGACACTTAAATGCGGTGAGTCTTCACCATATTGTTTTTTTGCTTCTTGATAGGTTTTATAAACTTTTTCACCAAGTGGCATTGAGACACCTAGATGATGTCCAAGTTCAACAATGAGCTTAATATCTTTTTCAGCTAGCCCCAAAGAAAATGAATCGTCATAACTTCCATCAAGAACTTTTGGAATATAGTTTTCAACCACATAGCTTTGCGAACAACTATTCATTAATACTGAGTGGAGGGTTTCTAAATCTAGGCTTGCTTTAGCCCCCATCATTAGAGTTTCTCCAATGCCTTGCGCAACTAAATAGTTTAGATGAAGTTGTACTAATTTTGTAACATATCCTGATCCAGAAGGACCCATAAGAATCACCTTACTAGCAAAAATTTTCAGCAACCATTCAAATTTTTCCAACACTGTTTTTTCAGCACCAATAAAAATAGTCAAAGTGCCTTCTGCTGCTCTTTCAGCACCACCACTTACTGGAGCGTCAACCAATGTCAAGTGATTTGGGGCAATTTCTTTAACTTTTTCCCACTCTGATAATTCGTTTGTTGAGGTTTCAAACCAGATAGCTCCTTGCTTTAAATTATGCAGAATGCCTTCATTGCCGAATGCTAATTGATTGACTTCTTTTGAACTTGGAAGTGATGTAAATAACACGTCGCACTGACGACACATCTTTGATATATTTTCACCATTGATAGCGCCTTTATCAACAAACAGAGACAAAACGGTCTCGTTTATATCGAGAACAATTAAGTCATTTCTTGAATCATTGCAATAATTTAATAAATTATTTGCCATTCCTGAGCCCATATTTCCCAAACCAACAAAACCTATATTCATTTCATTTCCTAAATCAATTGCTTCATTTAACTTTTAGACGTTGAGCATAAAGTTCATTGTAGTATGGCATAACTGTGTCATATATCTTTTTGACTCGGTCGGGTAAATCATTAACATCAACATAATTGCGTTTTTGTGGTTTTAAGCCATCTGAATTTCTTAAATTTTCAT
>CAYNES010000192.1:0-1267 GCA_964396315.1 uncultured Piscirickettsiaceae bacterium | reverse complement strand
TAGATGCTGCAATTGAAAGTCTAGAGTGGGCTATTGCATATAAACATGATTTTGCGGAGGCATATAATAATTTAGGCAATGCTTTTAATGACTATGGTAATCCTAATAAGGCAATTGAAAATTATCAGAAAGCAATAAAATATAATCCAAATTATGAAAAAGCCTTCTTTAATCTCGCTTTAGTCTTCAAAGACCTTGGCAAAAAAAATGATTTTATAGAAAATATTGAAAAAGCCTTAAATCTAAATCCAAACTGGGGTCATGCTTATTATCATTTGAGTCGAGTAAAGACTTTTAAAAAGAATGATCCACAGATAGCTCAAATTTTAAGAGCGCTTAAAAATGATAACATTAATTCAATTGACCTTATAGGTCTTAACTTTGCATTATCAAAAGTTTATGAAGACCTTGAAAATCATGATGAACAATTCAAATATCTTAATGAGGCCAATAGTTTAAGAAAAAAAGAGTTGGATTATTCTATTGATAAGGACCAAAAGTTATTCTCTACGATTAAAAAAGCATTTAAATCTCCACCTGAAATTCTTCATATACCCCATTCTAAATTAAATTCTAAAAGGCCTATTTTTATTGTTGGTATGCCTCGTTCTGGCACATCTCTTGTTCATCAAATTATTGATAGTCATAGTTCTGCTCATGGTGTTGGTGAGTTAAATCATATAAATAATTTTGTTTTTCCACTTCTTAAGGCTTATAACGAAAAAACTAAAAATTGTTTTTCAAAAAATGATTTATTGTCTTTACGCAAACAGTATTTGCAATCTGTTCCCATTGCTGATGTAAATGAAAGTATTATTGTTGATAAAATGCCTCTCAATTTTCGGTATATAGGGTTTATTTTGTCCGCATTTCCCGAAGCAAAAATTCTTCACATGAAAAGGGATCCAATGGCCACGTGTTGGTCAATATATAAATATGAATTTAGAGGCAATGCTTATTCTTTTAACCAGGATGATATAGCTGGTTATTATCGCCTTTATATTGATTTAATGGATTTTTGGAAGAAACTTTTTCCTCAAAAAATTCTTGATGTTTGTTATGAAGAATTGACAAATTCGCAAGAGAATCAAACAAAAAAAATACTCAAATATTGTGAACTAAACTGGGATGAAAATTGTCTAAACTTTCATGCTAATAAATCAGCTGTTAAAACTACTAGCTCTATGCAAGTTAGGCAAAAAATGTATCAAGGTAGTTCTGAAGCTTGGAGAAAATATGAAGCATATTTACAACCTCTTATTAAAGG
>CAYNES010000191.1:0-1293 GCA_964396315.1 uncultured Piscirickettsiaceae bacterium | reverse complement strand
CAGTCCAGTAGTTTTTCATTCCAGGTACTGGGCCAATCATTGGGTTTCCATCAGGGGAGAAAACAAACGGGCCGTTTATAATATTCTTAATGCCCGCAGTTCCTAGTGCTGGAATTCTCTCAAAAGCGAGCTCCAACCGATCGGCAATTCGGTCTAAGTCAGGCTCGAGCAGGTCATGTCCAAAGGTTTGCGGTGTTCCATCCAAGGACCACGGTGTTGATCGAGGTTCATAAGTTCCCAGCAACATGCCGGTACTTTCTTGACGGGTATAAATATTGGCCTCGAAGTCAATACAACTTGGCAGTCTTTGGCCATCCTTTAAGTTAGCAATTTGGTCAATCTCTTCAGTAATTAAGTAGTGATGCTCCATTGGAACAACTGGCAAATGAATTCCAGACATGCGGCCCAGCTCACGAGCCCAAAGACCGCCGGCATTTACAATATGCTCTGCATGGATATTGCCTTTTTCAGTGACAACATCCCAAGATCCATCGGGTCTCTGATTAGTCTCTATTACTGGAGTATGAGTATAGAACTCTGCACCATGAACACGCGCTGATTTAGCATAAGCATACACCACCCCTGAAGGATCAATGTCTCCATCAGAAGGGTCCCAAAGAGCCGCGACATAATGATCAGGGTTAATCAATGGGTGCTTTTCTACAACCTCGTCAAGAGATACAAACTCCTGATTCAATCCTAATGACCTTGCATTAGAGCGCTCTCGCTTAAGATAGTCATGCCAATTCTGATTAGAGGCTAAGTAGTAGCCCCCTGTTTTATGCATACTAATCGAATGGCCCGAAGTTTCTTCAATTTCTTTGTATAGATTGATTGTGTAATCTTGAAGCTTTGATACATTAGGATCAGAGCTGACTGTATGAAACGAGCCGGCTGCGTGCCAACTAGAGCCCGAAGTTAACTCATTTCGCTCTAATAAAACAACATCTTTCCAACCCATCTTTGCAAGGTGGAAAAGAATCGAGCAGCCAACAACGCCACCTCCAATAACAACAACCCTTGCTTGATCTTTCATAGTAAATCCATATTATAAAAATTAAATGTTAATTCAAAAAACAGCTAAACTCAAGTGAAAAAATTTGTCTTTAAATATTGAAAAAATTTAGCTCTTTATAGAGGTGGTGCTCCGCCCTCTGATACCTTCCTCTCAACATAAATTGTAAGTTTTTTATCAACCTGATAATTCCTTGTAAGTAGTTGAAAAAGCTGCAATTGCCTTGTCTAAATCACCTTTGGTATGTGCCGCTGATATTTGTGTTCTGATTCTTGCCT
>CAYNES010000190.1:0-1313 GCA_964396315.1 uncultured Piscirickettsiaceae bacterium | reverse complement strand
TAGTTCTTTTTTTTGGTAGCTCTGGTGGTGGCGCTCAAAGATGGCTTGATTTGGGATTTGTAAGATTTCAGCCATCAGAATTAATGAAAATTATAGTGCCCATGACAATTGCTGCAATTCTCAGTGAAAAAACACTTCCCCCTAGAGCATTTCCAGTCATTATTTCACTGATTACGATTGGCACTGTTGTGCTTCTGATAGCAAGGCAACCTGACCTTGGAACATCTTTACTTATAGGAGCCTCAGGAGTCTATGTTTTATTCTTTTCAGGATTTAGGGTTATGCTTGTTAAAAATATATGGCTAAATCTTCTGGTCTTAACAAGTATTTTGACTGGTTCACTCTATTTTGCTTGGAGCTATTTGTTAATTGCCTACCAAAAAAGGCGGATCTTAACGCTATTTAACCCTGAGTCTGACCCTCTTGGATCGGGCTATCATATTATTCAATCAAAAATTGCCATTGGCTCTGGTGGGCTTACAGGAAAAGGAATCGTAAGAGGGTCCCAGTCTCAACTCGATTTTGTCCCTGAGCAATCTACTGATTTCATTTTCTCAGTGCTGGCAGAAGAGCTCGGTTTCATTGGATTCTTATTACTCCTTCTGATTTATGCTCTGATCATTTATAGATGCATGAGTTTGTCACTTCGATGCGAGGATAACTTTTCCAGGCTTTTAGGAGCTAGCCTTACATTTGTGTTTTTTACCTACATTTTTGTTAATATAGGCATGGTCTCAGGTCTTTTGCCGGTGGTAGGAGTTCCTTTACCCTTAATAAGCTATGGAGGTTCATCGCTGATTACACTGATGGCTAGCTTTGGAATTATTATGTCGATTCACAAACATAAAAGTCCAAGATATTTACAGTAACTCGTTATAATCAATCTGTGATTAAAATTAACATAATTTAAAGTCTTCTCTTCAATACAAACTTTCTGGACAAATAATATTTCATGAAATCAAATATTCTTACTCTCTTAAAAACATTTTTTTTAGTACTTTTTTTCTCAAATGTAAATGCCGAAGAGCCGCGCTTCTATATTCCAGAGTCTCCTCCAATTGCTGCAAAATCTTATGTTCTTATGGACCATAACTCAGGCAAGGTTCTTGCCGCTGAAAATGAAAATGAGAGAAGAGCGCCAGCCAGTTTGACAAAAATAATGACATCTTATGTAGTCTTTAAGCGCCTCAAAGAGGAGTTTATTACTCTTGATGATGAAGTAAAAATCAGCGAAAAAGCTTGGAAAACTGGTGGTTCTAGAAGCTTTATTGAGGTTGGAAAAATGATTAACCTTGAAGACCTTTTGAAAGGAA
>CAYNES010000189.1:0-1317 GCA_964396315.1 uncultured Piscirickettsiaceae bacterium | reverse complement strand
CATCAGCAATACTCGCGGTAACTTTTATAGAACGATCACCATCCAAGTGATTGTAATCTGGCTCTCCCTCAATCTCTCGGAGAGTTGAAAACTGACTCATCGGTATCAGATTACCTTGACGGTTTTTTATAGCAGTATTTTTGATAAAATTCTCGGTGTAATCATTCTCACCAATATAAATCCTAACGTCTTCATCTTTTCCTGCTATCGTCGCATCAGTAACATAAGACCCTGAAAAAGCAGTTCTGAGATGTCTATAAACAGATTGATAATCAACCCCTAGACGAGCCATTTCATCAAAATCAAGGACTGTCTCAATCCTAGGCTTGCCAATCTCATCGTTTCGATTAATGTTGTCAACACCATTAATTGAATTTAATATTTCTACAAGCCTGTCAGCAGCAAGAGCTCGCTGCGCATCATTCTCTGAAACAAGAGTTACCTCAATGTCTGCGCCTTGAGGCGGTCCAGGCCTTAATAGAGATATGCGAATTTTTTCAGCACCTTTAACATTTTTAACTAATTCTTTAAGTTTTTCCTGCATATCTTCAGCAGCTCTTTCCCTATCACTCGTTTCTGTTAAGGCAATTTCAATATCAGCCCTATTAGTAAAATAGCTACCAATGTTGCTAGTATATGACTTAAGGTCTTCACCAATCTCACTAACAATGAGATTTTCAACATCGATAACTATTTTTTCAGTGTACGATGCAGAGCTTCCATTAGGCGCTTCAATGTTCGCAAACATTACTGTTGCACCCCTTGAAGGAAAAAGGTTAAACGGAATATTCTTCATGGCAAACATTGCTGAATAGGCAAGTAAACCAATAAACAAAGGAACAATCAGATAGCGCCACTTTAAGATATGTACCATAGATCTATTGTAAAAATTTTCAACAGGCACAAACCATTTTTTTTGCTTTTCAACTTTTTTACTGGCTAGGTGAGCTGGAAGAGCAAACGTAATTTCTAGAAAGGAGATCGCTAAGGCAAACAACACTACAACGGGCAAAACATAAATAAATTTTCCCAATATGCCTGACATTAAGAAAAATGAAGACATCACCAGCATAGTAGAAATAATAGTTGTAACTACAGGCATAATGACTCGCTTTAAGCCCATCACAACGTTCTTGTAGAGATTACCTTCTTTTGATTTGTAGTGGTGGATGCTCTCAGCTATAACAATACTATCGTCAACAACAATACCAAGCACAAGAATAAAGCCTGAGAGAGAAATCAGGTTGATTGTGTTGCCAGTGAGTCCAAGTCCAAATACAGCCCCTAAAAGACATACAGGGATACTAACCGCGACCC
>CAYNES010000188.1:0-1334 GCA_964396315.1 uncultured Piscirickettsiaceae bacterium | reverse complement strand
GGCAAGATGAAAAAAATGATGCAGCAAATGGAGGGTATGCAAGGTCAAGGCGGAATGCCTGATATGTCTAAAATGCCTGGATTTGGAAAAAAGAAATTTCCTTTTTAAGTTAAAACTATTTTCTTTGATTTCTCTTGCAGTTTCTTGTTTTTGATATAAAATTCGAACTTTTTAAGTAGCTATTAAGCTTAATGAAACTAAATCTTAAAATCTTAGCAATATTTTTGATTGGTTTGTTTTCATTTCAGCCTTTAGCTACTTTGGCTGACAATTCAAATGAAACAGTTCAGCTGTCTTTGACAATTACCTCGGTTGATCAAATTAACTTAACTGTGGTTAAGGCAGTTGAAAAAGGAATTAATGCATACGACGCAATAAGACATTTAGTCGTTGTAGGCGTTAAAGATACAAGTTTTGGCCCTCAGATTATGTCTTTGGGCGGGGTGGAGGCTGTTGGGAATACCTATTGGGCCTTATATGTTAATGGCTCAATGTCAATGGTGGGTGCGCATGATGTTATTCTGTCAGTAGATACATTTATTCGCTTGAACATGGAAGCCTTTTAAGATATGATTATTCAAAATTATTTGGAGAGAGACGATGGACAATCAAGATTTAAAACTTAATTCAAGTTTTAGTTATTTAGTTATTTTGGCAGCCTTAATTGCCCTAGGCGTAGCAGGAAGACTTTTACCTCATCCGCCAAACTTTACTCCAATGGCAGCTATCGCGCTTTTTGCAGGCTTTATTTTTGTCAAAAGATACATGGCTATTGTTGCTGTAGTAGTTACCATGCTCCTTTGTGACTATTTCGCTTTTGGATCACTCTCAGCGAGCTGGTTCGGCTCTAAGTCAATGTTCGTTGTTTATCTGGCTTTACTTTTTCCAATTGTCTTCAAAAACTTTCTTCAAAGAAAACTTGGCCCTTTAAGAATTGTTGGTGCTGCACTTGCTAGCTCAACGGTCTTTTTTATTGCTACTAACTTTGCTGTATGGGCATTCTCACCAATGTACGCTAAAACGTTTGAAGGTCTTGTGCTTTGCTACACCATGGCGATCCCATTTTTCCAAAACACAATTGCAGGAGACTTAATTTGGTCTGGCGCAATCTTTGGCGCTTATTTCGCTTTGCGTAATTATTCAAATTTACAAATCTTAAATCGAAAAGATTCTTTAATTTTCAGCTAGATTTAATTTTTATATTTTGATCGATGAAATATCGCTCAAAATATTCAAATTTGAATCGTATTCATTGGAATGAGCGTGCTCCAATTCATCAAAAAAAATATGTTGATGAATTGGTTCTTGAAGTTGCTAAAAACGACTTTACAACC
>CAYNES010000187.1:0-1339 GCA_964396315.1 uncultured Piscirickettsiaceae bacterium | reverse complement strand
CCTCATTAATTTCGATGGCGATCCGTTTATTTGAATAACCTAATAGGGTAATAAGGTCTTGAATATTTGAATCTTCTGGAAGTGATATTTCTTCACCATTAACTATTATTTTCACAAATGCATTAAGTTTCTTAGAACAAATTTAATTATAACATTGGTTTGTGAAATTCAAGATAATTTAATGGCTAACACATGGTAAAATTCCCGGTGTTTTGAACCTTGAAATGGAGTAATACTTTGCCTCAAACTGCATTATTAGCACTAGAAGATGGCAAAGTTTTTTGGGGCAATTCAATCGGTTCTATTGGTCATACAGTTGGTGAAGTAGTCTTCAATACAGCTATGACGGGTTACCAAGAAATTCTGACTGACCCCTCATACTGTCAGCAGATAGTAGCGCTCACTTATCCCCATATCGGTAACACAGGAATAAACATAGTTGATGAGGAGTCATCTAACGTTTATGCTTCAGGACTAATTATCAGAGATCTTCCTATTGCTCAGAGTAATTGGCGCTCTGAAATGAGTCTTGATAATTATCTAGCTAGCAATAACATAGTCGCCATAGCAAATATTGATACGAGAGCACTCACAAGACATCTAAGAATTAATGGAGCACTCAAAGGCTGCATTATGGCAGGTGATTCAATCGACTCAGATTTAGCAATCCAGAATGCAAAAGATTTTTCTGGCCTAAAAAATATGGATCTAGCCAAAGTGGTTTCAACCTCTAAAACCTACTCATTTGATCAAGGTACTTTTGATTTAGTGAATTCTAGTTTCAATAAAAAAACTTCTAAACTTAAAGTAGCAGTTTATGACTATGGCGTAAAGAAAAATATACTAAGAATGCTGGTAGATAGAGGGTGCGAACTGACAGTTTTCAATGCCCAAACTCCTCTTAGTGATTTACTAGCCATTAATCCAGATGGTGTTTTTCTTTCCAATGGGCCTGGAGACCCTGAGCCATGCGACTACGCAATTCAAAATATTAAAGAATTATTAGTCAGAGAGATTCCAATTTTTGGAATATGTCTAGGACATCAGCTATTATCTTTGGCATCAGGAGCCAAAACTGAAAAAATGAAGTTTGGTCATCACGGCGCAAATCATCCTGTTCAAGATTTAAAGTCTGAAAGGGTAATGATTACCTCTCAAAATCATGGTTTTGCTGTCTCTGAAAAAGACTTGCCTGAAGTAATAGAAGTTACTCACCGTTCATTGTTTGATCAGAGTATCCAGGGGATTAGAATTAAGAATCAGTCTGCCTATAGTTTTCAAGGCCACCCAGAGGCATCACCTGGGCCACATGATGTTAGTTACTTGTTTGATGAATTTA
>CAYNES010000186.1:0-1372 GCA_964396315.1 uncultured Piscirickettsiaceae bacterium | reverse complement strand
AAGGCGCTTTGTTAATTGTTGATGCGTCTCAAGGCGTTGAAGCGCAGACTGTTGCTAACTGCTATACCGCTATTGATCAAGGCCTAGAGGTCTTAGCAGTTTTAAATAAAATTGATCTGCCAGCTGCTGAGCCTGAGAGGGTGGTTGATGAAATCGAAGACGTTGTTGGAGTAGAGGCTCATGACGCTGTTCATGCTAGCGCTAAATCTGGAATTGGTATAGAAGAAATACTTGAGCAGATTGTGGAGAGAATTCCTGCCCCTGAAGGTGAACTGGATGCTCCTATTAAGGCTTTGATTATTGACTCTTGGTTTGATAATTATCTAGGAGTTGTATCCTTAATCAGGGTCATCGATGGCGAAATTAAGGCTAAAACAAAGATTAAAATCTTTTCGAATAAAAATGAGCACTTGGTTGATGAGGTCGGTATTTTTACTCCTAAGAGAACTAAAACTGACAGCCTTAAGGCGGGTGAGGTTGGATACTTAATTGCCAGCATTAAAAATATTGATGGAGCACCAGTTGGTGATACGATCACTGGCAGCAAAAACCCTGTTGAATTGCCACTTGACGGCTTTAAACCAGTCCAGCCAAGAGTTTTTGCAGGTCTATTCCCAACTTCTGGTGAAGACTATGAAAAGTTTAGGGATGCGCTTGGGAAGCTTAGACTCAATGACGCGGCTTTGCAGTACGAACCTGAAAATTCTGATGCTTTAGGTTTTGGGTTTCGAATTGGCTTCTTGGGTCTCCTTCATATGGAAATAGTTCAAGAGAGACTTGAGCGCGAATATGATTTAGATTTAATCACAACAGCGCCAACGGTAATCTATGAAATATTAGACACGAAAGGTAATGTATCTAGGATTGATAGCCCATCAAAGCTCCCTCCAGTTCAGACGATTGCAGAGTTTAGAGAGCCCATCATTACTGCAAATATACTAGTCACCAGTGAATATGTTGGCCCTGTTATCAGCCTCTGCGTTGAAAAAAGAGGAGTTCAAAAAAGCATTAACTATATGGGCAGACAGGTCTCGATTGTCTATGAATTGCCTCTCAATGAAGTCGTTCTTGATTTCTTTGATAAACTCAAGTCAGTCTCTCGTGGATTTGCCTCGATGGACTATCAATTTGAGCGTTACCAAGCCTCGGACTTGATTCGTCTTGACATTCTTATTAATGGAGAAGGAGTTGATGCTTTAGCATTAATTATTCATAGGGCTAACTCTGTTTATAAAGGGCGTGAGATTGCTGAGAAGATGAAAGAGCTTATCCCAAGGCAAATGTTTGATGTTGCCATTCAGGCTTGTATTGGCGTTAAGATTATTTCTCGAACCAACGTTAAGGCGCTTCGAAAAAATGTCACCGCAAAGTG
>CAYNES010000185.1:0-1415 GCA_964396315.1 uncultured Piscirickettsiaceae bacterium | reverse complement strand
GAAAAAATTTATGATGTTTTTATTGCCGGTGGCGGCATAAATGGCCTTGGAGTTGCTCGCGACGCAGCTGGACGTGGTTATTCTGTATGCCTATGTGAAATGAATGATTTTGCCTCAGGTACTTCATCAAATTCAACAAAATTAATCCATGGCGGGCTTCGTTATCTTGAACATTATGAGTTCCGTTTAGTTCAAAAGTCTTTAAAGGAAAGAGAAGTTCTTTTAAGGATGGCTCCACACATAATTTGGCCGATGAGATTTATCCTGCCTCACTCTAAAGGTATGAGGCCGGCATGGTTACTCAGGTTAGGGCTAGCTCTTTATGACCATTTGGGCTTTAGGAAAATTCTGCCTGGAACTAGCCATGTAAAACTTAGTAAGAGTGAGTTTGGAGCCCCTCTTAAGAACAAATTTAAATTTGGCTATGAGTATTCAGATTGTTGGGTTGACGATTCAAGATTAGTAATACTGAATGCAGTTGATGCATCTAAGAAAGGTGCTAAATTACAAAACTATAGCAAAGTTACAAATGTTACTCAATCTGATGGTCTTTGGTCAGTGACAACAACCGACTCATTTAATGGTAAACAGGATGTAATCAAAGCAAAGTGCTTTGTAAATGCTTCTGGGCCTTGGGTTGATGAAGTATTGAATGAGTCTTTTAGTGAGAGAAATGCAAAAAATGTTCGTCTTGTAAAAGGAAGCCACATCGTTGTTAATAAACTTTATGAGCATGACAAATCTTACATATGTCAAAACAAAGATAGTCGAATCTTTTTTATAATCCCTTATGAAGATAAATTTACCTTAATTGGAACCACAGATATTGATCATGGTCAATCAGCAGGGCAGGTCGAGATCAGTGAAGAAGAAAAACAATACATTTGTGATTCGGCCAACACATACTTAAATGCCGAAATTACACTAAAAGATATTGTTTGGAGTTACTCAGGGGTTAGGCCTCTTTATGATGATGGCGCAAGTAAAGCACAAGAAGCTACCAGAGACTATGTAGTTAAGGCAAAAGAATATGAATCATCGCTGATGATTAATATTTTTGGTGGAAAGATTACAACCTATCGTCGACTATCTGAGAAGATATTAAATCATATTGAAGCCTTTCTTGGGAAGCGAGGAGAGTCATGGACTAACAAATCATTTTTACCTGGTGGTGATATTGAAGTTGATGGACAATTAGCTCTTAAAAACAAACTTCATGCGAACTATCCATTCTTCTCAGAAGACACCATTAAACGTCTAGTACGCTCTTATGGAACAATTACATTGGATATCTTTGGTGATGCTGATAGTTTAGAGTCTCTTGGAGAAGATTTTGGTTCGAGCCTATATGAGAAAGAGGTAATTTACTTAATTGAAAAGGAATGGGCTAGAACTGCAGATGATATTTTATTTAG
>CAYNES010000184.1:0-1433 GCA_964396315.1 uncultured Piscirickettsiaceae bacterium | reverse complement strand
TCAACATACTGCATTGAAATATTATTGACAGGTGAATTTGACTTAAAGGTCGCTTTTCCTTCACCGTGAGCAATGGCGATTGGCATGATTGAGCCTTCCATGCCCTCAAATAGTATTGATTTTGAGTGATTAATCTTGACTCCTGTAAATCTGGCTTCAAACTGCTCCGAAGTATTTCTTTCAAATGAAGGCCAATCATCAGTCCCAGGAATAATTTCTCTTAGATTTGAAATCATTTGACAGCCATTACAGACGCCTAAGGTAAAGCTGTCATGCCTTTGAAAGTATTTAGAAAATTCATCTTTGGCCCTGTCATTTAATAGAATGGAGTTCGCCCATCCTCTCCCAGCTCCAAGAACATCACCATAGGAGAATCCTCCACAAGCAGCTAAACCCTTAAATTTTGATAAAGAGATTTGCCCTGATAAAATTTGACTCATATGAACATCAGTCGCTTCGAAACCAGCTTTTGAGAATGCTGCTGCCATTTCAATATGCCCATTAATCCCTTGCTCTCTAAGGATTGCAATTTTTGGCCTTACGCTTCGATTTAGATAGGGCGTACTGATGATTTCATTGATGTCAAAACTTGTTGAGACTTTGAGGCCATTTGAAGTTTTAGATATTTCTAAATTTTCAGATTCGGCACATTCTGGATTGTCCCTTAGTTTTGAAATTTGATAAGAGGTTGAAGACCATAACTCCTGAAGATTGTTTCTCTTACTTTGAAAAACTTTTACATGCTCATGGTAGATTACAATTTCGTCAGTAGAATTTATCTTGGCAATTGATTTTATATGCTCTTTGAGTCCAATTTTAGCTAGCTCATTTAGAACAGTCATTTTATTGTTATCACTGACTTGAATAATGCATCCGAGCTCTTCATTAAATAAATCAGTAAAGAGGTCTGAGACACTTATATCTAGACCACATTGAGAGGCGAATGCCATTTCCACTAAGGAGATAAATGCACCTCCATCAGATCGGTCATGGAAAGCGCTAACCAAGTTCTTCTTATTCAAAGAATTCATTATTGAGAAGAATTTAGCAAAAAGAACAGAATCATCAAGGTCAGGCGCTGTATTGCCAATTTGGTTAAAAACTTGCGCAAGGGATGAGCCTCCCATCCTATTTTTACCAAGCCCAAGATCCACTAGATATAACTCAGAATTGACCCCTCTATTGAGTAGGGGCGTCATTTGCAACCTTGCATCAGGTGTTTTTGAGAAGGCGCTGATAATGAGTGATAAAGGTGCAGTCACAGATTTATCCTTGTCATTCTCTCTCCATGAACTTTTCATGGACATAGAGTCTTTTCCAACCGGGATGGTTAAGCCAAGTTGAGGGCAAAGTTCCATGCCAATTGATTTAACTGCTTCGTAAAGTTTTGCATCTTCTCCAGGGTGACCACTTGCACACATCCAGTTTGCTGA
>CAYNES010000183.1:0-1453 GCA_964396315.1 uncultured Piscirickettsiaceae bacterium | reverse complement strand
TTAAAAGACAGTTAGACGAAATCGAAAAATATCGTAAAAATGAGAATACAAAGCTTTCACCTGAAATTGACTATAACGAAATTAAAGCACTATCAAATGAAGTTAGACAAAAGTTAAATCAGTTCAAACCAGAAACAATTGGTCAGGCTAGTAGAATTCAAGGCGTCACCCCCGCCTCAATATCGATATTACTTGTATTTCTAAAAACCTATAAAACGCATTCGTGAGGGAACTTGAAAAGTTGCTTTGTGAGGGAGCAGAGTTAATGGATATAGGACTTTCAGATTATCAAGTTAATCAACTCCTGGCCTATCATGCACTGATTAGCAAGTGGAATAAAGTTTACAATCTAAGTGCTATACGTGACCCCATTGAGTCAATAAAAAAGCATTTTCTGGATAGCCTCTCAATAGTGAGTTTTATTAAATCTGGCTTACTCTTAGATGTCGGCTCTGGTGCCGGTTTGCCAGGAATCATAATCTCAATTATGAGGCCAAATACTAAAGTAATCACTATCGATAGCGTTGGAAAAAAATGCCGATTTATGCAGACTGTAAAGACTGAATTATCATTGGAAAACTTAACAGTAATCAATAGTAGGGTTGAAAATTTTAATTATGAAGAATCTTTTCCACAAATTGTATCTAGGGCTTTTTCATCAGGAGTCGACACCATAGAAAAAACTCGGCACCTAATTTCAAGTGATGGACGTTATTTACTGATGAAGGGTGATAATTTTGACCAAGAAAACCTTCAAAATATAAACTATAAGGTTCATTCCTTGAAGGTTCCATTTGTCTCAGATAAGAGATCACTTTTAGAAATTAATATATAATTTTTGTTATGCAAATAGTCGATTCCCATTGTCATATTGATCGTATAGATTTGAATGCATTTGGCGGAACTATAGAGTCAATGTTAGCGCATGCGGGTGATCTTTCAGTTACTAAATTTCTTTGTGTTTGTATTGATTTAGAGCATTTTGATGAAGTTCATAATCTTTCTAAATCCTACCCCAACATATACTCGTCTGTTGGTGTCCATCCAACCGAAATGAATTGTAAAGACCCATCAGTTGAGGAGCTTTTGGAGTATGCCAAGAGTGATAGAGTCATTGCTATTGGCGAGACAGGTTTAGATTATTTTCATGTGAAAAGAGATCAAGCTGATTGGCAGAGAGATCGATTTAGAAGGCATATTATTGCTTCAAATGATTCAGGTAAGCCGATGATTATTCATATGAGAGATTCAAAAGATGACTTAATAGATATCCTTTCAAGTGAGAAAGCAAAAAAAGGTGTTATGCATTGTTTCGCAGAGGATATGGAGACTGCTGAAGCTGCTCTAGATTTAGGATTCTATATTTCTTTTTCTGGCATTCTTACATTTAAAAGTGCCCAAGACTTAAGAGAGGTAGCAAAACAAATTCCTGCTGATCGTATTTTGATAGAAA
>CAYNES010000182.1:0-1482 GCA_964396315.1 uncultured Piscirickettsiaceae bacterium | reverse complement strand
AATAAATAAACAGGTTGAATCAATAAAAGTTGCAGGCGTCGATAGTGGTTGGATTGTCACTTCAGTTCTTCAAGAGAGGGAGACTATGCCTAAACAAATTGTTTATATTCCTGCAATATTATTAACAGGAATGGTTGGTGTGGTGCAATTAAGAAGAAAGCGAGAAATTGTTCGAGTTCAATAAGAAAAAGATACAAAAGTTTTAATTCTTTTCAAAAAAAGAAACATATATTTCTGGTATTCTGATATTACAAGTATGTAGTTTGCAAAATTAGTATGAAAATACAAAAAAATATTCAAAATTTAAAAACTTCAGCTACTCTGGCAATCAATGAGCTTTCTCAGAAATTGATTAGCGAAGGTAAAGAGGTTTATAAGTTTGGGCTTGGCCAGTCCCCATTTCCAGTCCCCAAGGTGATTGTTGACGAGCTGAAAAATCATGCTCATCAAAAAGATTATCTTAACGTATCTGGACTATTGGCCCTCAGGGAGCAAGTTGCTCAATATCATTCAAATATGAATCAATACTCGTATGATTCTCAAAATGTCATTATTGGGCCAGGTTCAAAGGAATTGATTTTTCAAATTCAAATGGCATTAGATTGTGATTTATTGCTTCCAAGTCCAAGCTGGGTATCTTATGAGCCGCAAGCACAAATGATTAATAAAACAGTTCATTGGATAGAATCAAATGCTGAAAGTAATTGGCATCTTAGTGCTGATAATCTGGACAAAGCATGTGAAAAATTAAAGACCGTCAACAAACTTTTGATTTTAAATTCTCCAAATAATCCTTCTGGAACAACTCATAGCAATCTTAGAGAGTTTGCTGAAGTTGCCAAAAAACACAATGTTACTATTATTGCTGATGAGATTTATGCTGAACTAGATTTCTCTGGAGAGTATAAGTCATTAACTCATTTTTACCCCGAAAACACAATTATTAGCAGTGGGCTTAGCAAATGGTGTGGAGCTGGAGGTTGGAGGTTAGGAACCTTAACGTTTCCAAAAGAATTAAGTTATATCAAAGATAGTGTAAGGGCCATTGCAAGTGAAACTTATACTGCGGTAAGTGCCCCTATTCAGTTTGCAGCAATTAAAGCATACTCTGAAGACCACTCGGTATTTTTAAAACATTCAAGACTTATTTTAAAAACGATTGCAGACTTTGTTCATCAAGAGCTGTCTTCTGTTGGCGTTAGTTGTCAAAAACCTCAAGGCGGTTTTTATATGATTTGTGACTTTTCAAATATTTCTGCACAAATTAATGATGACAAGACACTTTGCCAAACAATTCTGAATGAAGTCGGTTTCGCGATGCTTCCAGGCTCTGACTTTGGCTTAGAAAAAGGTAAATTATTAACTCGAATTGCATTTGTGGATTTTGATGGTGCGAAGGCACTCAGATTAATTGCTCAAGAGGGCTTGTCTTCGGATAAGCTAGATATTATCTTTCCGCGAATAGTCAAAGGAATTTCTCTC
>CAYNES010000181.1:0-1537 GCA_964396315.1 uncultured Piscirickettsiaceae bacterium | reverse complement strand
CCTCAATCGAACCAATATTCACAATAGAGCCTTTTGACTTTATCAGAAAAGGCATGCAAAACTTCGTAAGCAAAAAAGGAGCCGTAAGATTAACCGCCATAGTTTTATTCCATTCTTCAAGAGAAGTATCAAGAATAGATGACTCTTTCATCATTCCAGCATTGTTAATTAAAATGTCAATACGACCATACTTTTTAACAATGGCATCAATGCTTTTGGAGCAGTCTTGCTCTTTACTTAAATCAAACTCAAAAGAATCAAAGAGGCTCGAGTGACCTCTTTGAATAGCGCACACGATTGCACCTTCTTTTTTGAGTCGCTCTGCACAGGCTAAACCAATCCCTTTTGTGGCTCCAGTAACAACAACAATTTTATTAGTAAACCGCTTTTCCACCATTAATCTCCACTAAGGATCCACAAATATATCGAGCTTCATCAGAACTTAAAAAAGACACAACATCAGCAATCTCCTCTGGCTCAGCTATATGACCAATCGGAACGGATTGATTTAATTCTTCAATAGCATCATCAGGATTTAATCCTCTGATTTCAATACCAGTTCTTAGCATTGGTGTGTTAACTTCATTTGGACATACCGCATTGATTCGGATATTTTGATGAGCATGATCTCTACCAAGACATTTTGTCATCGCTGCCAATGCTGCTTTTGTCGTGCAGTAAATCAGATGATTGGGTCCGGGATTGATGCCCCAGCATGATGATATATTAACAATAGAGCCACCACCAGCTTCAGCCATCAAGGGTATTGCTGCTCTGATTAATCGAAAAGGGGCTTCAACATTTATTTTCATTGATAGCTCATAGTCCGCATCATTTGTTTGGGTGATATCGCCTCGACTCATAAAGCCAGCATTGTTAATTAGAATATCAACACTACCTAGTTTTGTTTGAACTTCGCTGGCAAGATTGTCGCAATATTTTTTATTTAAAAGGTCTCCAAAAAATACCATCGCTTTGCCATCATTATGATTGATTTCATAGGCCAGTTTATTAGCTTCTTCTTCATCTTTATCAGCAATTGCAAGGGTGAAGCCTTGCTCGGCGTATTTATTGACTATGGATTTTCCAATGCCACCAGTGGCACCAGTCACAAGAACAACATTGGATTTTTGTCTATTCATATTCTAGTACTCTTGATTGAGTGCCTCCATTTTAGGAATCGTCGTCTCTCTTTTGGCTATGAAATCTAATAGCTCCTCATCTTTTGCTTGATCAAGTTTAGGTTCTTGATAGTCTTTGAGTAATTTTTTGGCTCCTTCTAAGCCTCTTTGAATTGTATCCTGACTTCCATCAGCTTGCCATTGTTCAATAGAATTATTGTCAAATAGCTTAGGCATAAAAAAGGCCCTTTGAAAGTTTTCCATAGTATGGGGGTGGCCTAAGTAATGACCACCAGGTCCAACATCTCTAATGGCAGCTAGTCCTTCATCAAAGTCGTCCCATCGAACTCCTTCAGCCATTCTATATCCCATTTCACACTGCTCAGCATCAACCACAAACTTTGCCATTGAGCAGT
>CAYNES010000180.1:0-1548 GCA_964396315.1 uncultured Piscirickettsiaceae bacterium | reverse complement strand
GGCGGCAAGGAAATTAGTGTTGGTACAGAAGAAGTGAAAGTCATTGATACGATTGCTGCAGGGGACAGCTTTAATGCAGGACTACTATTTGAATTAGACAAACAAAAGATGCTTGATCAAGAAAAATTGGCCAGTATAGAAACATCAGAACTTAAAAAGGCATTGACTTTTGCTAATCAAGTGGCAAGCTTTACTGTTACTCAAAAAGGAGCTAACCCTCCTTGGATGTACCAAATAAAATAAATAATTTTTTCATCTTGGAAAATTTGGTCGGGACGAGAGGATTTGAACCTCTGACCACTTGACCCCCAGTCAAGTGCGCTACCAGGCTGCGCTACGCCCCGATAGAACTATAATTCTTATTTTCTAAATTTGCCATAAAGGAAGCCAAAAACAAAGGCAAATATTCCAAATGGTGCTGACATCATAAGCCAGTAGATAATATTATTGATGCTTTGATCTACAACAAAGGGTCTGATGTAAAACGAAGTCGATGCAAAAAGACTCCATGCTAAGAATGTTCTTCCAAAGAAAATAGATTTAGATGACAACTCATTCTTTGGTCTCACAATTCTAAAAAAGAGATAGCCAAAACCTACAGCAATTAAAATACTAATAAAATTGATCATCATTAACTCCTAAATACTATGTCTGTGTTTTAGTTACAGATAGGACATTTTGAATCCTTTCCGATTTTCACCTTACGAAAACTTAAATCCATTGCATCAACTAAAAGCAGTGAACCGCTCAACTGGTCTCCCAAGTTTAATATAACTTTGATTGCTTGCAAAGCCTGTATTGTTCCAATTAAACCAGCAACGGGTGCTAGCACTCCATTATCAATACAGCTTTCGTTTTCTTCCCCCTCTTCAGAGTATAAACACTGATAGCAGGGCTGATCTTTTTCATGCCCTTTAAATACAGAGACTTGTCCTTCAAACCGAACAACAGCTGCAGAGATCAGTGGCTTCTTATTCTCCACGCAGACTTTATTAATCTCAAAACGACTTTCAAAGTTATCGGTGCCATCTAGAACAATATCCACACCCTTAATCAAATCATTGAGGTTATCTGTATGAATGAGCTCATTAGCAATCGTTACTTTGATTTCTGGATTCAGTTCAATCAATTTATTTTTTGCTGAATTAACTTTATCGTCACCAATATCCTTAGTTTGGTGAATAATTTGTCGTTGCAAGTTGGATAACTCTACTTGATCAAAGTCTGCAATCACAATATGACCCACACCAGCGGCTGCCAAGTAAAGAGCTGTCGGAGAACCAAGACCTCCCATGCCAATGATAAGCGCAGTTGAGTCCATGATTTTCTGCTGACCCTCAACGTCAACCTGGGGTAGCATGATTTGTTTCGAGTATCTAAGTAATTCGTGATCTTCCATGAAACTCAGTCTCTAAAGTGCTTTTGAATTTTTGGCAAAATCACCAAACGACAATAAGGTTGATTTGAATTATCATTAAAGTAGTTTTGGTGATAGTCTTCAGCAGGATAAAAAACATCTAGCTCAGTTATTTCCGTAACAGCACCTTT
>CAYNES010000179.1:0-1587 GCA_964396315.1 uncultured Piscirickettsiaceae bacterium | reverse complement strand
TTGAGTCATCTTCTGGAGAAACTTTTGACTCGATTAACCCTGCAAATGGTGAAGTAATCGCAACTATTGGTCAGGCAAGTGAGGACGATGTTGAGAAAGCGATAATATCAGCCGAAAAAGGTTTTTCAGAATGGAGTCAGATGAGTGCTTTTGAGAGAAGCAGAATTTTACTTAAAGCGGTTAAAATTCTTCGTGATAGGAATGATGAGCTTGCTGAGCTTGAAGTGTTAGATTGTGGTAAGCCACTTCAGGAGGCAAATTGTGTCGATATTCATACTGGAGCTGACGTTATTGAGTACTACGCTGGCCTAGCACCAGCTTTACAGGGATCTCAGCAAGACTTAGATGCAGATACATTTTTTATTTCAAAGAGAGAGCCTTTAGGGGTTTGTGCTGGTATTGGGGCATGGAATTATCCAATTCAAATTGCCTGTTGGAAATCAGCTGCTTGTCTTGCTGCAGGAAATTCAATGGTATTCAAGCCATCTGAGGAGACTCCATTAAGTGTTCTTAAGCTAGCTGAAATTTATACTGAAGCAGGCATGCCTCCAGGTGTATTTAATGTTGTTCAAGGTGACTATAGAGTTGGACAATACTTGACACGACATCCAAGAATAGCGAAAGTTTCATTTACTGGTGAAAGCGAAACTGGAAAGAAAGTTATGTCTGATGCTTCAGGAACTCTCAAAGAGGTTACTCTTGAATTGGGGGGTAAATCACCCTTAATTGTATTTAATGATGCTAATCTAGATAATGCTGTTTCTGGAGCGCTTTTAGCGAACTTTTATACTCAGGGTGAGATTTGTACAAATGGAACGAGGGTATTTGTACAATCAGAGATTTATGATGAGTTTCTTAAACTAGCCTGCGAGCGAAGTAAAAAAATAAGAATTGGCAATCCATTAAAGCTTGACACTCAAATGGGCGCACTTATCAGTCAAGACCATCTGGATAAAGTTATGGGTTATATTGAAAGAGCCAAAAAATCTAATTCTAAACTTTTGATTGGCGGCAATCGATTTATTTCAGACGAAACTAAAGATGGATTCTTTGTTGAGCCAACCATCTTTGCGGATTGTAGTGATAGTGACACTCATGTAAGGGAAGAGATTTTTGGGCCTGTGATGTCTGTATTGCCTTTCAATGATGAATCTGAAGTTATCCACAGATCAAATGATACAAAGTTTGGATTAGCTGCTGGAGTCTTTACTCAAGACATTAGTCGAGCCCACCGAGTTATTAATCAGCTTCAGGCAGGTATATGCTGGATTAATAGTTGGGGCGACTCTCCAGCTGAAATGCCGGTTGGAGGTTATAAGGAGTCGGGTATTGGGCGTGAAAATGGTCCTGAAACTCTTAAAAGCTATACCCAGTTGAAAAGTGTTTTTGTGCGACTGGATGATGTCGATAGCCCTTATTAAATTTTTAGTTGATACTGATGAAAAATGATTTTGATTATATTGTTGTAGGGGCAGGTTCAGCTGGCTGCGTTTTGGCGAACAGGCTGAGTGAATCTGGAGAATATAACGTCATTCTTCTTGAAAATGGAGGAAGCGATAAAAACATTATGATTCAAATGCCTACAGC
>CAYNES010000178.1:0-1590 GCA_964396315.1 uncultured Piscirickettsiaceae bacterium | reverse complement strand
TCTCCACGATACGAATGCTCTACCGCCTAAGAATCAAAAATCAGCGTTGGCGTGACTACAGCCCTATGTTGATTAGGGAAAATCGCTGGCGTGCAATGCGCTATAGTTTTGACGAGGGACTGATCGATTTCGGCATCGGCAGTATTGTTCCGTTCGAACAATTACTGGATGAATTCATAGAGCTTACACTCGAGGATGCAAAGTCGCTCGGATGTGAATCGGAAGTTGCCGCTACAAAGGATATTTTAAGCCGAGGAACAAGCGCCCACCGTCAACTTAAAACCTATCAATTGTCAATAGATGCTGGAAAAAATAATGAGGAAGCTCTAAAAGATGTAGTGGATATGCTAATCAGTGAAACTGCCGCAGATATATAACTATTAACAATCAATAGTAAAAGTCAAATTTATTTTTAAGCAATTCAAATAAATATTTTTTTTAGTCCAAATTGGATTACAATAATATTAAGTAATAAATACATCTAGATTATGAACGAACAATTTAGAGTTGCTCAAAAGATTGGTCTCATGTTTCATCATGACACCCCTCTTCCTGAGGATATAAAAGCTTGGGCTATTTCTCAACTACACGCTAAATCCCCTGCTCTTGGTATTAAAACATTTAACAGTAAAGTCTCGCCTTGGCCTAAATCATTTCAACCTGACCTTGATGAACGTGTAAGGATGGCTATTAGAGCAGATGAAATTGAACAAAAAATTAATTCAGATCCAGATCTAGATCCTGACTATAAGTTAACAGAAAAAAATGATTTTGAAAATATGATGGGCAATAGAGACGTCTTAAAATATGCTCACAGAAACATCTATGGGAAAGACCAAGTTAGACTTCGCTTTATGTCTTTTTGGGCAAATCATTTTACAATTGGATCTAATGGATCCGCTACGGAACAAGTTATTGGAAGTGCTATAGATGATGCCATTTTGGCTAACTTGAATGGCTCTTTTGACCTAATGTTATATAAGGTAACCTCACACCCTGCTATGCTATCTTATTTAGACAATTGGGTTAGCTCGGGACCAAATTCAAAATATACGTTAGATATGATACGAACTGGAGCACAGGCTGGGCTTAATGACAATTTAGCTCGAGAATTAATGGAGCTTCATACCGTTTCACCAGCTGCGAAATATACTGAAACCGACATCAATAATGCAGCAAAAGTCTTGGCAGGTTGGGGTACTTATATCAAGACTCCTTTAGATGAATTAAATAAATTGTACAAGACCTCCAATCACTGGGATATGTATAAAAAAGATTGGGCTGAACCTGGAAACAAAAGAGTTTTAGGTAGGAATATAACTGCAGGAAAAGGAGGTCTGAGACAACTCACCGACTTCCTCGCTTCACAAGAAAACACAATACAATTTCTATCACATAAATTGGCTGAGCATTTTATTAGCGACAATCCAAGCTCATCAGACATTGACTATATTGCCAAAGCTTGGAGACAAAGTAACGGTAACTTGGACCAGATTCATAGTGCAGTAATTGAGAGAGCAATTCAATCCAAAGAGCCAAAATTTCAATGGCCAATGATCTGGCTTTTTCAGACTCTTAGGCTCAGCAATG
>CAYNES010000177.1:0-1594 GCA_964396315.1 uncultured Piscirickettsiaceae bacterium | reverse complement strand
ATAATGCAATTCTTTATGAGGACAAAGGCTTATTAGTAATCAATAAAAGTCATGGCATGTCAGTTCATGGTGGAAGTGGAATTAGTATTGGGATGATTGAGGCACTTAAATCTAAATACAAAGAGCCAATAGAGCTAGTTCACAGGTTGGACCGTGCGACTTCAGGATGTTTGCTTCTTGCTAAAAAAAGATCAGTATTAAAGTCACTGCATGCACAGTTACTTAATCATCAATTAGATAAACGATATATAGCGCTTGTTAAAGATACTTGGAGTAAGAAAAGACATACCATTGATGCGCCAATTTATCAAAACTCTAGATATAGTGTTATTGATTCAAAAGGAAAAGACTCTTTAAGTCACTTTCATCCCATAAAAAACTTCGAATTAGGTGAGTTTAGTGCATCATTAGTCGAAATATTGATAGAAACCGGTAGAACACATCAAATACGTGTACATGCTAAGTTTGCAGGGCATCCAGTTGCACAAGACACTAAGTATGGCGATGTAGTTTTTGATCAGTTTATGAAAAAGAAAGGTTTAAAACGGTTATTTTTGCACGCAAAGACAATAACTTTTACAAATCCTATAACAAATGAAATTCAGAAAGTAACAGCTCCATTACCATCTGATTTAGAAGAATTTTTAAAAAAACTATGAATACATATATTCGATTAATGAGACTAGACAAGCCTATTGGCTCATTATTGCTTTTATGGCCAACTTATTGGGCGCTATTCCTTAGTGCAGATGGATGGCCAGACATAGATTTGTTAATTATTTTTACACTGGGAGTTGTTGTTATGAGAACAGCAGGGTGCGTAATCAATGATTATGCGGATCGAAATATTGATAAACATGTTAAAAGAACACACAAAAGACCTCTTACGTCAGGCGAGATTTCACCAAGATCAGCATTAATATTGTTTGTAATATTAGTAATTCTAGCTTTCATTTTAGTGCTTCAAACAAATTTATTAACAATTAAACTGTCATTTATTGCTGCAGGACTTGCCACGATTTATCCATTCACTAAGAGGTGGACCAACCTTCCACAATTAGTCTTAGGGGCTGCATTTGGAATGAGTGTTCCAATGGCTTTTGCAGCACAAACTGGTACCTTACCATTAGAAGCTGGCCTCATTTTTCTTGCGTCTCTAGTTTGGACTCTAATTTACGACACTCTGTATGCTATGGCAGATCGTGATGAGGATATAAAAATTGGCGTGAAGTCGACAGCAATTCTGTTTAAAAAGTATGATCAAATTGTTATTGCCTTCCTACAATTTCTACTAATTTTGATTTTTTTAGCAATAGGAAATTCCTTTAATTTAGGCCAAATTTATTACTTTTCTTTAATTATTATTGGATTTTTTATGATTTATCATCAATCTTTAATGAAAAAACGCCAAAATGAGCAATATTTTAAGGCTTTTATCCATAACAATTACATTGGTATGACTGCATTTGCTGGGATTTTCTTATCGGTAGCAATGTAAGACTAATTTTTGTTGTTTTTTTGCAACTTTTTAGCTATTTATAGTCATTTTTGCTTAATTTTTAGCTTTTTTTCATCAATAAAACTTGACACTCAG
>CAYNES010000176.1:0-1647 GCA_964396315.1 uncultured Piscirickettsiaceae bacterium | reverse complement strand
CTCCTTCAGGAATTCTTACACCGGCTAAATCAATGACCAATGAGGTTATTCTATTAGCGCTTTCCGCGCTGTAAGTGTGTCTTCCTTCTTCTGGCTTAGGAAGAGTAAAGGACAAAGAAGTTACATCAAATGGCAACTCATTCGCTCTAAAAATCCATCCCTCATTAACCCACTCTAAATTATTCTCAGATATTAATTGATTCGCAGTTTGTTCATCACCACTTGAGAGCGCAGAGGCAATATTGTCAGCTAGATTATCAATAATCTCTTTAGCCGCTAATGTTTTTAACACAGATTCAATTTGACCCTCTACTTCACTCAAATCTTTTTCGCGCTCAGACTGCAAGTCTGATAGAGCTAAAACTACAAATTTTTCTGGACTGATTTCCATCACCTCAGAGTTTTCACCTTCATCAATCACAACAGGACTAAATGCATTGGCTACAAATTTTGGATCATACTGAGTGCTTCTCTCAGAAAAATAGTCACTCGTTTGAAGATCTAAACCAAACTGGTCCGCGACCATGTCTAATGACTCCTCATAAGACAAATTCATAAACTCTTCGAGTGAACCAAACAACATTTTTTGCTTAGCATTTCTAATATAAAGGGATACAAGCTGATCTTCAACCTCTTCAAAAGATTGCATTGTTTCAGGCTCAATATCCGTCAGCTTAATAATATGAAAATATCCGTAGTCTGTTGCTACCACTTCGCTGACATCACCAATATTCATAGCAAATGCAGCTTCATCAAATTCTGCTCCCATAAGCTCTCTTTCAAAAAAGCCAAGGTCACCACCCTCTTCGTTTGAAGAAGTATCCTCTGAATTGGCTTTAGCAAGCTCAGCAAAATCTGCACCTTGCTTAATCTGTTCTAGAAGATCATTAGCTAACTCTTCATTCTCAACGAGGATATGTTGCGCTCTTCTTCTTTCTGGATTTGTGTAAAGTTGAGCATTGTCATCATATAAGTTTTTAAGGTCATCATTGGTTGGACTTTCAGGTTCTTCCATTCCATCCAGTGTAAGCTCAACAAAATCTACCTTTACCTTTCTGCCTTCAACAAAGCTTGATCTATTGTCATTAAAGTAGTCTGAAATTTGGCTTTGAGAGACACTGACCTGATCCTTGTAGTTTTCTGTGTTAAGAGCTAAATATGAAACCTCTCTTTGTTGTGACGCTAGATCGTTCAGTTGCTGAGTTTGAGTCGATGACATAAAAGCCGAACCACTTAGATTTCTCTTAATTTGTTCGCGATTCAGTGCTTTAGATTGAGCAATTTCATAACCAGCAGGCGTATAACTATTGAGTCTTAGTAGTTGTAAATAGCGATCTTGCGAGAACTCCCCATCTACTAAAAATGCTTGGTTCATTTCTATAACTGACTTAACCTCGTCATCAAGCGTAACAATATCTAAAGAATTCGCATAGTTCTCGATGAGCTTTTCATTGATTAAAGAATCTAGTAAAGTTTGCTTTAAGGTGTTATCAATTTCCTGGGTATAAGCAGCACCTAGCTGTTGCTGAAGATTACGTTGCTGGGTGTTTAATTCTTGATAATAAATATTAATATCAATATCCTCTCCATCTACTTTTGCAATTGAAGTGTTCGCAGAGCGACTGGCATAATCCTGAATTCCAAATA
>CAYNES010000175.1:0-1654 GCA_964396315.1 uncultured Piscirickettsiaceae bacterium | reverse complement strand
CAGAAGTCAAGAATGAGGCAATGCAAACTATTATTGACTTGTCAATGGGTAAAGTGCATCCGTTTACCGGTCCAATTAATAAGCAAGATGGTAGTCCATGGTTAGCAGAAGGCGAAACGCCTCCTAATTTCCCTGATCTACTGACAATGGATTTCTATGTAGAAGGTATTGATAGTAAATATCCAAACTAAAATTCATTAAATAACATTAAAACGCGTCTTTTTTTAAGGCGCGTTTTTTTTGTTCATTTCTTTTTTTCTTCTTTAATAACATTATCATTCATCTCTTTTTCTACATTGTCCATCATCTCGTTATGAGACTTCGATGTCCAATCATTAGAGGGTTTTTCAGAGTTTTTCGTTTTAGTGTTCTCACGTATTCTAAAAAATGATGAGAATATTAAACCTGCCTCAAATAAAAGCCAAATAGGGATTGCTATTAAAAACTGTGAAATGACATCTGGAGGAGTAAGAATCATTCCAATAACAAACGATCCAATAATGATATAGGATCGATTCTTTTTAAGTTTTTGCGGCGTTGCCACACCAAAAATAATCAATAGAATTGTAACAACAGGAACTTCAAAAGCTACCCCAAAGGCAAAGGAAACTTTAATTATAAAATCTAAGTAATACTGAATATCAGGGGCAAAATTAACTGAGTCAGGTCCGACTCCTGCAAGAAATCCAAAGATTACTGGAAAAACTACATAGAAGGAAAATACAAGTCCAACATAAAACAAGAGCGTTGAAGAAATAACCAGAGGCAGTATCAATCTTTTTTCGTGACGATAAAGAGCAGGCGCAACAAACATCCATAGCTGATAAAGAAGATAAGGCATAGCTATATAGATAGCTAAGATTAATGACATTTTCAGAGGTGTTAGAAAAGGTGAGATGACCCCTATTGCGATTAGATTTGAGCCTGGTATGGCTTGAACAATAGGCGCCGCAATAAAATTATAGATTTCATCAGCAAACGGAAATAAAGCAAGAAACAATATAGCAATTGCAATTACTGAGCTTAGTAGCGTTCGCCTAAGTTCAATCAGATGTTGAACTAAAGGAAGCTTCTCCATTGAATTCTTTTGATCAGTCATCGGTTATTTTGTCTTCTTATCAGAAAAAATATTTTCTTCTTTAAGAGAATCTACGCTGGATTGAATATCTTCTGTAACTTCGGAGAGTATAATTTTTTCATCATCCATGGACATTTGTTCTTTTATATCGTCCATTCTTAACTCTTCATTAATGTCTGACTTTACTTTATTGAAAAACCTACTGAGCTTGCCAAAGTAAAGACCTGCTTTTCTTGCAAGAGCAGGCATTTTCTCTGGACCAACAACAATAAGAGTAATAACGCCAATGATGGCAATTTCCCAGAATCCAAAATCAAACATATAGATATGGCGCTAGAAAAGAAATTTATTTCTTATCAGAATCATCATCAGCCTCGACTTTAGCCTCTATGATTTCTTCTTTTTCTTCACTTTCAGAGTCTTTCATTGAGGTCTTGAAGCCTTTTATTGCGCCTCCAAGCTCATTGCCAATATTTTTAAGTCTTTTACCGCCAAATATTAAAAGCACAATCACTAAGATAATAATTAGTTCAAAAGGTCCTGGCATACCCATAATATTTCTCCTGAATAAGAATA
>CAYNES010000174.1:0-1664 GCA_964396315.1 uncultured Piscirickettsiaceae bacterium | reverse complement strand
TGATTGGTAATTCTTCAGATGCTCTAATGCTGAGCCATTCGGGGCCATTTTCCGTGATTACTATATTTTCCTCATGAACCATTTCCTTGCCTGGAAGGAAAGCCATACCAGGCTCCAAAGTCAGGACAACCCCTGGCTCAAGAACAGTATTGTCATTCGCGGTATTTGATGGCCACTCAGTAAGCTGCATACCTAGGCCATGACCAAGCCTTCCAACCGTGTTTCCTAGAGCACCACCCTTTTGAAGGACGTTGTTCATAGCGTTGAATATGTCTGAAGTGGTATTTCCAACCTGGGCAGCATTAAAGCCTGCCTCCGTCGCCTCATAAGCCACCCTATAAGCTTTTTTTGCCTCGTCACTGATTGATCCAAAAGCATAGTTTCTATCAAAATCACAGTAATAACTATCGAACACCGAGCCAGTATCAATAATAAAGAGATCACCCTCCTCGATAATCTTGTCAGTTGGACCCATAATGATTGACCCATAGCCCTCTTGACCCGATCCTGAGACGATATACGGTGAGTCATCTACACCAAGTTTTAGGAGGTGCTGCTTAAATCTTCGACAATTTTCTTGCTCAGTGTCGCCCGCTCGAAGAAAGCCCTCCAAGTCAATAAAACCCTGAGAGGTTATTTGACATATATGCCTAATCTTCTCAATTTCGGCTTCAGATTTAACAAATCGAACTCGGCGCATAATCTTATTGGCATCTTTAATTTCTATTCCCGGCAGGTTATTGATTAGGGTCTCGTAATCCTCCAGAGGCATTCTTAGTGTACTCTCAAGAGTTTTTGGAACCCCTAATGCTTTGTGACTAACCATCAGTGATTTGATAGTTGAGATCAACATGGTTATTCCATCGTCTTCGGGGTTTGGGGAGGTCCATGTCTGAATATCCTCTATCCAGGTCCCTCTCATTCCAGACTCTCCGATTGTTGGAATAATGGCTTTAGGTTTTCCTGAACTAGGTATCAGAACATACCAAGGCCTAGTTGGGCTCTGAAAAAATTGAGATTTAAAGCCCGTGTAATACTCAATATCAACTTGAGTGGTTAGTAAAATGGCATCCATTTTTGCTTCAAACATCAGCTGCTGAATATTCACTAGCCTATTCTCATACTCACTAACTTCAAAGCCTCTCTTAGGGATATTCATACTTTCTCCTGACTTATCCAAGGCTATTTAAAACCTGTTCAGATGATCTCCCAACTAATCGCTCATACATTTCTTCATCAGTATCGCCCTCTGTCCCAAAAAATAACACTTTTGAATTTTCATTAATCATGAGTTTAGATTTGAGGTCATCGTCATTGCAAGCTATTAAAAATCCAGCTAAGCCCGAGATGGCTGACTCTCCTGCAATAATCGGCATCTCACGATTGGCAAGAAGCTGCATCGCTTTTGGAATTGATTCATCAGTAATCGACATAAAGTGAGGAACATGGCTCTCAAGGATTGACCATGCTAGTACTGAAACCTCACCGCAGGCTAGACCAGCCATAATTGTATCTAAGTCACCGTGAACTGCAGTTGGCTCTCCATTAACTGCACTTTGAAACAAACAGTCAGCGTTGACAGGCTCGACAACAACGAATATGGGAGGGCAATCAAGGCTCTCCTGTAAAAAAGACACCACCGCAGCCGGAAACCCTCCAACACC
>CAYNES010000173.1:0-1779 GCA_964396315.1 uncultured Piscirickettsiaceae bacterium | reverse complement strand
AATCCAGTGATTTCCTCTTTTTTAAGAATTGCTGCCAGAAGTGTTGTTAATTCAACGGTAGAAGTATTTTCATGCTCAATGCCATCTGTCATAATTTTTAAGCTTCCTTTGACCATCGATTCAAGATAATCTAAATCACCAATTAAGTCTTCTTTTACAGGGCTATCATCAATCTGCTCGACCCTTAAACGAGCTCTGGTTAGTGGCGTTTTTAAGTCATGAGATATAGCTGCAAACGACCTCTCTCGTTCTGCAATAAATTTTTGGATGCGTCTTGCCATCGAATTAAACGCTCCAATCGTTGCAACCATCTCTTTGGAGCCTATTTCTTCCATTTGACGGGGATTGCGCCCTTTACCAAGGAGGTCAGCTTGATGAGCTAAAGTTTTAAGTGGTGTGACAAGCCACCTCACAAATAAAAAAGTGAGAAGAAGAACTGTTAAGGAAACCGCTAAAAGGTTAAAAATTCTCTCGCCACTAATCCAATCAAAACCCAATAACAACTCACCATTTGGAACTACAGTCGTTAAATACATCCATTCATCATCGTCAACTGGAAACTGAATGACGACAAAAGGGCTTTTATCGCCAGGTTCTAGAAGTGTGAATCTTTTCCATTCGGGTGAAAGAGAAACCATTAAATTATCACCCGTTAGTATTTTTAGATTGTCAAAGTCAACAAAAATAATTTCCATATTGTCGATTTGACCAATTTGAGCAGCCATACTCTTCTGTAAGTTTTTTCGAACCAAAGTAGAGAATTGAGATTCTTGAATTGGTATTAAATCAATGTAACGCTTATTGACTGAAACAAAAAATCGAGTTCCACCCATATCTCTGAGCTGATCAAGGACAATATGGCGATATTCTTTTGGGAGCTCTCCAAAGAATTTGACAGTCTGAGCAATTCGAGCACCCATGGCCTGAGAGACCTCAACCATCGTCTCTCTTTCTGAAGTTTGAAGCTGCCCTACCCATAGCCAAGCGCCCAGGATTTGCGCCAGAAAAATTCCAACAAATAAAACTGATGTCATTCTGCCAACGACAGTTTTAGGCATAAAACGAGATATAAAAGTTATCACTCTACTCAACTTTTTAGCAGAAGAACATAGCCCTTGCCTCTAACACTTTGAATAATTTCTCCATCGAAATGAGCGCTTAATTTATGTCTTAGTCTACTGACAATAGTGTCAATCGAGCGATCCAAAGGGTCAACCTTTCTACCATGCAACATTTCTCCAATTTCATCCCTACTCAGAACTGTGCCAATTTGTTTATGAAAGACACAAAGAAGGTCAAATTCTGTTCCAGTTAGTTCTAACTCTTGACCACCAATAAATGCACTTCTTGCAGCGTAGTTCATCACTATATTATTATCAACATCCTCTTCTTTTATTTCAGAGCGTCTCAAAAGAGCTTTGATTCTTGCAAGGAGCTCTCTAGGGTTAAATGGCTTACCCATGTAGTCATCTGAACCTAATTCCAAACCCAATATTCGGTCAAGATCGTCGCTTGCTGCTGTCAGCATAATAATAGGTATATTTGAATTTTGACGCACCCTCTTGCAAACTTCAAGGCCATCTATACCTGGAAGCCCTATATCCAAAACAATTAAACTGAAGTTGCTTTCGTCTTCTTTTAAAAAACTTTCGCCATCAGTAAAAGCCCTAACCTCGAACCCATTTTTTGTTAGATATTGCTCTAAAAGCTTTAGAATTTCTGGATCATCATCAATTATTGCTAGTTGCTTCATCACAACCTTTTCTCCCTCCTGATGAA
>CAYNES010000172.1:0-1803 GCA_964396315.1 uncultured Piscirickettsiaceae bacterium | reverse complement strand
ACGTTGACCACGAAGAGGTAAATAAATTTGCAGCACTAGCAGCGCGCTGGTGGGACAGAAATTCTGAGTTTAAACCACTTCACGACATAAACCCGCTTCGACTTAATTACATCAAAGAGCAGTGTGGTGGCTCTTTAGAAGGTAAACGAATCCTTGATATAGGTTGTGGCGGTGGAATCCTTAGTGAATCTTTGGCGCTTGAAGGAGCTACAGTAGTTGGTATTGATCTTGCAGAGGCTGGACTAGAGGTAGCTAAGCTCCACCTCCTAGAGTCTGGTCTGGATATTGATTATCAATTCATATCTGCTGAAGAACTTACTGAATCTGAATCTGAATCTTTCGATGTCATTGCCTGTCTTGAGATGTTAGAACATGTCCCAGATCCCTCACTTATTGTTGAGGCATGCTCTAAACTAATCAAGCCTAATGGACAAGTTTTCTTCTCAACTATCAATAGAAATCCAAAGTCATACTTCTTTGCAATTGTCGGCGCAGAGTATGTCTTAAATCTTCTTCCCAAAGGTACTCATCACTATGAAAAGTTCATTAGGCCAAGTGAGATAGATGAGTGGTCTAGGCCTTATGATTTATCCATTAGCTCGATGATTGGGATGTCATATAACCCAATCACAAAGAAATACAAGCTTGGTGACGATGTCAGTGTGAATTACATTGTCCACTACAAGAAAAACTAGTCATTTTTAAAGGGGCAGTCTATGCCATTGAGAATCACACTTGGAAACCTTCTTCATGAATGTGCAGAAAAATTTGCTGATCGAGAATTCCTAGTTATTGCTGAAACTGGTGAGTCGTTGACTTACAAAGAGTTTGAAATTCTAACAAATCGAATTGCTAACGGTTTGTTGGAGCAATTTCCTGAGAAGATAGAGTACGTTGATATTTTTCTTGAAAATAGTGCTCAATATCTCGCATTAACTTATGCTCTAAAAAAAGTGAACGCGATAGAGGTATCTATAAACCCAGCTATGCGCGGTGAATCTCTAGCTCGTATGATTGACCAAACAGGGTCAAAATTGCTGTTTACCTCAGGCCTTCAACTTGAAGCTTTAGAGCAGATTCGAGAATCAATACCAAACATAGAAACTTTAATTATGGTGGATTGTATTGATCAGGCGCGAAAACTATTCCCAGAACTTCAAATCATTTCTTTTGAGGATTTGCTATCAAATTGTAATGATCATGTTGATTCGCTTGCAAAAGATACCGACATTGCAACAATTCTTTTTACATCTGGCACCACTGGAGTGTCAAAAGGATGCCTTTTGTCTCATCGATATGCCGTTAGAACAGCCGAAAACTTAATTGAACCCAACAAGATTACTAAGGATGATTGTGTATACACATTTTATCCCTTATCTCATATTGGTCCTGCATACTACGATGTACTCCCAACCATTATGACGGGTGGAAGGGTTTTAATGCGACAGCGCTTTAGTGTTTCTAATTTTTGGCCAGAGGCCAAAAAATATGGAGCCACTTGGTTCATGATGCTAGGCTCTGTCCAACAGCTCTTATGGGCACATTCAAGCTGTCCAGAGGAAAAAGATCATAAAGTAACGCGGTGCTGGGGTACTCCAGCCCCCGTTCCAAAAAAAGATTTTGATGAACGGTTTAATTTGCATTTAGTTCCAGGTGGTGGTTATGGATCTACGGATGCTGGATGGGTAGTTGCGCCTCAATGGGACCACCCTGGTGGAATAGTTCTGCCTCATTTTGAAGTGGCCATTCACGATGAAAATGATGACCCATTGCCTCCTGGTGAGCCAGGAGAAATGGTAGTTC
>CAYNES010000171.1:0-1805 GCA_964396315.1 uncultured Piscirickettsiaceae bacterium | reverse complement strand
TCTTTCCATCGGTGTTAAATTCTGCCTAGAGAAAATAAGTGCTGTTGGTGCATCAGATCGAAGCATAGCTATTTTCCAAGATACTGCCGACTCAATTGCATCACAAGCACGCCACGTTTGAAAATTTGGAATAACTCTCATCGTTGCAAGCTGCTCAACTGCTTGGTGTGTTGGCCCATCCTCACCAAGACCTATCGAATCATGTGAATAAACAAAAATGGTTCCAATTTTCATCATTGCCGCCATACGCAAAGCATTTCGCATATATTCCATAAACATCAGGAAAGTTGCTCCATAAACTTTGAGTCCTCCATGCAGAACCATACCGTTCATCATTACAGCCATTCCAAATTCTCTTACACCCCAAGAAATATAATTTCCATTCGCATTTTCAGAATTAACAACAACGCTACCAGACCAATTAGTTAAATTTGAACCGGTCAAGTCTGCAGAACCTCCAAACAACTCAGGGACTATAGGCCCCATAGCTTCAATAGCATTTTGTGATGCTTTTCTTGAGGCTATATTAGGCATATCCTTCTGAGTGTTGGCAATGTATTCGTCCATCTTAACAGAGAAATTTTCAGGCAATTTTCCAGCCATTCGACGCTCAAATTCAGCAGCCTCTTGAGGAAAAGAGGCACTATACGCCCTAAACCTCTCATTCCACTCCTCTTCAGCATCTTTACCTTCAGCCTTGTGATTCCAGTCATCATAAATTTCTTGAGGAATCTCAAAAGGCTTGTAATTCCATCCAATATTTTCTCTAGTTTTTGCTATTTCTTCATCACCCAAAGGAGCTCCATGACAATTGTGAGAGCCGGCTAAGTTTGGTGAGCCATAGCCAATAACAGTTCTTGTACAAATTAACGTAGGCCTATCATTGATAGCCTTTGCTTCAATAATTGCTGCATTTATAGCTTCTGGATCATGTCCATCGACATCAGCAATAACATGCCAGTTGTAGGATTTAAAACGGCCAGGAACACCTTTTTCCATCCAGTCACCAATATGACCATCGATTGAAATATCATTATCATCCCAAAAAGCAATTAATTTTCCAAGTCCGAGTGTCCCTGCTAATGCACAAGATTCATGAGACAAGCCCTCCATTAGGCATCCATCTCCCATGAAAACATAAGTGTTGTGATCTACAATAGAATGGCCGGGCTTATTAAACTGTGCAGCCAGTGTTCTCTCAGCTATAGCCATACCAACAGCATTCGAGATGCCTTGACCCAGAGGTCCAGTTGTAGTTTCAACTCCATCAGCATAGCCATATTCTGGATGACCCGGTGTTTTTGAGTGCAGTTGACGAAAATTTTTAAGTTCTTCGATACTCAAGTCATAGCCTGTCAAATGCAATAATGAATAGATAAGCATCGAACCATGGCCATTCGACAATATAAAACGATCCCGATCCGCCCAATTTGAATTCGAGGGATTAAACTTCAAATGCTTATTCCAAAGCACTTCAGCAATATCAGCCATCCCCATGGGTGCACCTGGGTGACCAGAGTTTGCCTTTTGAACAGCATCCATGCTCAAAGCGCGGATTGCATTTGCTAATTCGAGTTGTGTAGCCATTATCAAAACCTATGAAAAATTGTGAACCGTAAATTATACATTTTTTTTCTATCACTCTGCCCTCAAACGCTTGATATAAAGGCAAGTATGAGGAATAATATTCAATCTCAATATAGTATCATTGTCATATTGTGATAAAAAATGGACTCTCGATGAGAATGTCTAACTCATCTGGTTTTTTATGTATTAAAATTATACTTTTGGTGAAAAACTCTATT
>CAYNES010000170.1:0-1808 GCA_964396315.1 uncultured Piscirickettsiaceae bacterium | reverse complement strand
TGGTATAGAAGTTTTGAGCAAGAGTTGGTAGGCAGGATTTAAGGTTTTCAATTCTAATTGTTGGAACATCACAATCAACATCTTTTCCTTCAATTAAAACTGCTACGCAGCCCTTTTCAATAGCATTTTTAATAAACTCTATACCATGAGTTTTTTCACCTTGAAGGGCAACAAATACATCACCTTTTTTTAGAGTTTTAGTATTGAGCGACAGTCCAGAAACATCAAGTGTTGTATCTGTTTTTAAAATGTTTTTTAGGATCAGTTTAATGTCCATTAGAAGTTCAACCTATCAATGGCCAATTTTTTAAAATAATTTTGCCTGAATCAAGGTATGCATATTGATAGCACCAACAATATTATTGTTTGAGTCAACAACTGGCATTGAGTTAAGACTATATTTTTCCATCATTTGCATTGCCGTTAATGCAGGCTCTTGAGGCTCAATAGACTTACAATCTCTAGTCATAACATCTTCGATAGTTAGCTTTTGAAAATCCATATTGGACTCAAGGGTCCTTCTCAAATCTCCATCAGTAAAGATACCTGCTAGCTTTCCATTTTCAGCAATAAGAACCATTCCAAGTGCTTTCTCACTCATTACTAAGAGGCTATCAATTAGAAGTGTGTCTTTGGAGACCATGGGAATATCGCCCCCTGATTGCATGATACTGGAGACAAGTGTAAGCAGTCTTCTACCGAGAGAACCAGAGGGATGGGACATAGCAAAGTCTTCTGGTGTGAAATTGTTAGCATTGATAAGTGAGACAGCGATTGCATCTCCCATTGCCAAGGCTGCTGTTGTGCTTGAAGTTGGCGCTAAATTGTTGGGGCAGGCTTCTTTGTCGACACTAACATCCAAATGAAAATCACTTGACTTTGCAATAGAAGATTTGCCATTTCCTGTTAAGCTTATTATGGGCACATTCATTCTTTTGATGCCTGGAAGTAGTGCAATAATTTCATCAGCTTCGCCGGAATAGGAGATCATGATAACAATATCATCTCGAGTAACCATGCCTAGGTCACCGTGACCAGCTTCACCCGGGTGTAAGAAGAAAGAGGGGGTTCCGGTTGATGCTAGTGAAGAAGAGATTTTTTTAGCAACATGGCCCGATTTACCCATCCCAATGAGAACAACTTTGCCCCTGCACCCTTTTAGAGTGTTACAAACTTTTTCAAAATTTTTATCAATTCTGTCTTTAAGTGCTAAAACAGAGTCAGCTTCAGTTTGTAAAACTGCTTTAGCGATTTCAATTAGTGATTTACCCACAGGCTCAGAAAATTTGGTGTTTGTTATATTAACAAGATTATAAATATTATTTAGCAATCATGGGTCACATAATTGTTTCATTAGTAATTAGACATTAAAGGTTGTCATGAATCTAAAGCCAATATAATATCATCTTTAATGATTTAATTAAATTGACTATAACCATTGATATTAAAGCACAAAATTCTGTTTGTATGTATGGGTAATATATGTCGCTCACCAACAGCTGAAGGCGCATTCCGGTCAATTGTTGACATTCATAAAAAGTCAGCAAATTTTGAAATTGACTCAGCTGGGACGCATGCATACCATATAGGTAATTCTCCTGATCAAAGATCTCAAGAAGCTGCGATCAATCATGGTGTTGATTTATCAGGTCAGAGAGCAAGACAAGTTCACGAGAGTGATTTTTATTATTATGACTATATAATTGCCATGGATTCTGACAACCTAGATAGGTTGAAATCGATCTGTCCAGCAGATAGTCATTCTAAGATTGAATTAATGTTAACTTATTCTAATGAATATCCAGGTG
>CAYNES010000169.1:0-1818 GCA_964396315.1 uncultured Piscirickettsiaceae bacterium | reverse complement strand
TGGTTAGGGTTTTCGGTATCTGTATACATGCCTGGGCGTTTTTTGACTGGCTCCAGGCCAGTAAGAACTTCTATCGAGGATGCGTCGTAATTGGACATATTTGAGATAAGATTTAGTTGGCAAACATAATACCAAAAAAAAGCCCCAAAAAATGGGGCTTTTTCTCTATAAATAAGCAGATTTACATCATGCCAGGCATACCGCCACCCATGCCGCCCATATCAGGCATTGCTGGAGCAGAATCTTGTGGCATATCAGTTACCATTGCTTCGGTAGTAATCATAAGTCCAGAGATGCTTGCAGCGTGCTGAAGTGCTGCACGAGCTACTTTAGTTGGATCTAAAATACCCATTTTTAGCATATCTCCATAATCTTCAGTAGCCGCATTATATCCATAGTTTCCTTTCCCTTTTAAGACTTCATTTAACACCACAGAGGCTTCACCACCTCCATTAGATACAATCTGTCTTAGAGGTGTTTCTAGGGCGCGTCTACAAATTGAGATACCAACATCTTGGTCGCTATTATCGCCTTTAACCTTGTCAAGAGAAGAAATAGCACGTACAAACGCTACACCACCTCCAGGAACAACGCCTTCTTCAACAGCAGCACGAGTTGCATGAAGTGCATCATCAACGCGGTCTTTTTTCTCTTTCATTTCAACTTCGGTTGCAGCGCCTACTTTAATGACTGCTACACCACCTGAAAGTTTAGCTAAACGCTCCTGAAGTTTTTCTCTGTCATAATCTGAACTGGTTGCGTCAATTTGGGTTTTGATTTGACCAATTCTTGCAGAAATGTTCTTTTTAGCGCCGGCACCATCAATAACAGTAGTATTGTCCTTACCAATTTCTACTCTCTTAGCTGTACCTAATTGGTCTTCAGTTATACCCTCAAGAGATAAACCAACTTCTTCAGAAATAACCGTGCCGCCTGTAAGAACTGCAATATCTTCTAGGATTGCTTTACGACGGTCACCAAAACCTGGAGCTTTAACAGCTGCAACTTTTACAATTCCACGCATGTTGTTTACTACTAGCGTTGCAAGAGCTTCTCCTTCAATATCTTCTGCAATAATTAATAACGGCTTTCCGGCTTTTTGAACTGCCTCAAGAGCAGGCAAAAGGTCGCGGATATTTGAAATTTTGGCATCGTGAAGTAGTATGGATGGATGCTCTAAATCAGCAGTCATCGATTCTTGATTGTTAATAAAGTATGGCGAAAGGTATCCACGATCAAACTGCATGCCTTCAACAACATCTAGTTCGTTTTCAAGTGTTGAACCTTCCTCAACAGTTATTACACCTTCTTTACCAACCTTTTCCATTGCTTCAGCAATAATAGCGCCAACTGATACATCAGAGTTAGCTGAAATCGTTCCTACCTGAGCAATTGAATCGCTGTCCTTACAAGGCTGTGAAGATTTTTGAAGTGTAGCTACAACGGCTTCAGTGGCTCTATCAATGCCTCTCTTAAGGTCCATCGGATTCATTCCAGCAGCAACAGACTTAACGCCTTCTGAAATTAGTGTTTGCGCTAAAACCGTAGCAGTTGTGGTTCCATCTCCAGCAATATCATTGGTTTTGGAGGCGACCTCTTTAACCATCTGAGCACCCATATTCTCGAACTTTCCGTCCAATTCAATTTCTTGAGCAACTGATACACCATCCTTAGTAATTGCTGGCGAGCCGAAAGATTTGTCTAAAACAACATTCCTTCCTTTTGGTCCGAGTGTAACTTTAACTGCATCTGCAAGGGTGTTGACACCTGACATCATTAAATCTCTAGCTTCTGAGCTAAATTTTACGTCTTTTGCTG
>CAYNES010000168.1:0-1831 GCA_964396315.1 uncultured Piscirickettsiaceae bacterium | reverse complement strand
TATAGATCAGGTATTTTGCTTTAACCTTGTTTCAAGTATTTCGCCTGAAGCAAATAATATCGGGTAGGCTATAGATGATAATAGACTATTAACTCTTTTATAGTCTCGAACAACATCAATATGCATAGAACTTGTTTCAAGACTATCGGCTATCCCTCTGCCAATTCGTTGAAGATGCTTTGAGACAGATCGCTTTTCAAGTTTGTGAAGTTCCTGCTTCTTCCCATATAGAACTTTAGCTAATTCACAATCATTTGAGACGAATGTATTTATAGCCAGATCATAGTTAGCACAGACTTCCTCATGGATTGAAATAATCTCACCAAACCCCTCTTTTGAAAAATGAATATGCTTTGCAATTTTTCTTCCAGAAATCTCCATTAAACTATTGTTTACAATATCTCCAATATGTTCCATGTTTGTTGTAAAGTTTAGAATGTTTAATGCTTGTTGACTCTCTACTGGAGTGAGCTCTTCTTGCAATATTCTCGCTATATAAAGCTTAATTGAGTCATATAGGTCATCAACAATATCCTCATTTTTAATAATCTCACGTCGTAACATTTCATTGTCATCCTTAATTACTGCGAGTGAGGAAACAACCATATTTTGAGAAACTTCAGCCATTCTTAAAGCCTCTCTTTTAGCATTAGCAAGAGAAACCGCTGGCATAGCAAAGTCATCTGATTCGAGTATATTGTGCTTATTCAACTGAGCTTCTATACTATTTTCAGAAAATAAACCCTTGGAAAAAGCAAGAAATTGCTTAAAAAATATCAACCCAACAATTGCCACAAATACGTTTAATGATAGGTGGTAGATTGCTGGAATTAACTCGGCTGATATAAAAGTTATCGAGAAATTAGAAAATGCGGAAACAAAAGGATAAAAGAGAATAATGCAAACTGACCTAACTATTAAGTTAGCTATTATAGGATTTTTCTCCAAATCAGAAGAATTCCAACTTGAAATAAGTGGCAACATACCACTTCCAAGATTAGCCCCTAATACAAGATATAAGCCTTCATTCAAACCTATCACACCTGTTGCTAAAAAACTAACTGAGAGCAAAACAATGGCCAAGCTTGAGTATGACAAATAGGTCAAAACTAGGGCCAATAATACAAAGAATACTGGCTGGTTGTTAAATACTTCAAGCAGAGATTTAAATTCTCTTAATTCTGCTAATTCTCCCGCTGTTGAGGAAATTAAAATTAATGCAAAAAGAATCAAGCCTAGACCACTAATTGCTCTGAAAACATTTTGACGCTTGTTTTCTTTAGAAGCAATAAATCCAAAAACACCTACAGCAAGTAAAAATGGTGCCAAAGTTGTAAATTTTTGTGAAGCAATAAGAACTGCAACAGAGGTTCCAATATCAGCACCCAACATGGTAATGAATGCAGTGCCAGCTCCTATAAGGCTTTGACCTGCAAATGATGCAGAAATTAAAACCGCTGCTGTGCTACTCTGCAGGAGGGCTGCGACAATGAGTCCAGATAAAAAAGCTGGAAAAATTCTGCCTTCAGATCGACGAGCAAATCTTTTTAAATTTGTTCCATACGACCGCATTACGCCCGTACGAACCATTCTCAGGCCCCATAAAAGGAGAGCTATTGACCCTAGGAGTTCTACTACGAGTGTCATACTGTTTCAACCATATTGCCTTTTAGTTCAATACTTTTTAAATGATTGTTTGCCTTGAAAAAGCCTTCCAAATATTGATCTAAACGTTTGATTTCATTTTTAGAAAAACTAAGTCCAAGTTTAGATCTCCTAAATAAAATATCATCTGCAGTTCTAGCCCATTCCTTTTCAATTAAGTAAATTA
>CAYNES010000167.1:0-1832 GCA_964396315.1 uncultured Piscirickettsiaceae bacterium | reverse complement strand
AGTCTTCAGCAGGATAAAAAACATCTAGCTCAGTTATTTCCGTAACAGCACCTTTTATGCCTTCAATAACTCTGGTTGCTATCTGCTTCTGGGAATCATTGACATAGAAGATCGCAGATCGATACTGAGTCCCTTTATCAGCGCCCTGCTGATTAAGGCTCGTCGGGTCATGAGTTGCAATAAAGACATCAAGCAATTCTTCAAACGAAACCACACTCTCATCGAAGTCAATTTTAACCACTTCAGCGTGCCCAGTTTGACCACTACAAATAGACTCATAAGACGGGTTTTGAGTAGAGCCATTACAATAGCCACTTTTCAATCCAATGATTCCATTAACGCGTTGAAAAATCGCCTCAACACACCAAAAACATCCGCCGGCAAGATAAGCTGTTTCCATGTATTTTTGTTTAATATTTAAAACAATATAGTATACTTTATCTGCGTATGTAGAGATAACTTCAAGGAGTCAATGTGGCTGAAAGTGTTAACAACCGTCATGGCAATGGTCTAGTATTAATACTTCTAGCTTTATCCATTCTTGCAATAGTTTGGCTTTTCACACCGTTCATTGCCTACCTTTTCCTCTCGCTTTTAATCTGCATCTCAACCTTTGGAAGTTTTAATAGACTTTCCGAGAAACGATCAAAAAATATAGCGGCACTGATTATGACGTTCTCAGTGACTATTCTCTTAATTCTGCCGCTTGGTTATATTCTGCTTGTCAGTGGTATCGAGACAACAGCACTGATTAATAAACTACAGAGTGACTTTCAGCTCAGCGAAATCAGCAGGATTACGGACGAAATTGTTTTGAGTCTCCCTCTGACTGATTCAATTCGTGAGTTTCTGGATAGCTCACTAAGAAATAATTTAGAGAGTATAGCGGTAGGAGTAACGGATTTTTCAATTGTTATCCTTAAGAGCATCACTAGACTCTCGAGTCAGTTTATCTTTTTTGTCATCATTACAATCTTTTCCCTTTACTACTTTTATATTGATGGACCAACCTTTATTGAAAAGGTAAGAAAAGTCTCGCCACTTGATAACAAGATAAATGATTTACTTCTTAATCAATTCTCTGGTCTCTCTTTAACACTGGTTGGTAGCGTATTCTTAGTCGCAATCACTCAAGGTGTTGTGTTTGCAATTGGTGTTATGATAGTTGGCCTGCCCGCTTTATTTTTTGGCGTAGCTATGGCGCTAGCAAGCTTTATTCCGATCCTTGGAGGTGTTCTAGTTTGGCTTCCACTTTCTATCTATTTATTTGCAATCGGTGAGCCAACAGGAGCATTCATTATTATATTTTTTGGTGCAATAATCGCTGGCACCGTGATTGATAACCTATTAAGGCCAATTATTATTATGAAACTCTCGAGCTCTATGAAACATCAGAGTCCACTGAACCATACCTTGATTACTGTCCTTTCAACCTTAGCAGGAATCATCAAGTTCGGCATCTTGGGCTTATTTATTGGACCCATCATTGCTGCAATGTCGATTACTATCTTTGATATATATCAAATTCAATTTGGTAAATCAAAGTAAATCTTTGTTAAAATTCTCATCTCTATATTAAAACCTAAAACTCATGCTTAAAGAGCTAATCGAATATATCAAAGAATACGAAGGTGATAACGAGCTTGGTGACTATCTAGATACGAGGTATGTCAGGCTCACTGATCAGCATTATGACCAAATTGTGAGCGCTATGTCTGAGGGTGAACTAGAATCAAAAATTTCATCTAAATGTCCAGCTGAGCGTTTCTTTCTTCACTTCAACGAGACGATTCTATTTGTCAACAAACAGACTGAAGAGACTAGCTCAGTCT
>CAYNES010000166.1:0-1839 GCA_964396315.1 uncultured Piscirickettsiaceae bacterium | reverse complement strand
GCATTGGACTCATTTGGCAGATCAAAATGGCTGAGGTTGTTGCTAAAGTTTCAGCGCCAATTGGGGCTGGATTTACAATCATTGCATTAGCAACAGGCGCAATATGGGGTAAGCCTATGTGGGGCACTTGGTGGGTTTGGGATGCAAGGTTAACATCGGAACTTGTTTTACTGTTTTTATATCTAGCCTATATGTCCCTAAATAGTGCATTTGATAACCCAAGAACAGCGGCTAAATCTAGCTCTATCCTAGCCATAGTTGGCTTGATAAACCTTCCTATCATTCACTACTCTGTTAAATGGTGGAATACCCTTCATCAGGGTTATTCTGTTGGCACTGGAGGTATTAAAGACCCTGATATGCAGATTGCATTAGCCCTAATGTTTGTGGCATCAATTTTACTTTATGCATTGTTGGTCTCAATAAAGGCCAGGACTGAGGTGCTAGTTCGTGAACAAAATTCTCGATGGGTACAAGAAGAAGTAAGGAGTTTAACGTCATGACTATGGTAGAGTTTTTTTCTTTTCTTCCTTATGGAAAATATGCATTCTATGTCTGGCTTGCCTATGGCGTTTCGGCATTAACAATTATTGCTCTTTTTGTAACTGCTAAGCGCAATCATTTAAACACTCTATCATCTCTAACAAATAAATATTCAAGAAATAAATGACTAAAAGACAAAACCGAATGATACTCGTTGGACTTCTTGTATCTGGAGTTTTTTTGGCAGGGTATTTAGGGATTAAAGCCTTTAGTGAGAATTTATTATATTTCTATACACCCTCAGATATTATTCATGGAAAAGCTCCTAATGATAAAAGCTTTAGAATTGGAGGTCTTGTAGAGGACGGTAGCGTGGAGAGGGATGGAATGCTCGTCACCTTTTCTGTAACTGATAACTCTGAGTCAATTGAGGTATCTTATGAAGGTATATTGCCTGATCTTTTTAGGGAAGGGCAAGGCGTTGTTGCTTCAGGATCAATCTTAAATAAATGTGTTAAGTCAATCTGTAAAAATACTTTTAATGCAACTGAGGTTCTAGCAAAACATGATGAGAACTATATGCCGCCTGAGGTTGCTGCTGCTCTTGAATCTTTAGAGACAAAAAAATGAAAAAGATAATACCTTTGCTAGTATTTATAGTTATCGGAATTTTCTTATTTCTGAGTTTAAATTCGAATCCAAATAAGTTGCCTTCTCCTCTAGTTGGAAAGATTTTTCCAATAGTCGAAGGCGCTGATTTTTATACAAATGAAAATGTTAAATTAAATGATTTAATGGGTAATCAGATTGCTCTTGTTAATGTTTGGGCTTCATGGTGCGTGACCTGTAGAAAAGAGCATCAAATGATCATGAACATAGCCAAAAACAATAATTTAAAACTCATTGGAATTAATTATAAAGACACAAGAAGTGATGGAGATGAGTACCTTAAAGTGATGGGAAACCCTTTTGATGAGATAGTGTTTGATCCTAAGGGTCAAATTGGAATGGAGCTTGGGGTTTACGCTACTCCAGAAACCTTCCTAATTAATAAAAAGGGTTTAATCATTCATAAGCATATAGGTGAAATAACAAAAGATGTCTGGACTGAAAATTTTGCACCTCTTATTAAAACAACTGAAAGCTAATTTTTATTGGTATTTTATCCTACTTAAAATTTTACGTAAATAACCCAGAATGATGCTTGACAGAAGGGATTATAAATGGATAATCAATTTTAAACCTAAGAAATATATCGCAAGGTTTTATACAAATTCTTTTTAAAATTAAGGAGTTAAAATAATGAATAAATCAGATTTAGTTTCAGCAATTGCTGATAACTCAGGTCTTTCTAAA
>CAYNES010000165.1:0-1849 GCA_964396315.1 uncultured Piscirickettsiaceae bacterium | reverse complement strand
GAATTATGAACGGCGAAGAGGGTGTAATTGGCTCCTAAGAAGACTACTCTGTCTTAATACTTACACCCCGATTTAATAGTGCATTAGCTGCTAGAGCAAGAATAATTATCATTGAAATAGGAACTAAAAAAGCTTTCCATAGCTCAACAGAACCAATACCCAAAAAACCCAATCTGAATGCATCCATCATATAGTAAATTGGGTTGAAAGCCGACAACGCTCTCCAGAAGCTAGGCAAAATATCAATACTATAGAACATGCCTCCTAAATAGGTCAGAGGCAAAAGAACAAAATTTGGGATGATTGAAATATCGTCGAAGGTTCTAGCAAAAACAGCATTAATAAACCCAGCCAATGCAAACATGATTGATGTTAGGAAAAAAGTGATAGCAATAATTAATAGACTAAATATTTTTATTTCAACAAAAAAAGAAATTGTAAAAGTTACAGCCAATCCAACACAAAAACCTCTTGCTATTCCGCCACTTACGAATCCTAGCAAAATAATCCAATTGGGGGTTGTTGAGACAAGAAGCTCTTCAAAACTATTATTGTATTTAGTCATAAAAAAAGATGACACAGTATTAGCGTAAGATTGCATAATTACTGTCATTAAAATAATTCCAGGGACAATAAAATCGATATATTCTATCCCCTGCATCTGACCTATTCTGCCGCCCATTAAGCCTCCAAAAATAAGCAGATACAATGAGGTTGTTATTACTGGCGGAACGATCGTTTGAACCCAAATCCTAATGAATCTTAGTATTTCCTTAATGACAATCGTTTTGTATGCAATCCACATATTTATTTAACTGGTAAGTGATAAAAAAAGCGCCTCTAGTCGATTTTGTGAACTCCTGAGATGGGAGACATGAATATTTTGATCTGATAGTGATGAAACTACATCAGATATGGAGATCCCTTCACCTTGAGAAACCTGCAAAGTATTCTCATCAATGACCACACAGTCGCAATCACTTATTTCTATCTGACCAGATATTTTCTCAATAGTGTCGATAATGATGACCTGTCTTTTTGCTCTAGCAAGAAGCTTCTTCATATTGGACTGTTCCACCAACTCACCATCATTAAGAATAGCGATATTTCTACACAGAGATTCGGCCTCCTCTAAATAATGCGTTGTCAAAATAATGGTCATCCCATCATTATTTAGCTGGGTTAGGTAATGCCACATTGATTGACGTATTTCAACATCAACTCCTGCAGTTGGCTCATCAAGTATCAAAATTTTTGGTTTATGGATTAAAGCTCTTGCAAGCATTAATCGTCTTTTCATGCCTCCTGATAATGACTGCGCAACATCAAAGCGCCTATCCCAAAGCTCCATTTTTTTTAATAAAACTTCAGCTTGAATTTTGGCTTCTTTACGAGGGATGCCAAAGTATCCTGCCTGATTTATAAGGATTTCAATGTTAGGCTCATGAGGATTAAAGTTGAACTCTTGTGGCATCAATCCAATCATTTTCTTGACCTCATTAGAATGATTTTTTTGATTCAAACCATTAATTTCAACCTCGCCCAAGGTGCTCTTTAGTAATCCTGAAATAATTCCAATTGCCGTTGTTTTACCGGCACCATTAGACCCTAGTAAGGCAAAAAAATCACCCTCTTCAACTTTTAAATTTATTCCCTTTAATGCCTCAAGATTATTGGAGTAAGTTTTAGCTAAATGATTTGTAGAGAGAGCAAGAGGCATAGTATCTAGGATATAGGCACTGAAAAACAAACATGATAACAATAAAAATAAATAAGGGTTTTTAATTTCAATTTAATTTTAACATTTACCGCCTTTATCACATTAAATTTGGGATAATTACTTGGTTCA
>CAYNES010000164.1:0-1850 GCA_964396315.1 uncultured Piscirickettsiaceae bacterium | reverse complement strand
CAAAATCTGTAACTGTACTCTCAAATCTATTGATTTCATGTTCTTTAACGACTTGGTAAGATTTTTGAAATTGTTCACCAAAAAATTCTTTTACAATTTTTGATTTACTCGTTTTGTCAACTGCCTCACGCCAAGTAATACCAAGTTCTGGCTTGTGTTGCGCATGAGCATTACCTAAAGTCTCCTTGCTAAGTGGGAATTTGTTTTGAATTCCTGAAAGTACGCTTGATAGGATTGATGCAAAAACTAAATAAGGATTTGAGTCAGCGCTTGGAAGTCTAAATTCTAATCTTGTGGCACTTGGTGAGGCCTCAGGAATTCTAATTAGAGCAGTTCTGTTTTCGTGCCCCCAGCTCAATGTTGTTGGAGCATGATCAGCATTATGAACTAGTCTCCTGTAAGAGTTAGAATGAGAGGCATAAAACGAGAGGAAATCAGGGGTTGTTTTTAAAAGTCCTGCAATCGCGTTTGCAAAAATTCCTTGAGGTTGATTCTTTGAATCAACTTTAAAAAGATTATTACCCTTTTTATCAATGATACTTAGATGCGCATGCATTCCATTTCCTGCTTCCTCAGAAAACGGTTTGGCCATAAATGTGGCATTTAAGTTAAACTTTTTTGCACAGTTCTTTATCGATCTTTTCATTAAAAAAGCTTGGTCAGCCATCAGAAGTGGGTCATCATGATGAAGCAAGTTAATTTCAAATTGACCCGGAGCGCACTCTGCAATTGCTGTCTCGGATGGAATGGCAAGTGATTTAGCACTTTTATCAACCAGATCAAAGAAATCCTCAAAATCATCCATGACATTGAGGTTAAGTAATTGAACTTCTCTGTAACGCCTGTTAGTTCCAGGAATTAATGGCATCTGCGGATGGCCATGTTTTGTGAGCTGCTTGTCAACTAGATAAAATTCTATTTCAGGGGCGATGACTGGCCTGAGTCCAAGCCCATCAAACCGACTCAAAACACTCTTAAGTATGTTTCGAGAGTCAGCATAAATAGCCTTTCCATCATTATCTTCCATGCTGACAAGGCACTGGGCAGTCCGATTTGAGCTCCAAGGAGTTAATGCGAGTGAGTTTTCAACAACTCTGCAGATTGCATCACCATCTCCAGTCGTCATGACGAGACCTGTCCCCTTAGGATTATCACCCCAAATATCTAAAACATAGCTTGAGACTGGCATTTTTAATCCACCATTAACTGCCTTAATTAGGGTTTTAGGAGAGGCGCTCTTACCTCTTGCGATGCCATTAAAGTCGACATAAATGAATTCAATTTTTTTTAGATCAGGGTTTTCTGTGAGAAATTTCTCCGCAAAGTTCTTCATAAACTAAAAAAATATTAAATAATTATTGTCAAAAGATTAAAAAAGATTACACTATATCCTAATTAGAAAATACAAAATGTATTAATTATTTTTTTGTAATTTTTTCAACTTATTTAAGGAAAGAATATGTCAGCAAGTACTTCAGCCCTTCAGAAAAAAAATGCGAAGCATCTTATTCAATCATTCAGTGATTTAAGTTACATTAAAAACCCTGAGTCGACTCATATCATCAGTCGTGCGGATGGTGTTTACATATACGATAATGATGGTAAGAAAATCTTAGATAGTATGTCTGGTCTCTGGTGCGTCAACATGGGCTATGGGCAGCAATCAATTATTGATGCAGTGAACGAACAAATGAAAGAGCTTGTTTACTACAATAATTTTTTTGGGTCGAGTCATCCATCAGCCATTAAGTTGTCAGAAATGATTGCGGATAAAACACCAGATGGAATGAACAAGGTTTATTTTTGTGGCTCTGGCTCTGAAGCAAATGATACTGTGGTTAGATTAGCAA
>CAYNES010000163.1:0-1907 GCA_964396315.1 uncultured Piscirickettsiaceae bacterium | reverse complement strand
GAAATAGTTATTGTTGCTGCAACAAGAACTGCTCTTGGATCCTTCGGGGGTTCTCTTTCCTCAATACCTGCTCATAAACTTGGATCTGCAGTAATTTCTTCGTTACTTCAAAAAACTGGATTGGATAGCAATCAAGTTGATGAGGTAATTCTAGGGCAGGTTTTGACTGCTGGAAGTGGACAGAATCCAGCCCGGCAGGCCGCAATAGATGCAGGTCTTCCGAATCAAACACCTGCAATGACAATCAACAAAGTTTGTGGAAGTGGTTTAAAAGCTGTACAGCTTGCATTTCAAGCTGTTGCATGTGGCGATTCTGAAATAGTTATTGCGGGTGGTCAAGAGAACATGAGCCTCTCTGGTCACGTTTTGCCACGCTCAAGAGAAGGAAAAAAAATGGGTCCATGGGAGATGGTTGATACAATGGTTGTTGATGGATTATGGTGTGCTTTCAATGACTATCATATGGGCGTAACAGCTGAAAACATTGCTTCAAAGTTTGACTACACGAGAGAGAACCAAGATCAATTTGCAGCGTCATCTCAACAAAAAACTGAATCTGCGCAGATTTCAGATCTTTTTCGTGATGAAATAACTGCAATTACAATTCCTCAAAGAAGGGGTGATGATGTTGTTTTTGATACGGACGAATATCCCAGACATGGAACAAACGAAGAATCACTTTCGAATCTAAGGCCAGCATTTAAAAAAGATGGAACTGTGACTGCTGGAAATGCTTCAGGTATAAATGATGGAGCAGCTGCTGTAATGGTTATGACTTTATCAAAAGCACAAGAGCTTGGACTTAAGCCTATGGCTAGGATCATCTCTTATGCGAGTGCAGGAGTAGATCCTAAAATTATGGGAACTGGGCCAATTCCAGCGAGTACAAAGTGCCTAGAGAGGGCTGGATGGAAGGTCTCTGAACTAGATCGTGTTGAGGCGAATGAAGCCTTCGCTGCTCAAGCTATGTCAGTCAATGATTCTCTTGGCTTAGATAAATCCAAAGTGAATGTCACCGGGGGCGCTATCGCGCTTGGTCATCCGATAGGAGCTTCAGGAGCCAGGATATTGGTCACCCTTCTGCATGGGATGGAGCGAGATAAAGCAAACAAAGGTCTCGCAACCCTCTGTATTGGCGGCGGGATGGGTGTTGCAATGGCAGTCGAAAGAATTTAATAGCTTGCTAGATTAATTAAAAATCAGTTATTTTTTAAGACTAATTGTCTAAATCATTTAGATTATCAATAGTAAATTTTTTCGAAAAACATCATACATATTATTATGTATTGTTATGTTATTATGTGACACAATATCGGAAAAATCCAAAGAGAGTCAAATTAAAAAAAGGCTTGGAAACAAGAAATTGTTTAGCCTCTTAGAGTTTTTTTTTGAGGTTGAATGAGAGGGGTAATACAATTGCATTTGAGTAATTTTTAAGAATGTTTGTATTACATTTTTAATAATAAAAGGAGTAAATAATGAAAATAGGAAGTTTAAATAAACTATTAATCATTGCATTATCTAGCTTTCTTTTGTCTGGACAAGTGTTTGCAGACAAAATTAAAGTTGCAGGCGTATATACTCAGCCATTACAACAAAAATGGGATGCAAGATTACATCTTGCTTTGCAGGCAGCAGCTGATAGAGGTGAAATTGATTATGTTAACTCTGAGAAAGTTTCAAATACAGACTATGTTAGAGTTTTAAGGGAGTATTCTGAAAGTGGAGTGGACCTCATAGTTGGTGAAGCTTTTGGTATTAGTGCTGAGGCTAGAAAGGTAGCTGATGACTATCCAAATATAGCGTATCTAATGGGAGATCCTGGAAGTGGATATGGCGGTGAGCATGGTAGTAATTTTTCAGTATTTGATAACTATATTCATGAGCCTTGCTATTTGATGGGAATT
>CAYNES010000162.1:0-1920 GCA_964396315.1 uncultured Piscirickettsiaceae bacterium | reverse complement strand
TCAATAAAACTTGAAATTGATAATAGTGTTGAAGGCGATTAGGGTTTTCACCATAACGACCATCCCCGGGTCTTCTGGAGGGCTGAACATAGGCTGCCTTCCATGGCTCGGGCCCAATTGACCTAATAAACGTTGCTGGATGAAATGTACCTGCACCGACCTCCATATCAAATGGTTGAACAATGGCGCAACCTTTTTCTGCCCAGAAAATCTGTAATTTATGGATTAAATTTTGAAATGATTTGGTTGTATCAAGCTCTAAATTAGACATTTAATTCGAACTGAGAAATAACAAAATTTTACCTCACCAATCTGTATTAAGGCTGACATTTATTTTTTACTGAATAAGATTTAAAAAAAATGCGGGAAAAAGATCCCGCATTTTAGAAACTCCCTAATAAGCTTAATACTTATAAGTCTCTGGCTTGAAAGGCCCTTCTTTAGGAGTGTTAATGTATTTTGCTTGCTCGTCAGTCATGACAGTTAACATGCCCCCAAAGCCTCCAACCATTCCTGCAGCTACTTCTTCATCTAATTTCTTTGGTAGAAGTTCAACTGTAATATTGGCCGCCTTTTGGTCTTTAGGTAAGTCTGCAAATTTCTTTTCAAAAAGATGCATTTGAGCAAGTACTTGATTAGCAAAAGAGCCATCCATGATTCTAGATGGGTGTCCAGTTGCATTACCTAAGTTGACTAGTCTTCCTTCAGAAAGCAGAATTAAGTAATCGTTATTATCATTTGAGCGATAGATTCTGTGAACTTGAGGTTTGACTTCATCCCACTTCCAATTATCACGCATATATTGTGTATCAATTTCATTATCAAAGTGACCGATATTGCAAACTACTGAACCCGATTTTAGGCATTGAAGCATAGGAGCATCACAAACATTAGTGTTGCCTGTCGTTGTGACAATCAAATCAGTGTTAGCGAGAAGGTTCTTATTAATGCAGTCCAAAGAGCCCGTGTTGATACCGTCAATATATGGAGAAACCACTTCAAAACCGTCCATGCATGCCTGAAAAGCACAAATTGGATCCACTTCAGAAATCTTGACAATCATTCCCTCTTGGCGGAGTGACATTGCCGAGCCTTTGCCAACGTCTCCATAACCAATAAGGAGAGCTTTCTTGCCTGACATCAACATATCAGTTCCACGCTTAATAGCATCGTTTAATGAATGACGACATCCATATTTGTTGTCATTTTTTGATTTAGTGACTGCATCATTTACATTAATCGCTGGAACTTTAAGTTCGCCATCTTCAATCATTTCTAGAAGGCGATGAACCCCTGTTGTTGTCTCTTCACTGATGCCATGAATTCTGTCGAGCATTTCAGGATATTTATCATGAACCATCCCGGTTAAATCACCACCATCATCAAGTATCATGTTGGCATCCCATGGCTTACCATCATGAAGAATAGTTTGTTCAATACACCACAAAAATTGCTCTTCTGTTTCGCCTTTCCATGCAAAAACAGGAATATTTCTCGCAGCCATAGCAGAAGCTGCATGATCTTGTGTTGAAAAAATATTGCAAGATGACCAGCGTATTTCCGCACCAAGATCAATCAATGTTTCCATAAGGACAGCAGTTTGAATTGTCATATGAATACAGCCCATAATCTTTGCGCCTTTGAGCGGCTGCTCTTTGCTGTATTTTTCTCTGAGCGCCATTAAGGCTGGCATTTCAGATTCAGCTAGCTCAATTTCCTTGCGTCCAAAATCTGCAAGGTTAATATCAGCTACCTTAAAATCATTGCTCAAGCTATCGAGGTCAAGATCAGAAACATTAAAGTCATTACTATTTGCTGTTGAATTGCTCATTTATTTTCCTTGTTAGTTGAAAAAAATGAGCGTCGTTTTGATTGCCAAGCCTGATTGAGAATTTTCTCATTGCAACGCTCCTTGGCAGG
>CAYNES010000161.1:0-1937 GCA_964396315.1 uncultured Piscirickettsiaceae bacterium | reverse complement strand
ACGACATAATCTGCCATTGGCAAAAGTATTCGATTGAAATAATCTGCAATTTTTTCAGTAAAGTTTCCTTCTGGATTGCCTGGAAATACTCGATTCATATTGCCACCATCAATGGGAGAGGTTCTTTTTCCAGCTTTAAAAGCTGGATAATTCATACCAGGCACAATGATGACTCTGCCAGATATTTCCTCTACTTTTATATTATTAGCTAAATCAAATAATGCGACGGGCCCTTCATATTCATCACCATGATTAGCGCCAGTAAATAGGATTGTTGGGCCTTTGCCATTTTTAACTGCTGTAATTGGAATTACTATTGAACCCCAAGCAGAATCATCACGAGAATGAGGAAGTTTAAGAAAGCCGTGTTGTACACCTTTTTTTTCAAAGTCTATTGTCGAACTAACTGGACTCTCTATCATAGAGGTTAGGTGATAAAATTAAAATGGTTATTGTACTTTATCACTTTGGTATTTACAATCTATACAGCCTCTAGCATAAAGTATAGAAGAGAGTTTAATTAACTTTTCAATTGAGGACTTGGTATAAATGGTATGGCAATTTTTTGTATTTGTTCATTGGATTTTTCTTGTTTAAATGCAACAAGGAATAACTCATAAATCTCCTCTCTTCTCCCTCCTACTCTAGTCTTAAATCTAGCATCAAAAAACACCCTGTCCAACTCAGAATATGTAAAACCGCCTTTTTTTGCCATGAATTCATTGCCACCTGAAACCTCCCTTCTGTTTCCAAATAGAACATCTATTGGAGATATTGGACCTGATGACGATTCATATAGAACGTCTAAAAGCTTATCTTGTGCTATTGCCTCACAAACTCCTTGCATATCGGGGCATGTAATCACAACAATACCATCATCTCTCAATACTCTGTAAAACTCACGCAAAGTTATTGGAACTTCATGAGGATATATATGATCAATATTGAAGGCAGAGTAAACTGCATCAATACTGGCAGTTTCTACTAAACTTAAATCTGTTAATGTGCCAACTATATCTGGATTGACATCCTTATCTATATCAAGTCTGATTTCACTCCAGTCATCACTATTAAACCCCTTTAAATCAGATTTATCTTGGGGACCGCAACCTACATGAAGTAATGTTTTCATTGATTAATAATTAATTTTTAGTTAAATGCATATAGTTTTATAACAAATACTTTGTAATACTGATTATTAAACTTCTTAACCAAATAATAGTGGGTCTGCAATTTTCTTAATTTCTTCTTCTGATTTTCTTTTTTTGAAAGCTACTATAGCCAGTTCACCTCCATTATTTGGCATCCTTCCACCATATCTAGCCTGAAAGCCTGCCTCACTAAAAGTTTGATTTAATACAGAATAAGTAAATCCAACTTTTTTAGCCATAAATTTATTACCATCAGCTATCTGTTGTCTATTTCCGAATAAAATGTCTATTGGAAAAATTGGCCCAATAGGCGATTCATAAAGTGGCTCTAATAATTTATCCTGCGCTATTACCTCACATACTTTTTGAATATCTGGACACCTCAAAACTACAATTCCATCATCATTTAACACCCTGTGAAACTCTTTAAAAGCAATTGGCACCTCATGAGCATAAATGTGGTCAATGTTATATGCAGAATATATTGCATCAATACTTGCAGTTTCTACTAGAGTCATATCTGTTAAAGTACCTACAATATCTGGATTAACTTTCTCATCTATATCCAATCGAATTTCTTGCCAATCCGAAACACTAAAACCATTTAATTGAGAAATATTTGAATGGCCACAACCAACATGTAACAAAGTTTTCATAATTCAGTTAAGTTTTATTAATCAAAAGAGCTATGTTTAGGCTATATAAAATTAAATTATATTATAGTGAACATGAACTAATAATAGAATTATAAAACGTACAAGAAAATTAGATAATCCATCTTCTTGT
>CAYNES010000160.1:0-1942 GCA_964396315.1 uncultured Piscirickettsiaceae bacterium | reverse complement strand
TCCAATGTACTCAAAGATGAGAGATTTTCTCTCTCCAAACCTTTGGATGAGTCTTCCAATTTTAGGAGCAAAGACAACATTGATAGCTGCATTAGCAATCAATAGCATTGATATTTCGGCTACCGTAAACTCAAACTTTTCAACCATCAAAAAGCCTGCAAATACGACAAATATCTGTCTTCTGGCGCCGCTCATAAACTGGAGTGCATAGTAGAGCCAGTAGCGCTTTCTTAGAATGATTTTCTTGGTTTGACTGACTTTTTCTGGGAACAGAGGGAAGTTCTGCCAACAAAACAAAACTATTACAATAGCTACGCCGCCGCCTAGTGTATAGAGCCACATATAGCTCAGCTCAAACTGTTGAAAGAGGACCCAGACAAAACTGAAGGCTATGATTGAGGCAGCAGATCGTGTTGCGATAACTCTGCCTAAAAACTCTGCTGTTTTGTCTTTGTCAATCCACTGGAGGGTGAGTGATCCATTAATGGTTTCAAAGTAATGAAACCCTATCGACATGATAATGGTAGCTAGGTAAAAGGTAAGATTAGTCTCAACAAAACCCGTTAAAACAATACCAGTTCCAAGCATCGCTAGTGAAATGTAAGCTAGTTTTTGTTCTTTGACAAATGCTAAGACAAAGATGACAGTGAACGCTAGAAAGCCTGGAATCTCTCTAAGGCTTTGCAGAATACCCATTTCAGCGCCCGTAAAGTCAATCTCTTCGATAGCAAAGTTATTAAGAAGGTTAAGCCATACAGCCCAGCTGATGGCAGAGCCAATAGTCATTAAAAGGATTAAAAATTCTGGCGATTGACGAGTGATTTTCATATCGGCCTAATATACTTTAAAGTTGTAATCCTAAAGTGATTTAAAGTCTTATTTTTTGTAAAGGTATGTCATCTATCAAGGTAAAATTGGATTTTTTGTTTTTTTCATGAGTTATGCCTAATGTAACACTGCCTGACGGCACAGTTAAATCATACGAGCAGTCGCTGACTGTGGCTGAGGTTGCCTCATCGATTGGCTCAGGTCTGGCAAAGGCAGCAATTGCAGGAGAGGTCGATGGTCAGCTAGTTGACACTTCTTTCATGATTGAAAACGATTCAGATGTTGCCATTATTACCAATAAAGACGAAAAAGCCCTCGAGGTGATTCGTCATTCAACAGCACACCTTTTGGCGCAAGCTACGCAGCAGATTTATCCCAAGGCTCAGGTTACTATAGGTCCTGTTATTGATAATGGGTTCTATTATGATTTTGCTTACAAGGATGGTTTCTCTGAGCAGGACCTTGCAAAAATAGAAAAAAAGATGAACGTTATTGTTAAGCAAAATCTTCCTATTGAGAGAATGGAGATGACTCGTGAAGACGCCATTGAATTCTTCAAGTCAATGGGAGAACACTACAAGGCCGAAATCATTGAATCGATTCCAACGAATGAAGTCCTTTCTCTATACAAGCAGGGAGACTTTGTGGATCTTTGTAGAGGCCCTCATGTACCTTCAACCAGCAAGCTCAAAGCCTTTAAACTGATGAAACTTGCTGGCGCCTATTGGCGTGGCGACTCGAATAACGAGATGCTTCAAAGAGTTTACGGAACGGCCTGGGAAAATAAAGACGATCTAGCAGCACATCTTCACCGTCTCGAAGAGGCTGAGAAGAGAGATCATCGAAAGATTGGAAAGGTCCAAAACCTTTTTCATACTCAGGAAGAGGCACCAGGCATGGTCTTTTGGCACCCTAAGGGATGGACTCTCTATCAAATCATTCTTCAGTACATGAGTCAGGTCTTCAAAGATAATGGCTATCAAGAGGTCCACACGCCCGAGGTGATGGACAGAACCATGTGGGAGAAATCAGGCCACTGGGACAAGTTTGGTGACGCTATGTTTACGACTCACTCTGAGAACAGAGATTACGCGGTTAAACCGATGAACTGTCC
>CAYNES010000159.1:0-1949 GCA_964396315.1 uncultured Piscirickettsiaceae bacterium | reverse complement strand
AAGAGATTTCACTTAATGGCTTTTCAAAAATTGGCTCACAAACGCTTCTTATCGCGTTTTCAAACTCCATCACGTTTGTTCCTTCGGGTATCCATCCAGACTCAAGATGAACTTGCGATACTCGTTTATAGTCTTGGTTAAAAAATGCCAGAAAGTTTTGGGCTAAATAATATTGATCAGCCTCAGTAAGCGTGCCCATGATTCCAAAATCCACCCCAGTATATTGGTTATTTTCTCCAACAAAAATATTTCCTGGATGCATGTCTGCATGAAAAAAATTATGATCAAAAACTTGGGTAAAAAATATGATTACGCCGTCTTCTGCAAGAGACTTAAAGTCAACATTTTTCTTCTTTAGGGCGTCAATATCGTTCACAGGAGTGCCATAGATTCGCTCAGTAACCAATATATTTGAGCGACAAAGATCCCAATGAACTTTTGGCACATAAAGAAGGCTAGAGTTTTTAAAGTTTTTTCCTAAAAGTGAAGCGTTAGCAGCTTCAACCATCATGTTAAGTTCATTAAAAATAATTCCTTCAAACTCTTCAACAGCCTCTTTTGGTCTGAGTCTTTTTCCGTCTTTATGTTTTTCAGCAAGAGCTGCCAATGTGTAAAGAAGTCGTATATCTCTTTTGATTTTTTTTTCAATCCCTGGACGCACCACTTTAATAATTATTTCTTCACCACTTTGTGTAATTGCGGTGTGGACTTGTGCAATAGAAGCTGATGCAAGAGGAGCATCATCAAACGATGAAAAAAGATTTGAAGCTTTATCGCCAAGTGCTTTTTCAATGATTAGTTTTGACTCTGCTGCAGGAAATGGAGGGCATTTATCTTGAAGCTTTGCCAGCTCCATGCCAATGTCTTCTGGCAAAAGATCTCTTCGTGTTGATAAAGTTTGTCCAAATTTTATAAATATTGGGCCGAGCTCCTCAAGCGCAAGTCGAATCCTTTCTGCCCTTGTGAGCTTTTTGCTAGGAAAATAATGCCACGGCGTTAGGTAAATTAATGGCTTAAGGCTTTTAAGGAAAGAAGTAGACAGAATCAAATAGTCTAATCTATATCGAATTAGCGTTCTCAGTATTCCTGCAAAGCGAAAAAAACTTTTCATTTATCAAGCTCTTCCTTTAAAGAATTTAGAGCGACTTGGGGCGATTAGTGCAGTTGTTATTTCATCTTTTATAGTGCTAATTATTGAGCTATCATTGCTAATAGTGGCCTCTTTGAATTGCCTGAATGCTTGTCCAATTTGGTGCGCTACTATATCACCAGTATATTTCGAAATTAGCTCTTCTATATCAATTGAAGAGGATGATAATAAGTTTGCAAGCTGTTGAGCGGTGTTAACACTTCCATTGATTTCAATATCTTCAGCCTCGAGAAGCTCTTCTAATGTTGATCCCTTAAATATTGCTAAAAAGGAAGCTTTATTCATTAGGATTGAGACATCTACCTTTTTGTTTTGAAGATTGTCAATTACAAAAATACGTGAGTTTAGACAAAGAAAAAACAAGCTTAAGTCTATTTCATCTACCCTAAGGCTGAATATTTTGTTGTCGATATGAGCTAAATCAATGTTGTTAGCATTGATAAAATGATTTAAGGATTTTTCAATGGTCAGGCGAAACATTTTGGCTAGACCTTAATTGCTTTATGAAGAGCAACAATACCTCCAGTCAGGTTGTGATATTCACAAAATTCAAAGCCAGCATCAAGGACCATAGTTTTTAATGTCTCTTGATCAGGATGTTTGCGAATTGATTCAGCAAGGTATTGATAACTATCTTCGTCATTGGCAAAAAATTCTCCAAACTTGGGAATTAGATTAAACGAGTAAAGGTCATAAATTTTTTCTAGCGTCTGGTTTTCAACTTTAGAGAACTCTAAAATTAAAAGCGTGCCTCCCTTCTTCAGAACTCGATACATTTGTTTTAATGCTTCATCTTTAT
>CAYNES010000158.1:0-1961 GCA_964396315.1 uncultured Piscirickettsiaceae bacterium | reverse complement strand
TGATTGGATCAGAGATTGAAGGCATAAATTTAGAAGCTGTAAGAGTCCGAACTAAGAACCATAACGCCATCCATTTCAACACTTACACCTTTAGGGAGTTCATTAACTCCAATGGCTGCTCTTGCAGGATAAGGCTCTGAGAAATAAGTTGACATAATCTCATTCAAAGTGGCAAAGTTATTTAAATCCGTTAAAAAAATGTTTAATTTAACTATGCCACCTAAGCTTCCTTTTGATTCTTCACATACAGCCTGTAGGTTCTTGAAGACTTGGTGGATTTGCTCTTCAATGCCTCCTTCAACAACTTCCATTGTTCCTGGAACAAGAGGGATTTGCCCAGAGAGGTATACAGTTGTTCCGCCAGTAACAGCAACTGCTTGTGAATAAGTTCCTACTGCAGCAGGGGCTTTTTCAGTTGAAATAATATGTTTTTTCATAGATTTAAATTGGTGAAATAAATAAGTTTAATTATATTAGGGATACGTTTTTTTGGAGAACTCTTTTTTATCTAATACTTGATGCTATATTTAATTTTCCAAATAATGATGACAGCAAGACTTGATATAGATAAAGTAAATAGAATTGAGTTGTCATAGCTATTATTTTTCTCGAACATCCAGCCCGCAAGAGAGGGCGAGATTAAACCAGCAGCACCCCATGCTGTAAAGACTCGTCCATAGACTCGTGCTGATAGTTCTTCTCCTACGAAATGATTGACAAGTGTGGGGTAGATTGCAATTACAGCGCCATAAAGTGATGCAATAATAACTAGTAAAATTATTAACAGATTTAGACTAGTCAATATTGACAGGCCTATAAGAGCAAAACAATTAATGATTAAAATAATAATTAGAGGGCGTTTGCACCCAAATCGGTCGACTAGCCAGCCAGCATAGATACCAGCAATTGCGCTTCCAAGAGTCATCAGAGTGATTGCTGTTACCGCATTTAGTGATGAACCTCCAAAAGAAATAATCAATGGAACAGCATGTCCAATTGCCATAAGTCCTGCAAAAACGCCCAAAAAATAGCCAAACCAAAGCTTAATAATTCTCGGACTTCTAGACTTAGTTTGGTTCATATCATTTAAATTTATATCAATTTTTACATTTGATAGCTTGAAGATAATCAGGCCAATAATTACCATTGATGAAAGTGAAATTAGGCCAATAACATACCCATTTTCAAATCCAAAATAGTCAAATAAAAATGGGTAGATTATAGAAAAGACTACAGCCCCAAACGCATAAGAGGCAGTTACTAGTCCCAGTGTAAATCCAAGTTTCTCCTTACTAGTTATTGATGTCATAATAAATAGCGAGAGTCCATAGCCAAGTCCACTAGAGAGGCCAAACAGAAAACCATAGCCAATCATCCAGCCAATCCAGCTCTGTGAATTTGAGAATAATAGGCCAATGATTGGTAATAATGCAATTATTGAAATCAGTAGATTGGGTGAAAATTTTCGATACAGAATATGACCAAAAAAAACTGCTAAAGTCACATTAATAAGAGCAACAGAGTAAACAAGGCTGGATGCCATTCGGCCAACATTAGCTTGAAGTTCAATGTTTTGTATTAGTGTGCTGAAAGCATGGACTGTGCCCATACAGAAAGTTATTAAAAGGCAGGCAATTAAAGCAAGAAGTCTTGCTCTGTTTGTTATGCTGGGCAGAGAACTCATTTATGAAACTATACATTAAAAGTTAATTATTTAATGTAAGTTAGCGGATTTAATGAGGTGTAATACCGCGAATTTTTTCTGCTCTACGACGGAGCATCTCAAGTGTTGTCAGAAGCAATATTGAAAATACCACTAGTATTGTTGCTGCGGCAAGAATCGTTGGACTGATCTCATTTCGTATGCCAGACCACATTTGTCTTGGGAGAGTGTATTGCTCTGGACCACCCACAAATAGTACAATGACGACTTCATCAAATGAAGTAATGAAGGCAAAAAG
>CAYNES010000157.1:0-1979 GCA_964396315.1 uncultured Piscirickettsiaceae bacterium | reverse complement strand
TTATTGCCTTACGGCAATAATCGTAACAAAGCAAAGAGCTTGCTCAGTGAAATTAGCGTCAATAAATTAAGAAACTTATTCATAGCGATAGATTATAGAGGAACTTGAGCTGATTAAGATTGTTTTTTCTTTAGACGGTTTCTGTTTAGTCCAATAATGGTGATAACTGGGCCCGATAGTAAATAGACAAAGAACCCTGTAAATAGAATAATGTTCGGCTTATAAACCAAAATAATAAGGCTCAAAATTACAATTAAAAGGAATCTGAATGAGGCTTTTTTAGAATCAAATTCTTTGAAACTGTAATAACGAAGATTACTGACCATTAATAGACCGCACAAAATTGTGATGCCCGCTCCAAGGTAGTAGCCCATTGAAATCAGATCTGAATCAAAAGACGCGAAAGTCCAAATTTTAAGCCAAATCATACTTGCTATAACTCCAGCCGCTGCAGGAGAAGGGAGGCCTTGAAAATACCTCTTATCGGCAGTACCAACCTGGGTGTTAAATCTTGCAAGCCTAAGTGCTGCACAAGCTAAATATACAAAAGCTGCCAACCAACCAAACCTGCCAAGCTCATAAAGGCTCCACTGGTAGACAAGCAGTGCAGGAGCTATGCCGAATGATACTAGATCAGCCAGAGAGTCGTATTCAGCACCAAAAGCGCTCTGAGTGTTTGTAAGGCGGGCCACCCTACCATCGAGCGTATCCCACATCATCGCAATTAATATTGAGATTGCAGCTACTGTGAAGTCACCATTAATTGAAGAAATAATTGAATAGAATCCGGCAAACATACCAAACGTTGTAAGAACGCTTGGCAGAAGATAAATCCCTCTTTTTCTTGGTATTTTCTCAGTCATAACTTTTAAATATCAAAGCCGACCTGATCAGTTCGAATTAGTTTTTCGATTGGTCAACTAATTTATTTTTTGCAATCCAAGGCATCATTGAACGTAAGCTTTCACCAACCGTTTCAATTTGATGTTTACGCTGAACATCACGTCGCGCTGGCAAATCTCCAACATTGCTAATGAACTCTTTGGCAAAGTCACCGCTTTGAATTTCGCTTAAAATCTTCTTCATTTCAGCCTTAGTCTCATCAGTCACTATTCTAGGACCTCGAGTAACGTCACCGTATTCAGCTGTATTAGAAATTGAATAACGCATATTTGCAATTCCGCCCTCATACAACAGGTCAACAATTAACTTTAACTCATGGAGGCACTCAAAATAAGCCATCTCTGGCTCATATCCTGCTTCAACGAGAGTTTCAAAACCCGCCTGAACAAGTGAAGTTGTGCCGCCGCATAAAACGACTTGCTCACCAAATAGATCGGTTTCTGTTTCTTCTCTAAAGCTTGTTTCAAGAATACCCGTTCTTCCGCCGCCAATCGCTGAGGCATATGAAAGTGCAATCTCTTTAGCATTGCCAGTGGCATTCTGCTGAATAGCAATCAAATCTGGGATTCCACCGCCTTTAACAAACTCCGAACGAACAGTATGTCCAGGAGCTTTAGGAGCTATCATAATGACATCGAGATCCTCTCTAGGAACAATCATATCAAAATGAATGTTAAGGCCATGCGCAAAAGCTAAAGCAACGCCCTCTTTTAAATTTGGCTCAATATTTTCAGAATAAATACTGGCTTGAAACTCATCAGGCGCAAGAACCATGACAACGTCTGCCCATCCACTCGCTTCTTCAACAGACATCACTCCCAATCCGGCCTCTTTCGCTTTTACTGCTGAAGATGACCCCTCTCGAAGCCCAACAACCACCTCAACTCCCGAGTCTTTTAGGTTATTTGCATGAGCATGTCCCTGAGAACCATAGCCGATTATGGCTACTTTTTTGCCTTGAATAATTGAAAGGTCTGCATCTTTATCGTAATATCTATTCATTTTTTTTCCTATAATTTAGATTAATTTTTTTCCTCTAGAAATCCCAGTTACCCCAGTTCTTGAGATTTCAATAA
>CAYNES010000156.1:0-1985 GCA_964396315.1 uncultured Piscirickettsiaceae bacterium | reverse complement strand
CGATAATCTTTAAGTCCGCCAAAGTGTTTTACATTTGCCGCATCTGAACTCATACCATAAAATTGTATAAATGATTTTTCTTCGGTTACACCCACTTCTTTTGTAATATATTCTTTAGTAACAATCTTACCGCCACCCTCATCATGACCTGCTAACATTCCACCTAGCATCACATAGTCGGCTCCTCCAGCAAACGCCTTGACAACATCACCTGGTGTAGCACAACCACCGTCAGCAATAATATGCCCGCCCAGTCCGTGTGCTGCATCAGCACATTCAATGACTGCTGATAATTGAGGATATCCAATTCCAGTTTGAATACGAGTCGTGCAAACACTGCCTGGTCCGATTCCGACTTTAACGATATCAGCGCCATTTAAAATTAGCTCTTCTGTCATTTCACCAGTAACTACATTGCCAGCAATAATTACTACAGAAGGATATTCTTTTCTAAATTTTCTAACGAAGTTACTAAATCGTTCGCTATATCCATTTGCTACATCAATACAAACGTACTTTAGATTGCCTTTATCAACTTGATTGAATACCTCTTTAAACTTTGCCGAATCATTCTCTGTAATTCCAATACTCATTGCTACATGCTCTCGTCTGAAATCATGATCGGCATTAAAGTAATTAACTAGTTCGTCTACTGCTAACGTTTTAACAAGACAAGTAAATAGTTTTTGTTTGGCAAGTATATCTGCCATATCGAATGTACCCACCCCATCCATATTAGATGCCATAATAGGCACTCCTCTGTAATGTCGATAATCATCTATTGTGTCGCCTTTATAATTTCTAAATTTAAAGCCTCGTTCTAAGTCAACTTCTTTTCGTGAGCCTAATGTACTTCGTTTTGGTCTAATTAGAACATTGTTATAATCCAACTTGATATCTTCTTCAATTCTCATTACTCAATTCCTAATAATTAATAAATTTTCTGGATACTTTGTTACTATTGTTACACACTCTCACCTTTATATGAAACGAAATTTCGGTTAATGTGATAGTGAGTTATTCAGACTTTTCTTTCTCTTCAATTTTTCCCTTGTAAATTCCAAAACCAATAAGCGTATATGAAATAAATTGAAAAATAAATTTATAACAAAATTTAAATATTGATAGAAGTTTTTTCACTCTAAGATTATAAGTCAATTAGAGATAAAGTCCAAATTTCGATTGATATGAAAGTGAAAGTGTGTGTATCTCTCTACTATGTCAAAGCGGCTACTAGCATCTTCAAAGTCTGAATAAATACGCGAATAGTTGCAATACAGGTATGATTATGGTTAATAATAAATAGTTAGACTGGTTCACTTTATTAATTTTCTAGAAGAAGGGGAGAAGTATGACATCATTAGTAGATAATCAAATCGAAGCCGCAGAAAGAGAATGGCTTGAGCTTTGGAAGCAAGGTCCGACGCGTCTTCGATGGACCAAAGTACCATTACAAGTTGAGGACTTAGCTCCTGACTTTGAATTACAAGACACATCAGGTAAGTCTGTTCATTTACGCGATTTTTGGAGTAATGGCCCAGCCCTAATTTTGTTCTGGCGTCATTATGGTTGTAGTTGTGGAGTTGACCGTGCTAATCGTCTGAAAAATGAATATGCGGACTACATCAAGCTAGGCGCTTCCGTCGTAGTGATTGGGCAAGGTGAGCCTGAACGCTCTAAAGATTACAGCCAAAGGAACGGTATACCTTGTCCTGTCTTATGTGATCCTACTTTTAGTGTCTATGAAGCCTACGACTTGTTGGAAGGCAAACCCTCTCAAATCATCTATGATGCGCCCGAAGAGTACCTACGAATCGATTATGAGACTGGTGCAGAACTGCAGAAGTCACGTCACGGTACAGACGGGGGATTGGTAGATAGCCCATGGCAGTTACCAGGTGAATTTGTCGTTGATCAAACAGGGATAATCCGCCTTGCCCACCGCTATCAGCATTGCGAAGATTGGCCTACTCCATCGATGCTGA
>CAYNES010000155.1:0-2004 GCA_964396315.1 uncultured Piscirickettsiaceae bacterium | reverse complement strand
GTCTCTGAAGAATTACAAATATTTCTTCAACAAAAGCAGTGTATCTATTTCCAATATCTTCAACTTGTGAGACGAGTCTGTTATAAGCAATCGTAGCTGGAATCGCCGCAAACAAACCAAAAGCTGTCGCAATTAGCGCTTCTGCAATACCCGGGGCAACAACAGCAATCGTAGCCTGCTTAACTGAGGCAAGTCCTATAAAAGAATGCATAATCCCCCAAACGGTTCCAAAAAGACCGATATAGGGACTTGATGAGGCAATCATTGCAAGTATGGATAAACTTGAGTCTAATCGATCAATTTCATTACTTGCGGAGGTGTTCATTGCTCGGTATGCTCTTTCAGAGTTCATAATAAGTGACTGATTAGAGGTAGACTTAGTATGAGTAAATTCTTTGTAACCTGAACCAAAAATATCTTCCATTGCAGTCCAGTCTGATGCGAGAGGAGGTAGATTTTTGTATAAGTTAGCTAATTTGTCATTCCTTTCAAATTCTTCATGGAAATTATCGATGTCGTTAGATGCATCGATCAGAATCTTCTTCTTAGCCATAATAACTGTCCATGAGTAGATTGACATCAAAACCAAAATAATCATCACTAGCTGAACAACAAGCCCTGCATTAAAGATTAAACTGACAATTGATAAACTATTTTCTTCCATTAAGTTTCTCCAAGATTTCTTGCGGAACAGCGCAAGGTTTTAAATTATTTTTTAATACCGAAACAACCTTGACTTCCGCATTAAATAATACCGTATTTTTCTCTAAATTCAGAATTTTCTGAGTAAAAACTAGACTTGCATTTTTAATTAATTTGATGTTCGTTTGAACTTCAATCATGTCATCTAAATATGCAGGCAATAAGTAATCTGCGCTCAATGATTTAACTACAAAAACTATATTTTTTTCATTGGCTAGAGAACCCTGATCAAATCCAAGTTCACGAAGATATTCAGTCCTTCCTCTTTCTATAAATTTAAGAAAGTTGGCATAAAAAACAACACCACCAGCATCAGTATCCTCATAATAAACTCTAAATTTATGCTGATTCATTTGCCAAATAAATCTTGTTCCTGTGCATGCCTAACTTCCCCCAGATGCGAAAAAGCAAGGTCAGTTGCAATTCGCCCTCTTGGCGTCCTCATAATAAAACCTTGCTGAAGGAGGTAAGGCTCTATCATGTCCTCTAAAGTCATTCTTTCTTCACCTAAGGCAGTTGCTAAAGTATCTAGCCCAACAGGACCAGCAGAAAATTTTTGAATAATTAAGCTTAGATAATCTCTATCAAGCTGCTCAAGTCCAGCTTCGTCGACCTTTAAAGCCGCAAGAGCCTCTTTTGCAATCCCAACATTTATGATTCCTTTTGTTTTGACATCTGCGAAATCACGAACTCGTCTTAAAAGCCGATTTGCAATCCTTGGAGTCCCTCTTGATCGCTTTGCAATCTCTTCAGAACCCTTTTTTTCAATCTTTATTTTTAATATAGATGCGGACCTTTCAATAATTTTTTGAAGCTCATTAAGGTTATAAAAAGACAACCTATGAACAATACCAAATCTATCTCTCAAGGGAGAGGTAAGCATTCCAGCTCTTGTAGTCGCTCCAATTAAAGTAAACGGGGGTAAATCTAGTTGAACTGAGTGCGCAGCCACCCCCTCTCCAACAAGTATATCCAACTTAAAGTCTTCAAGCGCAGGATACAAAATTTCTTCCACTACAGGATTTAGCCTATGGATTTCATCAATAAAGAGTATGTCATAAGGCTCAAGCTTTGTTAGAATTGCAGCCAAATCACCAGAGCGCTCCAAAACAGGTCCAGATGTCTGCTTAATACCAGCATTCATCTGGTTAGCAATTACATTAGCCAAGGTAGTTTTACCAAGCCCAGGAGGCCCATATATAAGGCAATGATCAAGGACATCTTCACGTGATCTTGCAGCCTTAATGAACAGAGTCATTTGTGATTTGACGTCTTCTTGTCCAATGTAATCTGCGAAAGAAT
>CAYNES010000154.1:0-2009 GCA_964396315.1 uncultured Piscirickettsiaceae bacterium | reverse complement strand
TTCATAAGAATGCCGGCAAAGATGTAAACATTGGTGAGCAAATGACAGCAATGTTACAAGCTTTGAAGCATAGAGGTCCAGATTCAACTGGATACGCTATGTATGGTGAAGACAACGGGAACCATGTGGTTAGGTTTAAGGTTGCCGAGGCAGCTGATCTTGAGGGAAGTTTTGATATACACGCTGCAATTGAAGATAGAATTGCCACTGTTAATTCAAGAATGGAAGATCTGGGCGCTAAGATCGTCAAGAAAGAGAGTGCAACTGAGTACTCACATCGCTATGAGATTCAATTCTCAGGAGATATGAAAAAGTTGGCTGACTTTGTTGAAGACATTGAAGGTGTTGAGATTCTCTCAATTGGTAACTCACTCGAATTAATTAAAGACCTTGGTGATGCTGCAGTTGTTTCTGAGCAGTATGGACTAAATGACTTTAATGGCACTCATGGCATTGGTCACACTAGAATGGCAACCGAGTCAGATGTTGATATTCGCTCTGCACATCCATACTGGGCTTATCCATTTAGTGATGTATCTGTTGTTCACAATGGACAGCTAACGAACTACTGGACGAATAGACGCGCTCTAGAATTGAAAGGACATCGTTTTTCTTCAAACTGTGACTCTGAGCTTATTGCGGTTTATATAGCTGACAGAATGAATCAAGGCTCAGACCTTGAAACTGCTATGAGGGATTCTGTTGAATATCTAGACGGTGTATTTACTTATTTAGTAGCAACTAGGGATCAACTTGGTATGGCTAAGGACGTTATGGCCGCCAAACCTATGGTTGTCTATGAAGGTGACGATATGATTGCTTTGGCTTCTGAAGAGGTTGCAATTAGAACGTTATTTGATCATCACATTGAAACATTTGACCCATATCACGGGGAGGTAAAAGTATGGCAAAACTAAAACAAGAGACGTCTCATGAAATGGGACTTCACCAAGAGCAACTAAAAGGAAGAACACAACAGAAATTTTTCTCAATTGATGAGAGTGCAAATCTTACGTATTTTCATTCCTTTGAAGTAGACACTAATAAGAGCGCTAAGATTGATGCTTTAGATATGACACCGAGAGAAATTAATCGCGAAATCAGAGCCTTAATGGAGGGCGGCATTGGTGATATTACTGTAGATAATCCAATGTCAAGACATGGCGTTGGTGTTGGTATCTTAAACCGCCTTAACTTAACATTTACAGATAGCTTGGGTTATTTTGGCTGTGGCTTGATTGATGGACCTAATGTTCACATTAAAGGCCGTGTTGGATGGTCTTGTGCTGAAAACATGATGGCTGGAACCGTTGTCATTGACGGCAATGCTGGATCAACTTTTGGTGCTGCAATTCGAGGTGGAGATTTGGTCTGTAAAGGTAGTGTTGGTGCTCGAACAGGAATTGACCAAAAAGGTGGAACCATTATTGTTGGAGGTAAAACAGGTGCTTTCTCTGGTTTTATGATGCAGCGTGGTCGAATGATTGTTCTTGGTGATGCAGGAATGAACTTAGGTGATTCAATGTATGACGGCACTATTTATGTGGGCGGAGAAGTTGAAGAGCTTGGAGTGGACTGTGTTCCAGGTGAGATGACTGAACTGGACATTCGTTATCTAACTGAAAAGCTAGGTCATTACGATATGAAGGCTCCAAGAGGCGTAGAAAAGATGCAAAAGTATGTTTCTGGTAAGACATTATGGAACTACGATAATCTTGAGCCTGCAGAGAAAAAACTAATTCTTTAATCGGACTTTAACAAATTAACTAAAGGAAATATTATGAGTGATATAGACGAAAAAAATAGACTAGGTAAAAGTTTTATCTTTCCTAAAGGTGTGATGGATGACATCCACATTAAATCTGATTTGGGACGATACAGAATGAGAGGATTCTCTCTTTTTAAAAAGATTCCAACATGGGACGATTTAACTTTTATGCCAGGAACACTAACTCGTTTTGTTATTGAGGGTTACAGGGAAAAATGTTTAACAAAAACGATTATTGGAC
>CAYNES010000153.1:0-2024 GCA_964396315.1 uncultured Piscirickettsiaceae bacterium | reverse complement strand
TTTATACCAGCATTGATGGTAACAGGAAATCCAAAATCACCACCTGAGGCATCTATTGATACCTTAATAGACATGATTTAGTTAGGCTTCAACCTCTTCAATATCGTCGTTAGCCTTAATGACTTGCTTGCCTCGATAGTATCCATCTGTAGTGATGTGATGTCGAAGGTGAGTCTCTCCAGTTTCTTGGTCTTCAGACAATGCAGGGTTCTTTAATGCATTATGTGAGCGACGCATCCCTCTTTTAGACGGTGTTTTTCTACTTTTTTGAACTGCCATTTTTACTCCTTGCCAAAGTTGGCTATTTTATATTTTTTAGAACATCGAAAGGATGTTCACGAATTTCTTCAACTTTATCTTCTTTGTCAATCTTTAAGCCACAATCAAAATCATGAGATGGCGCCATTGGAATAGATAAAAGAATTTCATCAATAATTAAGTCTTTTGTTTCTAACTCTTCATTCTCTCCAATAACATAAATCTCATATTTATCTTCTAGACTATCATCCTGGGATTCATGTCTAACAAATGCTACATTAAAGGGGACTTTTAAATCCACCTCAAGATCATCTAAACAGCGCTGACAATCTAAAACAAGTTTTAACTTTATTATGCCCTCAACACAAGGGGTTTTTCCATTTTCTAAGTGAAAGGATAAATCTACCTCAACTCTGTCATTATCATTACTTGCAATTTTAGATAGTCTAGATAGGTTGGAAATTTTATAATCTCCATTTAAATTGACTTCTCTCTTAGCAAAGTTAAATAAATTAATCGTTTTAGGAAGTTGTTTGGCCTTTTCCATTATCTAATTAATAAAGCCGAAAATTATACCCAATAGTTTATTCAATGTTAAGTGCTTTCTCTTTGTCTTTTAATTTCAAAAAGAGTAATTGCAGTTGCTACAGAAACATTAAGACTTTCTATATTTCCAGACATTGGAATTGAGACAATCTGATCACAAGTTTTTTTGATTAATTGCCTAATTCCTTTGCCTTCTGAGCCAACCACAATAGCCATTGATCCAGTTAGATTGGCGTTATAAAGAGAGTTTTGAGTATTTCCATCCAATCCTATAACCCAAATACCTCTTTTTTGAATTTCTTTTATTATTCTTGATAGGTTTGTTACATGAAAAATTTGAAGGCTATTAATAGCTCCTGCTGATGTTCTATGGACTAAAGAATTTATTGGGGCAGAGCCATCTTTATTTAGAATTACATGAGAAACTCCAGCTGCATTCGCACTTCTAAGGCAGGCACCCAAATTTCTTGGGTCCTGGATTGAATCTAGAATTAGAATTAGTGGATTTTGAGCAAAGCTAGAAATTGATTTTATAAATGATTCTTGATTAAGGACAGGGGGTAGGGTTACCTCAGAAATTACGCCTTGATGTAATTCCCCTTTTGAAATTTTATCTAGATTATTTCTATCAGCAAAAGAATACGATATTTTTTGAAAAGAAAGAGTATTAATTAGGTCATTAATTCTTTTGTCTTTTCTTCCATTTTGTATGAGTACTTTTAAAACCAATTCAGGAGTAGTTTTAAGAATGCTCTCAATACTATGAAATCCAAAGATGTTAATTGATTTAGACATTGCAATCAGATTTAAATAAGTTTGTCATAATATATTTCAATGAATGCTTGCTCTTTGAGATTTGTAAGCCAGCTTGCATAGTATATTTCAGCATTTTTGTATATTACTTGCTCTTCACATTCTTTAAGTTTACTACTTATATATCGCTCATCAATCTTAATTGCTATTGCAAAGCCGAAATCAGTTAAATAGATTTCTGAAACTTCATTTGTATCTAAAGAGTCAAGCATTTCGAGAGTAGTGTTGTTGACTGTCAGCCATTCAGTAACCCCTCCATCTTTGTAACTTGGATGCTGAGAATGAAGTTTTGCAAAGGCTTCAAAAGAAGCCCCTTTAGAAATATGTTTAGATAGCTTATTCAGGAATGACTTAATCAATATATTTTTTTGTTCAGGATTATTTATTTCTGAATCTAATTCAGAAAT
>CAYNES010000152.1:0-2068 GCA_964396315.1 uncultured Piscirickettsiaceae bacterium | reverse complement strand
GTTTATCCAATAATCAAGATGGTTTTTGGATTAGAGATGGTGATAATTTTATTAACGTTGAAAATAATGTTGATGGAAGCTTATTTAGTGGAATTACTATTTTTGAGGTTAATAAATCCAACCAGATTGAGGGCATTATTAATTCAGAAAGCGCGAATTTTGATGGTAAATCGCTTAATCTCAATGAAACTGATATTTATTCAATAAGCTCAAACAATAAATTTGAAAATATTGACTTAAAAGAGCGTAATACTTATAACAAGACTGTGACTTTTGATCAGGACCTAATCGCCAGTCTTGAAAAAGAACCAAAAGATCTTTCTACCATTACACTATTAAAACAGATTCAGTTTTTAACTGACAACAAACTGAGAGCTGGAGTTTTTGAAGTGGAGTTATATAATAGACTTGTCAAGCCAATATCACTTATTGCAATGATTTTGTTAGCTATGCTCTTTATTTTTGGCTCTAATCGAGATGCTACCTTAGGGAGAAAAATATTTTTTGGAGTAGCTATTGGATTATCATTCGAATTAATTTCTCGAATTGGGGGCGCAATGGCTCTAAGTTTTGATTTTAGTCCATTACTTAGCTCTTTTGCTCCCTCTCTTTTAGTAATAATCTTTGCAATTTCAATATTAATTAATAAATCAACAAGTTAAATAGATGTCACCAGTTGAGTCAAAAACTGCTAAACAGAAACTCAAATTACCTAATAAATTTGAAGTGCTTTTGTTAAATGATGATTACACATCTATGGATTTTGTTGTAGATGTTCTCAGAAAATTTTTTAATAAGGAGTTTATAGCTGCTGAGGCTATTATGCTTAAAATACATATTGATGGTGAGGCGGTTTGCGGAACCTACTCGTATGATGTTGCACAAACAAAAGTTTCGCAAGTGATAGAATATTCTCGTAAAAATGATCAACCATTAATGTCAGTCTTGAGAGAGATTAGTTCATAGTAAATTATTTTTGGAGTCAATTATATGTCGATTCAGTCAATAAAACCTCAAAATGAAGGGCTAAGTGTAATTTGGAATGATGGCTCTTCTGAAACTTTTCCATGGCTATGGATAAGAGATCATAGTGAGAGTGAAAAAGACCTTCATCCCGACTCAAAGCAACGTCAAATAGATGTATTTAGTAACAAATTAGACAATTCAGTAGTAAGCGCAAAAATTCAAAAAAAATTTAAAAATGTGATTATTAAGTGGACAGATAAATCTGAAAGCTGTGTTTCATTTAACCTCTTAGAGTCTATGGTCAAATCAAATCATCCAAGCCCTCAGGCCCTTAACAATTCAATGTATTGGAACTCACCGCAAGAAATTAAATCTTTTCCTGAGATTTCATATTCTGAATTTATGAAAAATGACGGATTAAAAAAGTGGCTTATGCATATTGAAAGAACTGGTTTTGTGCTAGTTATTGAAACCCCAGAAACACCTGAAGCTACAAAAGAGCTTATGGAAAGAATGGCTTATGTTAGAAGTTCAATTTTTGGAGGCTTTTCAGTTTGGGATAATAAACTTGAGAGTCCAGACGATACTGCTTTCACATCTCTTGCAATCGAGCCACACACTGATGGAACTTATGTTCATGATGCCCCTGGGCTTCAAACACTTCATTGTCTTCAAAAAAATTCAGTCGGTGGTGAAAATCAACTAGTTGATGGTCTTGCTATTGCTGAAAAAATAAGAAATGAATACCCCGAGTATTTTAAGATTCTATCTAACATTAATATCCCTGGAAGATATATCAAAACTGATACATATCTAGAGGCCAAGAGACCTTTATTTAGAGTAAATGATCAGGGAAAGATTGTTCAAGTCAGTTTTAATAATCATGATAGAGCCCCTTTTAGGCTTGATAATGATTTAATGAATCAATTCTATGAAGCTTATAAAATTTTTCATAACCTGGCAAACGATAAAAGCCGCCAATTTGAATTTATGCTTGAACCCGGGACGGTCTTAACATTTGATAATTGGAGAGTACTTCATGCAAGAGCATCTCTTACAGGTTATCGCCAACTATGTGGTGGGTACCATAATCGTGAAGACT
>CAYNES010000151.1:0-2078 GCA_964396315.1 uncultured Piscirickettsiaceae bacterium | reverse complement strand
ACTTCGGCATGTTGAAAAATATGATCATATACATCCTCATCAATCTCTGAAGGTGCTTTTGAAAACCCTGATAAAGACCTTAGACGATCTTCAACAATTGACCAAATTTTTTGCTTGATAAATGTTTTATAGTAAAAACCAGCGGGCATAAAGCGATGCAGTGGTTTAATCATGGCACGAAAGTCAAACGAATTTGGGTTACTTGAACTCACTGCACTGAGGCCATCATAAAGCATGACCTCTGTGGCCTTCATATTTGGCGTATACCTTCCTCCAATCTCAAGTGAAACTAAGGCATTTGGCTCCTCAACTCCAGCCCCAATAATTCCTCTCTTGCGTCCATATTTGAAACTTCTTGCATAATATAAAACATCATTTGCTATTAACGCTGACGCTAAGGTATCACCCTTAAAGCCTTTGTAGGCTTTATTATTAAATACAAAACTTAAAGGTTGAGTGTAATCAACAAGATTACTTTGAGGATTCTCTAATCTCATGACACGTTCTCACTATTTATTTCTTCAAAAGTCGCTACTTCTAAAACTTCATGAGTAATGGTAGATCTTTTGACTAAAAAATATTTTCGACATCCAGAACTATGAACCCATTGCTCCCAATGATTACCCTTATGATTAGTCCTATAAAATACATAATCAGCCCACTCTTCATCACTCAAGGCTTCAGGATTCTCGGGTCTTGCTATAAAAGCTTCTCCAGCAGGTGAAAATTCATTCTGGTCTCTAGATTCTTTGCAATATGGACAACGGATCAAAAACATAAAATTACCTTCTATTAAAACTAGTGAGCTACGCCAGCTGCGCCATGCTCATCAATAAGGGCTCCAGTTGTGAAGCGATCAATATGAAATGGCACTGCTAAATCATGCTGCTTATCCTGAGCAATGGTATGAGCAAAAACATTGCCAGAACCTGGTGTAGCCTTAAATCCACCAGTTCCCCATCCACAGTTAAAGTAAAGCCCTTCAACCTTTGTTGGACTAATAACAGGGCATGCATCTGGGCAGACATCCACAATGCCGCCCCATTGTCGATTCATTCGAACTCGAGAAAAAATTGGAAATAATTCAAGAATTGCAGCGGCGCAGTGCTCGACAATTTTAGCGCTACCACGTTGGGCATATGAATTGTAGCCATCAATACCAGCACCAATCACTAAATCACCCTTATCACTCTGACTCACATATCCATGAACAGCATTGGACATAACAACAGTATGAAGAATTGGTTTCAAAGCCTCCGACACGAAAGCCTGCAATGGATGACTCTCAACTGGTAATCTTAATCCAGCCATTTTGGCTATTACAGATGAGTGACCAGCACTAACACATCCAACTCGATCCGCCATTATATCGCCCTGTGTTGTTTTTACACCTTTGACTCGACCGTCCTCGACTTCAATGCCAACAACTTCGCAATTTTGAATGATGTCAACACCGAGATTTGAAGCGGCACGAGCAAAACCCCAAGCTACTCCATCATGTCGAGCAACTCCTCCACGCGCCTGAAATGAAGCACCCATAATTGGATACCTTACATTTTTTGATGTATTGATTATTGGAATTTGTTCTTTAATTTCTTTATGATCAACAACAACAGCATCGACACCATTTAATACGTTGGCATTCACTCTCCTTTCAATATCTCTCATGTCTTGAAGAGTGTGCCCAAGGTTGTAAACACCTCTTTGACTAAACATAACATTGAAATTTAAATCCTCACTTAATCCTTCCCAAAGCCTCATTGAATGCTCATAAAGACTGGATGCCTCATCTCTTAAATAATTAGATCTAATGATAGTTGTATTCCTTCCAGTATTTCCTCCGCCTATATAGCCCTTCTCAACTACAGCAACATTAGTAATGCCGCACTCTTTTGCCAAATAATAGGCTGTAGCAAGGCCATGTCCACCACCTCCAATGATGATGACATCATATTTTGATTTGGGCTTTGATGATGGGATAGCTTTATCCCAATCTTGGTTAGCTAAACCTGCTTTTAATAGTGAATACCATGAATATTTTTTTTGCATAAGTTTAACTCAACAAATAATCTATAAAT
>CAYNES010000150.1:0-2084 GCA_964396315.1 uncultured Piscirickettsiaceae bacterium | reverse complement strand
TATTTTTTCCTGATCCTTGGCACAAAAAGAGGCACCATAAGCGTAGAATTGTACAAAAGAGTTTTTTGGACCTGCTATCAAAAAAGCTGATAGACGAGGCAATGGTTCACATCGCAACCGACTGGGAGGAGTACGCGAAGCACATCATGGAGACACTAGAATCTCACCCGCACTTTAAAAATCGCGCTGGAGACCATATGTATTCTGAAAGGCCTCAATATAGGCCGCTTACGAAATTTGAAAATAGAGGTCAAAAATTGGGTCACGGTGTTTGGGATATAATCTTTACAAAAACAAAAGGGGGTTAAATGTTATTTCCTATATTTGTTGTAGTCACTCTTGCTGAAATCTACGTACTGGTCAGTGTCGGTCAGGCGATAGGTGGGCTATCGACAGTCCTCCTCGTCATCGTTACTGCGTTTATTGGCTCTAGTCTCCTGAGACAGCAGGGCTGGTCTACTATGGCAAAAGCCCAACAAAGCATGGCGGAAGGGAGAACCCCGGCGATGGAAATGTTAGAGGGGGTTGTGATTTTGGTTTCCGGAATCCTCTTGCTCACGCCCGGCTTTTTGACGGACGGCCTCGGACTGCTCGGACTGATGCCATGGAGTCGGCACTACTTCATCAACCACTTCCTGGAAAAGAATGCAGAGCGAGTCTTTCGTTCAAGAAGCTCGGTGTTCATTCATAAATCAGGAACGAACGAGTCAAAAACTAAGAAAGATGACGCCATCGAAGGCGAGTTTTGGGAAGACAAATAAGCCTAATACCTTTTAACTAAAATTTAGTCCCTAACATGCAAGATAAACGCACCCTCGATGATTGGCTCAATTGGCAAGAGGCCTTGATGGAAGAGACAATCGTTCTCGGCCTTGAGAGAGTCCAAATCGTCTACGACAGACTCTTTCCGAATGGCGTCCCTTACAGCGTGATTACGGTCGCTGGTACCAACGGCAAAGGGTCCACCGTCTCATTTATTGACAGCATTTATCGCCAATCCAAATACAAAATTGGTCGCTCAACCTCGCCCCACTTATTGAAGTATAACGAGCGCTACGCTATTGACGGAGAGGACGTCTCTGACGAGACAATCATCAAAGCGTTCGAGCTCATTGAAACCAAGAGGAACGAAGTTACCCTGACCTACTTTGAATTTTCAACGCTAGCGGCTTTAATCATCTTTGATGAGGCCAATGTCGATCTTGCGATTCTTGAGGTCGGGCTCGGCGGAAGACTCGACTCCGTCAACGTTGTCGATAGCGACGTCAGCGTGATTACCAATATTGCAATCGACCATACCGACTACCTTGGCGATACGAGGGAGACCATTGGCAGGGAAAAGGCGGGCATCATGAGAGCCTCAAGGCCCTGCATTTGTGGTGACCAGGACCCACCGCAAAGTTTGTTGTCTTATGCCAAAGAGATTGATACACCGATCACTTTCGTCTCAGAAGGCTACCGAGATGAGATAGGTCTTGAGGGAGCGCACCAAAGAATCAACGCCTCGGTTGCAATCAAGACCGTTGAAAAGATGATGCATCAATTCGAGGTGACAGATCACATGATTACTGAGGGAGTTAAGAATGCATCAATCAAGGCGCGCTTTGAGAAAAAATATGTTGGCGACAAAACCATTATTCTGGATGTGGCACACAACCCGGCAGCAGTGAAGACGCTGGTTGATACCTTGGGAGAGTCACCAATGAACACGGTGGCTATTTTTTCAGCGCTCATTGACAAAGACATCATCGACATGGTCAACCTGGCATCACAATCAATCCAGCACTGGTACCTTGTGCCTCTATCATCTGAAAGAGCGATTGATTCAAATGAACTCAAGAGTAAGTTCTCAGACTCTAGCTCAACAACGATCTGCAGCGACATGAATAGCGCCATACAAAAGTCATTAGCACTGAAAGATATTGAACGGGTTGTTATTTTTGGCTCTTTTTACACCATCGCTGACGCCACCTTGGTTGTCGACAAAATGTAATTATTATTACTCAAGGCAGAGAACGACAAAGCCTTAGAAACTGCTGTAAAATTGATGCTATCTATCAGGGAGCTCATGGGCAATTTTTTTG
>CAYNES010000149.1:0-2118 GCA_964396315.1 uncultured Piscirickettsiaceae bacterium | reverse complement strand
TATTTGCTCTGGCAGTTCCAGCCTGAGCCCATGCCGCTTTTTCCTCTTTCTTGCTTACATCATTTGGAGCGAATGTTAATACATTGTCAGCTGTAGAAATCTGAACTGATGAATTGACATGCATTGTCATCTCACCTAGTTTTCCTTTAACAGAAAGAAGGCCACCTTCTTGCGAAATATTTACGCCTTCAGGAATTGTAATTGGTGCTTTAGCAACTCTAGACATTATAAATCTCCAACTATTATGAAACGCTACACAAAACTTCGCCGCCAATATTTTGAGCTTTGGCAGATTGACCTGTCATAACACCTTTTGGTGTTGAGACAATAACTATTCCAAGACCATTCATAACGCTTGGCATATCATCTTTGCCAGCATAGTATCTTAAGCTAGGCTTTGAGATTCTATCAAGTGTTTCAATCACTGGGTGGTTATCAAAGTACTTCAATTTGATGACTAGCGTTTTGTTAGCAGACTCACCTTCGATTGAGAAGGAAGTAATATAACCTTCATCTTGCATAACACTGGCAATTGCAGCTTTCAAATTTGATGCAGGGATACTAACTTGCTCTTTGTTAACTGATTGTGCATTTCTAATTCTTGTCAACATATCAGCTATTGGATCAGACATACTCATATTAACCTCCTACCAACTAGCTTTAGATAATCCAGGAACTTCACCATTCATAGTACGTTCCCTAAGTTGAGTTTTTGCTAAACCAAACTTTCTGTAAAAACCATGAGGACGACCCGAAAGACCACAACGATTACGTTGACGGACAGGGGAAGCATCTCTAGGAAGAGACTGTAATTTAATCACCGCCTGAAAACGATCCTCATCAGAAGTATGAACACTCTTGATAATCTTTTTCAATTCAAGGCGTTTCTCTTTATATTTTTCGACTAACTTAGCTCGTTTTATATCTCTATGTATCATAGACTTTTTAGCCATTATTTCCTCCTTTAAATGGGAAATTAAACATCGCTAATAGTTTCTTAGCATCTTCATCATTCTGTGCATTCGTGGTAATAGCTATATCCATTCCTCGCACACTTGTTACCTTTTCAAACTCAATTTCTGGAAAAACGATTTGCTCTGTTATTCCCATGTTGTAATTCCCTCGGCCATCAAATGATTTGTCATTTAATCCACGGAAATCTCTTATACGCGGAATGGCAACATTAACTAGTCGATCAAGAAATTCATACATTCTTTCTTTTCTTAGAGTCACCTTACAACCAATGGCGTTTCCTTCTCTTAACTTAAAGCTAGCAACAGATTTTCTAGCTAAGCAAGTTACAGGCTTTTGAGAAGAAATTAAACCCAACTCTTCTAGAGCGCTTTCTAATACCTTTTTATCTCCTAAGGCTTTGCCAAGACCCATATTGATTGTAATTTTTTCAATCTTGGGTACAGACATTGAATTAGAAACACCTAACTCCTTCTGGAGCTTTGGAATAATTTCATTTTTATATTGTTCTTGTAATCTAGCCACTTGTCACCTACTTATTCGTTACATCAAATTACGGCTTCACCGTTTGATTTAAAAAATCTTTCTTTAACGCCTTCATCATTAACCCTTACACCAATACGATCTGCTTTTTTGGTTGTTGGGTTGTAGATTGCGACGTTTGAAATACTCATTGGCATTTCTTTTTCTTCAATTCCGCCTTGGATACCTTCTTGAGGATTAGGACGAATGTGTTTTTTTGCTAAGTTATAACCTTCAACAATCACCTTTGTTCCGAGCACTTTAGTTACAGTACCAACAGAACCTTTATCTTTTCCAGCAATGACAATTACTTCATCATTTTGTTTAATTTTCATCATTACAAAACCTCTGGTGCAAGTGAAACAATTTTCATAAATTGAGCGCCCCTTAATTCACGAGTAACCGGCCCAAAGATACGAGTACCGATTGGCTCTAATTTTGGATTAAGAAGAACAACTGCATTAGTGTCAAAGCGAATACGAGAACCATCTTTACGACGAACGCCTTGAGCAGTTCGAACAACCACCGCATCATAAACATCGCCTTTTTTTACTTTGCCACGAGGCGAGGCTTCCTTAATGCTCACTTTGATAACATCACCAATGTTTGCATAGCGTCGTTTTG
>CAYNES010000148.1:0-2282 GCA_964396315.1 uncultured Piscirickettsiaceae bacterium | reverse complement strand
AGTCAATTTTGGTCGAAAACACAAGGTTTTCATGAAACTTATTTTAGGAATGGGCATTACAGGACTCTCTGTTGCTCGTTTTTTTTCCAATAATAATGAGATTTTTCGAATCGCAGACTCTCGAAAAGAGCCATCGCTCTTGAAAACCTTCCAAAAAGAAAATTTGCTCCATGATTGTTATTTTGGAGACTGGAATAAGTCGATTTTGGAAGATATTGACGAAGTCATTATAAGTCCTGGAATAGCTCAGTCAGAAACAGTTGTTCAATGGATTAGAGAGAAAAAAATTAAACTTATTAGTGATATTGAATTATTTGGACGTAATTCTAATGCGCCGATTATTGGCATTACAGGCTCTAATGGAAAATCTACAGTGACTCAACTTTTAGGAGAAATGGCACTTGCAAGTCAGTTAAACGCAGTTATCTGCGGCAATATTGGAAAGCCTGTATTGGAGAATATCAATGATAATGCAGATCTATATATTGTTGAGCTTTCTAGTTATCAGTTGGACTACACGAGTCATCTAGATTTATTCGCAGGAGTTATTACAAATATTTCTCCTGATCATCTTGATAGGTATGACAACTATGAAGCCTATATTGCTTCAAAGTTATCAATTTACCCCTACTGTAAGAATGTAATTATTAACCGTAATGAGCCTTTACTAAAGAGTTTAAAAGGAGACGTTGGTTTCTCAATAGAAAAAAATGACCCAAATTGTATTTTTTTGGCGAGGAGAAGTGGTGATTCATATGAAGTTTTTCACAAAGACACATTATTAGTTAGTAGTAATGATTTGTTGGTTGTTGGAAAACACAATATTGAAAATCTATTGGCTGCTTTATCTTTAGGCTATCAATTTGGGTTATCAATTGAAGTAATGATTAACTCTGCTAAAAGGTTTAAAGGCTTGTCTCATCGACTAGAATTTATTACTTCGATTAATCAAGTTGACTTTTACAATGATTCTAAATCAACGAATGCTATTTCAACAAAAACTGCCATTAATTCTCTACTAGAAAAATATAGTCATTTAGTTTTAATATTGGGAGGAATAGCAAAAAAAGAAGATTATTCAGAACTCTTTGGATTGATAAGTGATAAAGTCGAAACAGTTATTTTAATAGGCGATTCAACTGGAGTTTTTTCTGAGCAAATTGCAAGTCCTGTTATGAAAATTGCCAGATCAATGAAGGAGGCCGTTGAGATATCTAAATCATTGGCAAAGGACGGAGCTGTTGTTCTCTCACCAGCATGTGCTAGTTTTGATATGTTTGATGATTTTAATGATCGAGGAGATGCATTTAAGCACCATGTGATTGAAGGTAGTCAACTGCCTTCTTGACGTCAGTTTGATTTAACAGCAGTGCTTCCTTCTCATTTCTTAGCCATGTGGATTGTCGCTTGCATAATTGCCTAGTTGCCACAATAGCTTTTTCGATCATTTCTTTTTTATTGTAAATCCCATCAAAGTAATTCCAAACTTGCCTATAACCAACACATCTCATTGAAGCTAAATCAAGATTAAGTTTTTTATTTTTCTTGAGAGCTTCTACTTCATCTAAAAAGCCGTTTTTAATCATATCAATAAAGCGCTCCTCTATTCTTTCATGAAGCTCTGATCTTTTCGGCATAAGGATAATTTTCTTAATTCGAACATTGAGTTTCTTGTGATTTTTTTTGCCCTGTAAGCTACTTAAAATTTCACCTGAAAGATCATGCACTTCGAGTGCCCTAGTTACCCTTTGAGAGTCATTGGGATGAATTCGAGCAGCCGATTTTGAATCAATTTCTTTGAGTCTGTGATGTAATTTTTCACTGCCTTGTTCTTTTAAAAGGTTATTGAAATGTTTACGAGATTTATCTGTCGAAGCAGGGAGATTAGATATACCATGCTCGAGTGCATTAAAATAGAAAGAGGTTCCTCCAACCAAAATGGGTAGCTTGTCTTCCTTGAAAGCCAATTCAATTTGTGTTGTTGCTAGGTCAATGAAATCATTAACGGAAAAACTATCCTCTGGCTCACAAATATCTATCAGTTCATGTGGAAATTTTTTGAGTGTTTCCTTGTCTGGTTTTGCAGTGCCAATATCCATGCCTCTATAGATAAGAGCGGAGTCAACACTGATTAACTTTGAATCAATGATTTTGCTTATTTCAATCGCCAGCTCTGTCTTTCCAGAAGCCGTAGGCCCCATCAAAAATAAAACGAATTTATTTGACCCAATAGTCATAACAATACTAAGCTTATATTTGTATGACCTACATTATAATGTCAG
>CAYNES010000147.1:0-2315 GCA_964396315.1 uncultured Piscirickettsiaceae bacterium | reverse complement strand
TCTGAGCAAATGCGCCATAACGACCAAATCTAACACTAACTGGCTTACCAGAAACAGGATCTTCGCCAAGCTCTCTTTTGCCATGTGTTTCATCTCTTGAAATATCTTTGGCTAACTCAATTTGTTCATGAAATGGCTCATAAAAATTACGAACGACGCCAGTCCATGGCTTAGATTCTTCAGCAATAAGATCAAAATCGCTTTCTAGATTAGCTGTGAACTCATAACCAATAATGTTCCTAAAGTTTTTAAGTAAAAAATCAACTAATAGATAAGCAACATTAGTTGGGAATAGCTTATTCTTTTCAGCCCCAGTCGTTTCAGTTTGCGTTAGCTCCAAAATATTGCCATTTGAGATCTCTACACATTGATACTCACGCTGAATACCTTCTCTTGTATCTTTCACAACATAATTTCTATCTTGAACAGTAGTAATCATTGTTGCAAATGTTGAAGGTCTTCCAATTCCCATTTGCTCAATCTCTTTGACTAACGATGCTTCTGTATATCTAGGCTTTGCTCTTGAAAAAGACTCTCTTGAGTTCATATCTATCAGAGTCAGTATATCGTTCTTACTAACTTCAGGTAAAAGCTTGTCATCCGAAGACATATAGTCATACACCTCAAGGAACCCTGCAAAAGAAAGTACTTCACCATCAGCAATAAAGTGCTCACTTCTTCCTGATATGTTGATATTGACTTTAGTTTTTTGTAGCTGCGCGTCACTCATCTGAGAAGCTAGCGTTCTTTTATAGATTAATGAATATAGTTTGGAAGATTGGTCATCTAAACCAAGAATGGTTGGCTTAGTTAAATCAGTTGGCCTAATAGCCTCATGTGCCTCTTGGGCACCGCTCGAACTAGTTTTATATCTTCTGGCTTGATGAAACTGCTTTCCATATTTTGAGATAATTTCATCTTGAGCAGCAGTAATTGCAACTTCTGACAAGCTCAATGAGTCTGTTCTCATATATGTAATTGCACCCTCGCGGTACAAGTTCTGGGCAATTGACATAGTTTGTTTAACCGAAAAACCAAGCTTCTGTGAAGCCTCTTGCTGCAAAGTAGAGGTAATAAACGGCGCCTTAGGTGACCTTTTAGATGGCTTTGTATCAACTAAATCAACTATTAATTCAGCATTGAGTAGAGCCTCAGTAAAAGAAAGAGCCTCTTCTTTAGAGCTAAATTCTTTACTGAGCTTGACCTCTAGATTTTGATTGTTCTTGTTTGCTAAATTTGCTTTAACTTTGAAGGTGCTAACTGGAGTATGCGCTGAAATTTCACGCTCTCTCTCAACCACCAGTCTCACTACTGGAGACTGAACCCTGCCAGCTGAACGTGCTCCAGAAATTTTTCTCCAGAGAACTGGAGAAATCTCAAAACCAACCAGCCTATCAATTATTCGTCTGGCTTGTTGTGCATCAACCAGGTCAGTATTTATTGTTCTTGGGTTTCTAATTGCCTCAGTGATCGCACCTTTTGTTATTTCATGAAAAACAATCCTTGGAGTATCTAAATCTAAAGAAAGAGCTTGCTGTAAATGCCAAGCAATAGCCTCCCCCTCTCGGTCTTCATCAGTAGCTAAAAAGATTTTATCAGCAGATTTAGCAGATTTTTTTAGGTCGGCAACCACTTTTTTCTTGTCCGAGCTGATAGCATAAGTTGGCTGAAAGTCGTTCTCAATGCTGATCCCCATATCTTTCTTTGGCATATCTCTGATATGACCAATACTAGACTTAACTACGTAGTCAGGGCCTAAAAACTTTTCAATTGTTTTTGCTTTCGCCGGTGACTCGACAATAACAAGATTTTTTGACATAAAAAGTCCTACTGAATAGTAGGGTTATCATCATGAAACACAATAGACTCAATCCATTGTGATGGAACAGCCGATTCAGCACTATTACCAATAACCATCATTACTACCCATTTCAAATCATCAATGCTGAGCTTTGAGTCCTCTAAAGACATAACTTGATCGATGACTATTTCTCTTTGACTCGGATTTAGTTGGCCCATATTCTCCATAAACATTATGAAACCTCTAGCTCTCGAATCTAATTTAGTTTTTTCAAGTTCACTGTAAATTCGCATGGAATTATGAACCGTACTGAAACTCGCAATTTTCCCATCTTGGAGTGCTGCAATATTTTCAAGCCAAATTAAAGCTTTTTCAATTCGCTCCGAATCAAATCCTGCTTCAGAGAGATGAGTCTTCAACAAATCGTCATCCAACTCTTGGGTTGAATCTTGCTCAGCAGAGTCAAAAAGGAAGTCAAACATAAAGGTGAGTACATCAAGAATATTGTTAGTCA
>CAYNES010000146.1:0-2339 GCA_964396315.1 uncultured Piscirickettsiaceae bacterium | reverse complement strand
CTACAGCTTATCTTAAATCCGAAGGCTATGAAAATGTTTATCACTTACAAGGAGGGATTCTTAAATACCTAGAAGAGGTTGGTGAGGATGAGAGTTTATGGGAAGGGGAGTGTTTTGTTTTTGATGATAGAGTTGCAGTTAAACATAATCTAGAGCAGGGTAAATATGATCAATGTCATGCTTGCCGATTTCCTATTACTGAAGAGGACACAGTGCACCCTCATTATGAGAAGGGAGCTTCATGTCCAAGATGCTATGGAACTAAAAATATAAATCAAATGAGTCGCTATAGAGAAAGAGAAAAACAAGTTCAGTTAGCTAAAAAAAGAGGTGAAGAACATATTGGCGATGACGCTATTAAAATTGCAAAAAAGCATAGTTAATTTAATAAATAAAAGGTTTTTATGTTTGAAAGAAATGATATTTCAAGGCTTAAGAAAGACATTATTTTAGATGTTGAATTATTAGGCTCAAAATTTAATTTACATACTCGATGGGGGGTGTTTAGTCCTCGATCAATTGATGATGGCACTTTACTGCTAATGAAATATATTAGTGTTGGTGAGAGTGATATATGTTTAGATTTGGGTTGCGGTTATGGTCCCATTGGGCTTGCTTTAGCAAGACATTGTCATAAGGGTCAAGTACATATGGTTGATAAGGATTTTATTGCAGTTGAGCTTGCAAATTACAATGCAAAAAATAATGGCATCAATAATGCTGAAGCTTATCTCTCAGATGCGTTTACGCATGTACCAAGTGAGGTTAAGTTTCATCAAATTATTTCAAATATTCCAGCAAAAGTTGGAAGGGAGCAGCTTTCAATTATTCTTTATGATGCCTATGAAGCTCTTGAGTCTGGAGGAAAAATTACTGTTGTTACGATTAATGGATTGAAAGATTTTATAAAGACAAATTTTAAGTCTGTTTTTGGTAATTATAAAAAAATTAAACAAGGACAAAAATATATAATTTCGCAAGCTGTAAAACAATAATTCTTGAATGATTCTTTGCAGTGATTTAAATACTAGATTAAAATAACAAAAAAAATTGGAGTAATAAATTGGAAGTATTAGAAAAAATTCAAAAGCAAGTCGATAGTGCAGCAATTGTCATATATATGAAAGGAACGCCTCAGTTTCCCCAGTGTGGTTTTTCAGCACGAGCCGCTCAAACGCTTGCTTCAACTGGAGTTGAGTTTGCCTATGTAAATGTTTTTGAAGATCAGGAAGTGTTTCAGAGTCTCCCTGACTTTGCAGATTGGCCAACCTTTCCACAGATATATTTCAATTCAGAACTTGTTGGTGGAGGAGACATTATCATTGAAATGGCAGAGCAAGATACTTTAAAGGATGCTATGCAAGAAGCTGTTGAAAAGTTTAATGGCTAAATAACTACACTCTTCTCAATTTATAACCATTTACTTTAAGCCATTGCCTATGCTTCATGAAGTCAGGCATGATTGATTCTACTGAGTTCCAGAAATTAACAGAGTGATTTCTATGAATTGTGTGAACTAATTCATGGACAATGACGTAATCAATGACATCCATTGGAGCCATAATTAAAAGGTAATTCAGGTTTATATTATTTTTTGAAGAGCATGAGCCCCACATTGTTTTTTGGTTCTTAATTCTGACTTGATTGACTGTCAAATTGTGTTGATCAGAAAAATACACAACTCTAGGAAGTGCTATCTCTCTAAATTTATTTTTGTACCATTTTCTTACAGATAATGAGATAGTTTTTGGGTCAAGAGAATTAGTAATAAATTCTTCACCATTAAAGACTAATGATTCTGGTTCATTTTCTTTTATACTGATTGGAAAAAGTGAGCCTAAATATAGAAGCTTATTTTGATTACTGGATGCATCCTTTAATTGATCTTCTATTAATCTTTTTTTACTTTGAATCCAGTTTTCTTTTTTGTCAATAAAATCTTGAATCTTTTCGATAGAGAGTCTTTTAGGTGCACGAACAACTAGCTCTGCATCTTCGTTAATGGATAAACTAAGTGTTTTACGCTTGCTTCTAATTATCTTGCTTGGTGTCATATAAAATTTTAAATTACTTAATCCATTCTCTTGCATTTTCAAACATCCTCATCCAGGGTGAGCGCTCTTCCCAATCACCTGGGTGCCAAGAGTTCTGAATGACTCTAAAAACCCTCTCAGGATGGGGCATCATGATAGTAATTCTCCCAGTCTCATCACAAATCGCTGCAGCTGAATTATGAGAGCCATTAGGATTATGGGGATAAGTATCAGAGGGTTTTCCAGAATGATCAACATACTGCATTGAAATATTATTGACAGGTGAATTTGACTTAAAGGTCGCTT
>CAYNES010000145.1:0-2367 GCA_964396315.1 uncultured Piscirickettsiaceae bacterium | reverse complement strand
AATAGGAGAAAATAATGGCTAAAAAACAAGTAACTAAAAGACGCAAGTTCCAAATTCCTATAAACCGCTTTTGTCGCTTCACTAAAGCTGGCGTTAAAGAGATTGATTACAAGGATGTTGATACTCTTCTAAAGAATATTGATGAGAGTGGAAAAATTACACCTTCAAGAATCACTGGAACTTCTGCGAAGTTTCAAAGACAACTGACCACTGCCATCAAAAGAGCCAGATTCTTGGCATTGATTCCATACACCGATAAACACAAAAAATAGGAGGCCTTATGAAAGTAATTTTGTTAGAAAAAAATGAAAAACTAGGTAACCTTGGTGATATTGCAAACGTCAAATCTGGATATGCTCGAAATTATCTAATACCTCAAGGTAAAGCCAAGCCTGCAAACAAAGCAAACATGGCGGTCTTTGAAACACTTCGAGCTGAACTTGAAGCTAAAGAAGCAACTGCTTTATCGGATGCGCAGACAAAAGAGACAGCGATGAAAGATGTTGTTTGCACAATTTCTGCAAACGCGGGAGAAGAAGGGAAGCTATATGGCTCTGTCAGCCCAGCTGACATTGCTGAAAATCTTCTTGAGCAAGGTTTCGAAGTTGAAAAGAGAGATATCAACATGCCAGAGGCTATTAGAAATACTGGTGAGTATGAAATTACTGTTTCTCTTTATGCAGAGGTTGTTGTCCCAGTAAAGATTATCGTTATTGCTGCTACTGAGTCAGAATAAGTCAATTCAATTCAGCTAACTGAGTTAAAATAAAAAGCCCTCATCGAGGGCTTTTTATTTTTCTAATTCATTACTAATGGATATTGATAACGCAAAAATTCCGCCTAACTCAGTAGACTCAGAGCAGTCTGTTCTTGGTGGTTTATTGCTGCATAATGATTCATGGGATAGTGTAGTTAATATTCTTGGATCTGAAGACTTTTATCAAAGTTCACATCGTATCATTTATGATGCAATAGTTACTCTTCTAGAGCATGATAAGCCTGCCGATATTCTTACAGTAAAAGAGCAGGTCATTAAGTCTCATGATGAAGAATCTATCGGAGGTTTTGCATACCTTGCTCAGATAGCCGAGAACACGCCAAGCGTTTCAAATATCGAGGCCTATGCAAAACATGTTCGCGAGCTTTCAATATACAGGCAGCTGACAAAAATTGGAAAAGAATTAGCTGATACTGCCTTCAATCCTAAAGATATTGAGGTTAATGATTTGCTCGATTTATCAGAGAGAAAAATATTCGAGATAGCTGAGCAGGTTAGTCGCAATAAACAAGAGATCACGAACGTCAAAGACATCATTAAAGATGTCGTGAATCGTGTTCATGAAATGCAAGAATTAAAGGGTTATAAAGGTGCAGAAACTGGCTTTTCAGAATTCGATAAGCTCACTTCAGGTCTCCAAAATGGTGACTTAATTATTATTGCCGGAAGGCCAAGTATGGGTAAAACTGCGCTTTCGATGAATATTGTAGAGCACATAGCAATTCATAACTCAACACCTGTAGCTGTATTTAGTTTAGAGATGCCTACAGAACAGTTGGTAATCAGAATGATCTCATCTTTTGGAAGGATAGATTCTAGCAAGTTGCGTGACGGTGACATGTCTGAGATTGATTGGAATAGTTTTAATCATGCGGTAAGAGCTTTTGAAGAAAACACAATTTTGATTGACGAAACGCCCTCTATAACTCCAACAGAAATTAGAGCTAAATGCAGAAGACTTAAGAGAAGATACCCAGACTTAGGTCTTGTCATGGTGGACTATCTTCAACTCATGACAGTTCACGGCAAGTCAGAAAATCGTGTTCAGGAGATCTCAGAAATATCTCGTTCCTTGAAGTCACTTGCAAAAGAAATCAATGTACCTGTTATTGCTCTCTCTCAGCTAAATCGTGGAGTTGAATCCAGAGCAAAAACTGGAAAGGGCAGGATACCACAGATGGCCGATTTAAGAGAGTCTGGATCGATTGAGCAGGATGCTGACATTATTGGCTTCATCTACAGAGACGAAGTTTATCATGATGACGCTTATACTAATCCAGAAGAGGTTGGAAAGGCTGACCTCAGAATAGCTAAGCATAGAAATGGCCCGACCGGCAATATCAAGCTTGCCTTTGTTGGACAATACTCAAGGTTTGAAGATTTAGCCTTTGAGGACAGGTTTCAAGGTGTCAGTGATGAACAAATGGACGCCTCATACATTAACAATATGACAAATTTTGATCAAGGTGATTTTTAAAATTCAAGTAATTTAGATAGTTTTAAGAAGATTTTATATAAACCTTGCTAGTCAATAATTAAAATGTTAGATTGATGATGAATGATCAAATACAAACCAAACTGATTTACAA
>CAYNES010000144.1:0-2385 GCA_964396315.1 uncultured Piscirickettsiaceae bacterium | reverse complement strand
ATATTTTTAGATGGAGGATTTTCAGCAGCATGATTGAAAAAATGGAAGCAGTGGTTTATACCGCACCAAATGAAATGACTTTTTTCCCTGAATATAAGTCAACTCAACTGGATCGAGATGATGACGTCTTATTGAAAATTGAATCAGTTGGTATTTGTGGATCTGATATGCATGCTTTTCATGGTAAAGATCCCCGAAGAAATCCAGGACTCATTCTTGGCCATGAGTTTTGTGGTGAAATTGTTGAAGGCACCCATAAAGGGCAAAAAGTCACTGGTAATCCACTGATCACCTGTGGAAAATGTGAATACTGTCTGCAAGGCAGAGACAACCTATGCAGCGATAGAGATATGATTGGTATGAGTCGGCAAGGCGCTTTTGCCCAATACATGGCAATACCAAGCCAATGCCTCGTTCATGCGCCCAACTCTATGAACTCGAATCATGTTGCAATGACAGAACCTGCGGCAACAGTTGTTCATGCTGTCAACTTAGCGAAAGAGGGTTCGTTCAAACCAATCATTGAGTGTAATGTATTGGTTATTGGGGCGGGAGCAATAGGGCTACTTACAGCGCTTCTGCTTAAGTCCCAAGGCGTCAAGATGACTGTTTTAGAAACAAATAAAGCTCGACATCAATGTGTTAAAGAGCATGTCGGTGTTACCCCGGTAAACCCCATCAATCAGTCTGTTAGTGAAGACAGTTATGATGTTGTTATTGATTGTGTAGGCAGTGAGAAAACTAACGCCTTATCTATTTCGTCAGTGAGAGCCGGTGGCACTGTTGTCAATGTAGGGCTTCTTAGCTGGAGTAGTAATATAGATATTCGTAAAATTACACTTCAGGAAATTAAACTGATTGGATGCTACACCTATAATATGGAAGATTTCAGGTCTGCACTGAAGTCAATTGAAAATGGTGATTTTGGTGATCTTTCATGGATTAAAGAGGTGCCCTTATCGGAAACTAATTTAGCTTTTCAAAGTTTACATAATGGTAAAATGGCCTCGGCCAAAGTGATTTTAAAACCTTCTTTTTAATAACAAAATCTTTAAATTATGAGCATTACTGATCTGAAATTTGAAATTGACAGGGATAGTAAAACTCCACTCTGGCTTCAGATTAGAAATGAGTTATTTAATTGCCTTTATCGGGATGAGCTTAGGCCTGGACAACTTATACCTAACGAGAAAACACTGGTAGAGCTTTTCAATGTTTCAATTGGAACAATTCGAAAAGCAGTTGGAATGCTTGAAAAAGAGGGTTTTCTAATTAGAAAACAAGGGTTAGGTACTTTTGTATTTCAGCATGATAATAGCAGTTTTCTTTTTGAGTATTTTCATTTTGCACTCAATGGAAGCAATGAGAAACAAAGTCCTAATGTTGAATTTATTTCTTTTGATTCAAAGAAAGCAACAAAGTCTCAGGCTGCAGAATTTGGGATTAATACTGGAAGTCCAGTTTTTCAAATTTATAATAAGCTTGGGCTTAATAAAAAGTTTTATATTGTTGATAAAATCATCATTCCTCAAGACAAATTTCCTGGCATGACTGAAGAAATTTTTAAAGGTCGAACGAATACAGTTTACAACCTTTATCAGAATAAATTTAACATCTTTATTACTAATTGCTCTGAAAAACTTAAGGCAATTTCTGCTGATGAAAAAATATCTAAGCTCTTAAATATTCCATCCAATGCACCAATCTTAAAGATCAATAGAGTAGGTCAAACCTATAACAATGTCACTATCGAACTAAGAACTTCGTATGTTCATACTAGTGATATAGACTATATTCATTCTCAAAATAGCACCTTTGGTGAATCTATCTAGAATTTAAACTTATATTAACTCACTTAGAGAAAGATTTATCAAATAGATAATTCTAATTAACGACAATATTAAAAAAGGCACACATGTGCCCTTTTTTTCAGATAATGACTCTTAACTAATTAGCCATACAAATATGTAGGAAGCCAGAGTACAATTTGAGGGAAGATAATAATCAATGCTAGTCCTATGACTTGTATCACCATAAACTGCATCATGCCTTTATAGATATCAGACAAGTCCCACTCTGGAACCACTCCCTTGAGAAAGTAGGCCGATAGTGCAACAGGAGGAGACAGCCATGCAGTCTGAAGGTTAACAGCAACAAGAATACCAAACCACGTCAGATTAAATCCTAACTGCTCAATGAGAGGCAGGACAATTGGAATTATAATAAGCACAATTGGAACCCATTCTAATGGCCAAGCTAATAAGAAAATTAGTGCCATAACTATAAGCAAGATCGCTGTTGGCGGAAGATCGAGCAACATCAATGCCTCAGTGATCATGGTTGGCGTTCCTAGTCTTGAAAATACTGCTCCAAAAAAGTTTGAAG
>CAYNES010000143.1:0-2402 GCA_964396315.1 uncultured Piscirickettsiaceae bacterium | reverse complement strand
GGATGATGTTCGTATGTCTGAGAAAACAGGTTGTGATAGTTTTTATATTGATGGAATGGAAGGCGGAACTGCTGCTGGACCTCATATAGCTACTGAAGAAACGGGCGTTCCAGGAATCGCAGCGATTCGTCAAGCCAGAAGAGCGATCGATGATGTTGGCATGACAGGAAGAATTTCACTGGTTTATGCTGGCGGTATTCGAAATGGTGGTGACGTTGCAAAAGCGGTAGCGCTTGGTGCTGATGCTGTTGCAATTGGACATGCCGCGCTTATGGCTCTTAACTGTAATAGAGACATTCCAGAGTCTGACTATCCTAAAGAAATGGGTGTCAACGCGGGTGAGTGTTACCACTGTCACACAGGACGCTGCCCAGTCGGTGTTGCAACACAAGATCCAGTTCTTAGACAGAGACTAGACCCAGATGCAGCCTCTGAAAGAGTATACAACTTCTTACATACATTAGCGATTGAGTGTCAAATGATGGCACGTGCATGTGGTAAGACTAATATTCACTCTTTAGAGCCAGAAGATTTAGCTGCTTTGACTATGGAAGCATCAGCATGTGCACAAGTACCTATTGCAGGTTCTCAGCATACAGTTGGTCGTCCAGATTTGACACGCTTTTAAGGAAAGGAGAAATTATGAGTAACAAAGAAGAAGAATTTGTTGTTGGAGCTGAAGGTTTAGGTACTGATCGCGAAAAAGATATCGGTCAGCATATCGGTTATCGATACGATGTAAACCTGGTTCCTGATCTTAAGTTTATTACCCCTTTCTTACAGGAGTATATAGACAAAATGGGATGGAAAGACCTCAACTGGTTAGAGGATATTCATATGGGGTATGAAGGTGATCAAGCCGCTGTTTTTGATAGAAACATCAATGGCTGGGTAACGATTCCTGACTCCATTGAATTGCCTGACAATCAGCAAGAGCGAGACATGATTGCGCGTGAACTTTTAATTAAGTTCCAAATGTCTGAAAACCATCCAATGGTTGATCTTAATAACGCTTACCGTAAATTCTAATTACCGTAAGTGGATTAAAAGGGGAGAGTTTAAGAGATTTATTCTCTATAAATTTTCTCCTTAGTTTTTCGGCACCTCACCCCCTGAGGTGCTGAATAAACTAGAATTGAATATTCTTTTGAGTATGGAGATTATTCTTAAAAAATGATTATATTCAAAATAATCAATAAATAATTCTATGTATACTCAAACATTATTGAAAAGGGTTTTTTAATTAATGAGAGTTTCGAATATTAAATATGATGGAGATCGTGAAACCTACCAAATACATGGTGGTGAAGCAATTTCGATTGATTTAAAAAAGGGCGATTCAGTCGAAATAGTTGATGTTGAGGGTGATCAAAAGTGCAGCCTTCTTGCATTCGATTCTAAAAAATCCTCAGCCCTATCCTCTTTAAATTGGAGTACGAAACCCAATAACCATTCAAGCAAAATTGCCACAGGCGATTGCTCAGAAATGCTTAAAGCAATTCTTGATAGTAATAAGATTAAACCAAAAGATCTAGATACTGCGGAGCTATTTGCAGACTCAAGTCCATCAAATACTAGACAATCATTTGATATTAATAATGACCTATTGTGTGTGTTTGATGCTGAGGGTGGTCCAATGCTTGTCGATCAGCAGAATTCACCAACAGAAATTTTAATCAATGTTCTTCGAAAAAATCCAACAAACCCCTCTGATCGTTTGCCTGAGCCTCTAGCTAAGCCAGCTAAAGAGATACGAGTTAAAGATTCCAGCGCAGTTGCATACAAAGTAAAGGCAGGCCAATATATCCAAATTATTGATGTTGAAGGACAACAATGCTCAGATTTTCAAGCTTTTTTAGTTGCAGATTTAAACAATAATATAGAGCTATGTTTAGACCCAACCGTGACTCGGTCTCAAATGTTATCAAGCTATCCTGCGCCTGGAACTCATGATAAGTTTTATAACCAAAACTCGATTCCTCTTGTTGAGGTGATTCAAGATACTGTATGTCGCCATGATACTTTTGGTTTAGCTTGTAACGCCAAGTATTACGAAGATCGAGGTTTTCCAGGACATATCAGTTGTACAGATAATTTCAATTCTTCACTTGCTGAGTATGGAGTCAAGCCCAGAAGAAATTGGCCAGCAGTAAACCTCTTTTTTAACACAGCAATTGAAGAGTGCCATTCTCTAACTTCTGATGTCTCTTGGTCTAGGCCTGGAGATTACGTTTTAATGAGAGCAGTTGACGACTTAGTATGTGTTTCTTCAGCTTGTCCAGATGATACAACTTCAGCAAATGGCTGGAATCCAACAGATATTCATGTTAGGATTTATGGTAAATCCAATAATTTTTCATCGGCAACGGCGTTTAGGCCTGACCCACAATCTATTCCAACTA
>CAYNES010000142.1:0-2418 GCA_964396315.1 uncultured Piscirickettsiaceae bacterium | reverse complement strand
AACCATACTCTTTATAGAGCGCTATCAATTCTTCAGTATTTTCTCCAGGCTCATCTTCAAGAATATTAAAAGGCAATTCCACATCAAATTTAAGTTTCACTAATTGATAAGAAAGATCTAACATATCAAAAGATTCTCGGAGCTTTTCACCAACCTTACCACCAATTTTTTCCGCATTAGCTTTGACACCATCTATATCGTTATAGAGTTCAAGCCATTTAGCAGCAGTCTTTGGGCCCACACTTGGAACACCGGGAATATTGTCAGAAGAATCTCCAGTTAAGGCCAATAAATCAAGAATTTGATTCGGCTTTACCCCCATTTTTTCCTTAACTTCATCCTCAGAAAATAGCTTTCCCTTCATATCCAATTGCTTTATATTGTCACCAACTAGCTGAAAAAGATCTTTATCACCACTAGCTATGATAGTTTCAATACCTTTTTCGTTTGCAAATCTTGATAAGGTGGCAATCACATCGTCTGCCTCAACGCCCTCTTCACATAAGAAGTGAAAACCCATCGCTCTTACAATTTTATATAAGGGCTCAATCTGAACAATTAAGTCATCATGAGCAGGACTTCTGTTTGCCTTATATTCAGGAAAGATTTCATGGCGAAAGTTTGTGCCTTTTGCATCAAAAACCATAATTAGTTTTGCGCCTTTATATTTTCTTTGTAAGTGCTTGATTGCATTCACAACTCCAAACATGGCGCCTGTAGGAAAACCACTATCGTTAGTAAGATTTTGAGAAATAGTTGAAAAGTATGAACGGAATAAAAATGCTGTTCCGTCAACTAAAATGAGAGGTTGATTCATACTTAAATTTTACATCTAAACTAGCTTTAATTCTTTGAAACTGAATTTTGAGTTTATTATTCCTTAGTCTTTATTTTAGGCTTGAAAGTAAAAATTGTTAGATAAAATATACGGATGCAAGATGCCCTCATAACTCTCAAAAATATAAGTCTCACCCACAACGGTAAAAATATCCTTGATGATGTCAGTTTTAAACTACACCATGGTGAATTTATTACTCTCATTGGTCCCAATGGAGCAGGAAAAAGCTCGTTAATTAAAATTTTATTAGGTGTCATTAAACAAGACTCTGGAGATATAACCTATGATGGTGATATCAGACTTGGTTACACACCTCAATTCTTTACAGCAAATCCATATATACCCATATCTGTTAAAGACTTTCTTACTTTGAACCAGAAACTGGATTCAGTTTTTATGCAGCAGACTTTTGATTTGACAGGTATCAATGAATTGTTGCAATCGCCACTAAAAAACCTTTCTGGTGGTGAATTGCAGAAAGTTTTGCTAACTAGAGCTTTGCTCAATAAACCCAATGTATTAATACTAGATGAGCCTGCTCAAAATCTGGATGTTGATGGTCAAATGCAACTGTATAAACTAATTCAAGATATTCATCAACACCAGAATTGTGCGGTTTTAATGGTATCTCATGATCTACATAGAGTCATGAAGGAATCAACTCAAGTTTTATGTCTATATCATCATATCTGCTGTGAGGGCCTTCCTGAGTCAATCTTAAAAGATGAAAAATTTAATGACCTTTTTGCAGATCAAATTAATGAGTTAATGGCTACTTACGAACATCATCACAACCATCATCATGAACATTAAATAATATCAAAACTCTTGTAAATGATATAATTGCCACCTTTTTTTTAACGTTATAAATATGAAAGATATTATTGAATCAGCTTTTGAGGACAGAAATCATTTAACTCCAGATACTGCTAGCCCTGAAGTTAAAGATGCTGTCAATGAAGCAATACATCTGCTGGACTCTGGAAAGGCTAGAGTTGCAGAACAAAAAGGGGTGGGTGATTGGCAAGTTAATGAATGGCTTAAGAAAGCCGTACTTCTTTCATTTAGGTTGGCTGATAACGTACCTATGCCTGCTGGCTTTACTCAGTACTTTGACAAAGTTCCCTCTAAATTTGCCGATACAACTGAAAAGGAGTTCCAAGCTTCTGGTGTTAGGGTAGTTCCACCAGCAACCGCAAGAAGAGGCTCATATATTGCTCCCAACACTGTTTTAATGCCTTCTTATGTCAATATAGGGGCTTACGTAGACTCAGGAACAATGGTTGATACATGGGCAACGGTCGGATCATGTGCTCAAATTGGTAAAAATGTTCATTTATCAGGAGGAGTTGGTATTGGAGGTGTTTTAGAACCATTACAAGCCAGTCCAACGATAATTGAAGATGATTGTTTCATTGGCGCAAGGTCTGAAGTCGTTGAAGGAGTGATTGTTGAAGAAGGGGCTGTTATATCAATGGGCGTTTATATTGGCCAATCAACGAAAATTTTTAATAGAATGACTGGAGAAGTTAGTTATGGTCGAATTCCTGCTGGATCTGTGGTTGTTTCTGGAAACCTAC
>CAYNES010000141.1:0-2495 GCA_964396315.1 uncultured Piscirickettsiaceae bacterium | reverse complement strand
GCTGAAACTTTAGCAACAACCTCAGCCATTTTGATCTGCCAAATGAGTCCAATGCCTCCAGCAATTGCCATGACTGCATAGACCATCATAGATAGTATGGCACTAGGAACATGAATAAAAATTATTCTGTAGCCATCTCCTTGTTGGTAATCGGCAGGTGAAACTACAAGAGACCAGTACAAGCCTACTATCAATAAACTTATAAATGGCCAAAAAAACCAAGGAATCAGCCTATTGCATGTCTGATAAAAAGCTTTTGGAGAGGCTTGCCTTTGAATCCATTTCCACATAAATTTATGCAGTTATAAAAAAGGTCTTATTTTAATGATTTTTCGGCCACATTGTTTCGTAAATAGACAGGCTGTGGGAGGTCTGTAGTTCCCTTTACACCATTATTAATTGCCTCAAGAGATAAATCTATTAAAGCTGATGATTCTGGATTGACCGATAGATCAATTTCATTAATATTTGAGGCTAATTTTAATTTTTCACTGTAAGTTTTCCATCCACTTCCAACCCCAACAAAACTTGAATCTAAAACATTGACCTCTTGAGGACTACATATTTTCATATTGCTTATCAATCCGTCGACATAAGTTGCCCAATAAACTTCACCCATTCTAGCATCTAATGCAATAGCTATTTTTTTTGATCCTGTAAGTTGTAATGCTCTACATCCAACTAACTCTAATGTTGTAAAACCCATTGTAGGAATCTGCATTGACAAAGACAATCCTTGGACAACTCCAATACACATCCTGACTCCAGTAAATGCTCCTGGTCCACGCGTATAGGAAATTAAATCAACATCTTGAAGTTGTGTTTGAGACTCTTTAAAAACATCATCACATAGCTCAAGAACATGGCCTGAAGTTTTCTCAATACCAGACAACTCTCTGCTACATCTTTCCCCAGACTTATCTAAAGTGACAGATGCTATTTCTGTGCAAGTATCGATTGCCAATATATTCAATTTATTATTCTCTTGTATTTATTATGCATGGACAAAATCAACTTGACGCGCTTACTGAGTCTCTCTGGAAAGTTATTTGGATTGTAGTAAGTGGGTCCTTTTAATAATGCAACAAGTACTGCCATTTCCTCTAAACTCAAATCTTCAACATTTTTATCAAAGTAAAACAGACTTCCGCTTGCAAAACCATGGAAAGCCAAATCACCTTTTTGAGCTAAATATACCGTATTCATATATCTCTCAAGAATTAAATTTTTGTCATATGATGCCTCTAGAAGAAGTGCCATCAGAGCCTCCTCTATTTTTCTGGATATGGATTTTTCTCTGGATAAAAGAGAATTTTTAATCAGTTGCTGAGAAATGGTACTAGCACCCCTGAGAGCTTTACCCTCAAATAAGTATCCATATATAACCCTAACAATCTCCTTAAAGTCGACTCCATGATGATTGTAAAAAGATTGGTCCTCAACCAGCAGTAGCATATTTATTAGGTCTTTCGGATAATCATCAATCGTATATTCAATCTGAGTGACATTTTTTGAAGATCCCAAAGGGTTCGAAAATTCATTCTTGACTAGATTATTTAAATGAAAAATATAAATAGTCAAAATGAGTAATAAAAGAATCACTCCGCTCTTGATTGACCTTTTGCTAAATAATCGCATTTTTAAGATTCATTATCGATTGCACATCAGTCAATCTATGACCATTTTTTTGAATAGAGCAAGATGAATGTATCCAATCAAAATGACAGTGATTGAGGATTTTTTTAGCACTTCGCGAGTTGACTCCTGATCCTGGCATAATTTTGATTTTTCCAGACGCTTGCATTTGCATTTCAGACAAAACTGATAGTCCCTCCAACGCTGTCTTTTTGCCTCCTGATGACAGGATAGTGTCAAACCCAAGCTCAATACCTATTCCAACTGATTCAATGGTTTGATGTATTGTGTCTACTACTCGATGAAGGGTTTTATTTAGACCTAATGAATGAGAAATCAATTTTCCTAAAAAATCTTGATCAAGACCTCCACTTGGCAATGTCGCTCCAAAGACAACACCTTCAATATTGAAAGAGCGAACCAGATCAATATCACTTTGCATTTGTTTTAAGTCGTCAGAAGAATAAACAAAGCCACCTTTTTTAGGTCGAATCATTGATCTGGCTGGAATGCCACACTCTGAGGCAAGTTTTAAAACGTCATACGACGGAGTTAATCCCCCATATTTTAATGAGCTGCAGAGTTCAATTCGGTCTACTCCACCCTTAACGCAAGCCTCAATTCCAAAACAGCTGTCTATACAGACTTCAAGTTTAGTTTTCATTAAATCAAGTTTATATCAATGTGCAACATAATGCGATAAGAACAGTAATTAATTGATAAATGAAGAATAACTAGTATAAAATACTCACTTCCTTGCTTGACCGGCAGATGCTGGCAAGCTTTTTTAATCCATAAGGAGATGTAGATGAGACATTATGAAGTAACTCTCATTGTTCACCCTGATCAAAGCTCTCAGG
>CAYNES010000140.1:0-2519 GCA_964396315.1 uncultured Piscirickettsiaceae bacterium | reverse complement strand
ATTTTTTGTCACCGACTTGTAACGTGAACTGTCCCTCAAGTATGTAGATGACCTCATCATAAGTTATATGCCAAGGTATAGAGCAATCTTCAAAAACGCCAATCCCGGCTCCCAGTTTATCGGAAAACGAAACATTGACTAAACCGATGGTTTTCATACCGTTCACAGGCTCAAGATCGAGGTCTTTTTTACGGAATATCTTTGTTTCTGACATAACATCTCTCCTTATTCAGTATTTAATACTTTGTAATTGTAATAGTTATACTCGAGAAGGTGATATAAAAAAATAGTAGGTATATCTCATATCATATTTATTAAGACTCTTAATCCACTAACGGGAGGCTCATTACTTTTGGCTAACTATTAATAAACCCTCCCTCACACAAAAAACGAAATTTGGACTTTAGTTCAATCTGGAATATTTTATGAGCGAGAAAAAAGTATTTACATCGATAAGTATTCAAGTTAGACTTTAATCAAATCTGAAGTGTTTAAATTATGAATCACAAAATTATAAGACCTATCAGTCAAAATGAAATTGAGCAGTTTGACCATGACGGAGTTATTTTATTAAAAGAAATGTTTGATTCTGAGTGGATTAGTACTTTGAGCCAGGGACTGGATAAGAATATTGATTTGCCTTCAAATCGCTCTAGACTATGGGATAGAGATGAAAATGGCCGAACCATGTTTTATGACGCGCAAGCTTGGCAAAACATTACTGAATACCAAAATTTTATTTTTAATTCGCCAGCAGCAACCATCGCTGGAAAATTAATGAATTCTAGCAAAATTAATTTTTACTTTGATGCAGTGTTTGTTCGCTCGCCAGGCTCTCAATTTGCAACACCTTGGCATCAAGATGAGCCATACTGGTCAGTTGATGGTTATAACACCTGTACAATTTGGATGCCACTTGTTCCAGTTAAGCGAGAAAATGCATTAGCTTTTGTCCCTGGCTCTCATAGATTTGATTCAACCTTCTACCAGTTCAATTTTGGAAGTCTAAATCCAGACAAAATAAAAGATGTCGACGAAACAAATTTTGATGGCATTACAGATGTTGAGTTTCCAGATATTGCTGCAGATCCAGAAAAGTATGGAGTAGTTAGTTGGGATATGAATCCTGGAGACTGTATAGCATTTAACAGTAGAATTATGCATGGAGGGTCTGGAAAATTAGACGAGGACACTGAATTACGAGTATTTACTTCTAAGTGGATTGGTGATGATGTTTTCATTAAGTTTCGAGAGTGTGGAATGGATCCAGATCATAGCGAAGTTATGACTCAACAAGGCCTTAAACCTGGAGACCGTCCAGGAACAGAACTATATCCAGAAATTCATTTCTCTTAAGAGCAATTCTTCACTCCCTCACACATCAAACGAAATTTGGACTTTGCTTCAAGAAAATAATCACTAAAATACTTAGTCTCGAATTCATAAAGATATTCTTAACTAATAATACTAGTATCAAATAAACAAAATGAATATAGATTTTTTTAAAAAAACAAGAATTTTTGATGGAGGCATGGGCCAAGAGTTGCTAGCAAGAGGTATGGAGCCTAATGGAACTTTATGGAGTGCTAATGCTTTGCTGCAAGAGAGGTATCACCAACTTTTACTTGATACACATTTAGATTTTATAAATGCTGGAGCTGAAATTATTGTAACAGCGACATTTACAACAAGAAGGTTAAGGCTAAGAGACAATAATGTTGAAGATAAATTTGAATATTTAAATACTAAAGCAGGCGAGATTGCAAAAAAAGCTAAGGATTTAAATCCTCATATTTTGGTTGCAGGCGGATTACCCCCTCAATACTTAACTTATGAGTCAGACACAAGGTCTGATAGTGAGATTCAAGAAAATTTTTATGAACAGGCTAAACTATTAAGTCCTTTTGTTGATTTTTTCTATTTTGATGTTTTGAGTAGTGTTAGAGAGATTCAATTAGCTATTGAAGCCATAAAATCTTTTAATAAGCCTTACTTAATAGGTGCTCATATTTCAGAGGGCGTTAAATTACCTAGTGGCGAAAAAATTTCAGACATTATTCATAAAATTGAACATAAAAACCTTTTAGGATTAATGCTCTCATGTGTATCACCAGAAAATTATGAGCAAAACCTTGATGAAATAAAAAATCTAGGTGTCCCTTTTGGTTTTAAGCTTAATGGATTTGTAACAACTAAGCCTAAAGCTGGATATACAAGTACTTTTAATAAAAGCAAATCAGGTAATCCAAATGAATTTTTAGGAGTAAGAGAAGATTTAACTCCAGAAAAAATGTCAGAATTTGTAAAAACTTTTAAAGAAGCTGGGGCAACCATTTTGGGAGGATGTTGTGAAACAAGACCTTCTCACATAATGGAGATGGCTAAACTTAAATAAGTATTAAGTTAAGTTTAATGATTTTTTTTAATCCCTAATGCGACTTTTACTATGAGCAAAAAAACAAATACAAAATACAACAAATGGCAATTCTGGATTGATCGTGGTGGTACTTTTACCGATG
>CAYNES010000139.1:0-2523 GCA_964396315.1 uncultured Piscirickettsiaceae bacterium | reverse complement strand
TTCCATCTCGCCTAAAAAACAAGTAGGAGCTCATAACATGAACACAGTCTGCTACGCCTACCGCAATCACCAGCATTACCGTTAGAGCAATCAACGTTGTTGATGCCAAATTTAGCCAGCTGAGTCCGCCAATCACAAATAATATACTTAGGCCTATTGCAAGCTGAGGAAGTACAACAGCACTAGCAGAGCGAAACAAAGTCCAAAGCAAGAGGTTAATGATTACTACCATCCCTACTAATAGAAATGCTGCTTGAATCATTGTGTCCCAAGCCAAAGCAATCATTGCAGAGTTGCCAATGGGATAAAAGTTGAAGTGTTCAGTCATTTTTGACTGCTCAGTTATAGCCGTTATCGCTTTAATAAATGGCATATAAAGTGCTGGCTCATCGGGCTGATATTCAATTTTTTGTATAACAGCACTATCATCCATGCTGGCATCAAAATCATCACTCCAATCATCATCAGAAAAAAGAGAGAAGTCCTCACCTTGCTCTTGAACAACTGGAATAGCACCAAAATCAGTGTTTATGGAAATTGCGCCATAACGATGATCTTTTGAAAACATAAACAGCAACAAACTAGGCTGGTCATCAGCCTCAGAGCTGATTTCATTTAGCTTATTAATGTCGCTTGGAACTTTTTTAGGTACCAGGCGAGGAGAACTTAACACATCGTCTTCATTTTTTTGAATTCGAATATTAGATAAAGATTGGACTCGTTTAATATGGCTCAGTGATTCGACAACGTCTGGAGTTAAACCGTACTTTTCAAGCCAAACGTCATCACTTATCTGTTCATAGTTATCCAACACCTCTGTTATTTCAGAGATTAAAGTGAGCGATTTATTTGAAAAGACATTGCCATCTTTTGCTTCATAAACAATGAAAAGACCATCATCACTTCCAAACTGATCACGAAACTCATCCAGCGCTTCGACTGCAGGATCGGATTCACTAAACCAAACATCGACTGAAGTATCTAAAACAAAACGAGAGGCGCCATAACCCATAAAAATAGTTGATAGCAAGGCTAGTATGAGAACTATTTTGCGATACGGAATAAGTTGACTGGGAACTCTCGCAAAATACCCATTAAGATAAAGTAAAAGATTCTTCATATTCAAGTTTATAAAGCCGACTTACATTATATCTATTTGTTCATTAAAGGATTAAATTCAAGGGCCGACCTTAAGTATTTTTATGCCAGTAAATTAGGCCTTGAGTATTAATTTGAACGTCAAGACTTAACCTTTTCTTTGCAAAATCATTATTTCGAAATCCTATCTCATCAAGCCCTTTTAGAAAATACTCCATCATATTTTTATAAATGATGGATTTTGCATCATTTTTGTCTGCATACTTTATTGCTAAATCACTTACAAAGTGAATACTCTCTATTAGTTGATTTACAACTTTTGGGGTTGGTTTAATCGCTGAAAAGTGAGTTAAGCAAACTCGTTCTGGTTTAAATTCCATAATTCGATTAATGCTTTCAATGAGCGACTCTGGATCAAACTGAACAGGGCTTGTACTTGGTAAAATATATACGATGCCTTTACAATCAAGGTCACGATAGGAGATTCCAAATGTATCTCCAGTAAACATCGACTTTGTTGCCTTGTCCCATATGCAAAAATGATGCCTCGCATGCCCAGGAGTGTCAATAAATCTGAGCTCTCTTCCATCAAAATCTAAAATAAAGTTATCCCCTGCCTCTATGACTCTATTGGCATCTATTGGAACAATCTCACCATAATATTCCTTAAATTTTTCTTCCCCATAAACAGCCACAGCACCTGCTATGAGTTTACTTGGATCAATCAAATGACGTGCGCCCCTTGGGTGTACTACTAATTTTGCATTTAAGCATTGCTTCATCAGTTCACCAGCTCCACCCGCATGATCAAGATGGACATGAGTTGGAATAATATAAGACACATCTGAAAAGCCTAGGCCTTTCTGGATTAGAACATTTTCAACAACAGGAACACTAAAATTACTCCCTGTTTCAATAATGGCAACCTTATTATTCTGTCTCAGAAGGTATATTGCTGCAAAATCTTTGCTATAGTACCCGGAATCTACTACATCAATTCCTTTAGCAATATTAATCACTTCTAGTTTATTCATCATAAATTATATTGAAGATTAAGCTTTATTTAAGAAACTTGATTTTACTTGAATAAGTCTGGATAAAAAAATACCCCGCCTTAGAAAAGAACGGGGTATTTTGAATAAAAGCCTAGCAATGTCCTACTCTCACATGGGGAGACCCCACACTACCATCGGCGCTAAGTGGTTTCACTTCTGAGTTCGGTATGGGATCAGGTGGGTCACACTTGCTATTATCACTAAGCAAACTGCTTACTTGAACTAAGTCAAAACTTAACTCAAATGAATTAAAAAGTTTTTATACCAGAGGTATAACAAAATGGATAAAGTAAAGTTTATAAGGCATATTGCCTGATGACACAACAACATCTCCAAATATCTTGGGTGTTATATGGTCAAGCCTCACGAT
>CAYNES010000138.1:0-2563 GCA_964396315.1 uncultured Piscirickettsiaceae bacterium | reverse complement strand
TAAACGTAGCCCGTTTGAACTGGTCTAATTAAGACGCCTAAATAGCGTGCAAATTTTGCACTACCATTAACAATAACTTTATCAATAAGGGTCATATCTGAAATCTTCCAGAGGAGGTTTCCAAGCTTTACAGAGCCTTTGACAAAGACAATATCGTTCAGCCTATCAAAACCATAAAGTGAGTTGAGCACATAATTGGTTCTTTTGAATCTTGATTGAATCTGGTCCGCCCAATCAGTTCGATAAAGACAGAATACCCATGCCGAAACTGCTCCTCCAACCATCATCCAGAAAGGCGTTGTTACAACTGAATGAGTGAGGAGTGCAAAAGCAGAATAAAAATGATCTTTGAGTTCTGCAAGAGCATGGTGAGAGGAGTCAATAGTAATGGAATTATCAAGCCAGCCACCGAACAGCATTGGCTCAATTGTCAAGTATCCGATGACTACTGAAGGGATCGCAAGAAGGATGAGCGGAACTGTAATCGATGAGCCGGTCTCATGCAGATGCTCTTCCGTATGACTATCAACTCTGGATTCACCATGAAAAACTAAAAACAGAAGTCTTAAGCTATAAAAAGCAGTAACAAAGACGCCAATTAAAACTGCAAAATAAGCCCATCCAGCGAATGGTAAGTCAGAGTAATGAACTGCCTCGATGATCATATCTTTGGAATAAAACCCTGCAAAGCCTGGGAAGCCAATTAAAGCCAATGTGCCAAGCAATGAGGTGATGTATGTGATCGGCATTTTTTTTCTAAGTCCACCCATTTTTCTAATATCCTGCTCATGATGAAGCGCAACAATAACTGAACCTGCAGCTAAGAAGAGCAGAGCCTTGAAAAATGCATGCGTCATCAAATGAAATATTGCAACTGAGTATGCGCTCACACCCAGAGCAACTGTCATGTAGCCGAGCTGAGAAAGGGTTGAATAAGCCACCACTCTTTTGATGTCGTTTTGAACAATGCCTAACAAGCCCATAAATAAAGCAGTTAGAGCACCAATAACCATAACCACTGTCAGCGCAACATCGCTTAACTCAAATAATGGCGACATTCTCGACACCATAAATATGCCTGCAGTGACCATAGTTGCAGCATGTATTAATGCTGATATTGGAGTTGGACCCTCCATGGATCCTGGAAGCCAGACATGAAGGGGAACTTGAGCTGACTTACCCATTGCGCCAACAAACAAAAGAATGCAAATAACAGTGATTGCAGAAAAACCACCAAACAGTGTCTGACCAATAATTTGATCTTTTTGACTAAACGTTTCTGCATAGTCAAGCGTTCCAAAAAACATAAGTACGAATGCAATACCCAGAAGGAAACCAAAGTCTCCAACTCGGTTTACGAGAAAAGCCTTTAAATTTGCTTCGATTGCTGACTCTTTGTGATGCCAAAAACCGATCAAGAGATAGGACACTAATCCAACCGCTTCCCAACCAAAAAATAACTGCATAAAGTTATTTGAGATGACCAGTGTGAACATGGCAAAAGTAAACAAAGAGATGTAACTAAAAAACATAGTGTAGCCCTCATCCTCATGCATATAGCCTATCGTATAGATATGTACCATTAAGGAGACGAAGGAGACAACAACTAGCATGACTGAAGTGAGGTTGTCCACTAAAAACCCAACACTAATATTGAGTCCACCAATTTGCATCCAAGTGTAGATATTCTGGTTAAAGATATCACCATCATTCAAAACATGGTGGTTAAAGACATAGAGAGACAAAACAGTGGATAAAGCAACCCCCAAAATTGTTATGGAGTGTGAAAGCTGCCTGCCGAGTCTGTTTCCTGCAAGACCAACTATGATTGAGCCAACAAGAGGGGCTAGAACAATTGTTAAATAGATATTAAGCATTACTATCCCTTCAAAGTGTTGGTTACATCAATGTCAATTGAGCCTCGATTTCTATACATCAAAGTCAAAATCGCAAGACCAATGGCTACCTCTGCAGCAGCTACTGTCAAAATAAAGAATACAAAAATTTGTCCAGCCAGATCAGACCCATAGAATGAGAAAGCAATAAAGTTGGTGTTAACAGCTGCCAAAATTAACTCCACACACATCAAAATCATGATGATGTTGGTTCTGTTTATAAAAATACCAGCTAGCCCAATACAAAAGACGATAGAGCTAAGAATCAAATAGTCTGATAGAGCGATCATTTGGACCCCTTAGTTGATTTTTTGTTAATTGAGGCAAATCTCATCCTGTCTTTAGCTTGAACATTAATTTGTTCAGTGATGTTCTGTTTTTTACTATTCAATTGAGTTCTGTGAACCAAAGTAATTGCTGCAATAATGGCAATTAACAAAAGAATTGCTGCCAACTCAAATGGATAAACATAGACGGTATAGAGTTGCTGAGCGATTGCAGTAATATTACTATATGAAGGTCCGTGCTGATCTGGCAAGCCAACCGTCTCTAGGTCAAATGGACCAGCATTAAGGACTAAAGCCATTTGCACAATGACAACCAGAGATACAAAAATACCTAAAGGTAGGTAGCGAGTAAATTGCGCTCTAAGTGTTGATGCTTCGGTA
>CAYNES010000137.1:0-2576 GCA_964396315.1 uncultured Piscirickettsiaceae bacterium | reverse complement strand
AAAAACCAAGGGTCTCCAAAGTAATATGGGCGACTCTGTAAAGATGTATCTTCAAACACGGTTACTTTTTTATTTGGCTCTATAATCTTTAAGGCGGCCATATGACCTAAATAAGGGGCCATGGCTACTCCATTACCACAATAACCCATTGCAGAATATATTCCATTATGACACCCTAAGTTTGGAAGCATACTAAAACTAAAGCCTGTAAAACCGCTCCAGCAATGACTTACATTAACCCCATCTAGTTCAGGGAAAATCTCAGTTAACGTTTTTTTAAGGATTGGAAGTGCTTTTTCTGCTGAGATTGCATGCATAGCTGCCCTAGTTCCTATCATGATTCTTTTCCCACAAGGAGTTGGCCGATAATAACAATAGCGCTTCCTTGTTTCGACGATGCAATGACCTCCCGGTATTAATGAATTAACTCTTTCAGTACCAATCTCATCTGTTGTAATAATATAGCTAGGTACTGGCAATATTCTTCTAGATAAAAACTTTGAAAGAGACGATCGAGTATATCCATTAGTAGCTATCAAAACATTCTTGCAGCTAATAGATTCGTTCCGAACTGAAACAATAAAGCCAGCATTTTCGCTACTTGATACTCTCGTCACTTTTTGTACTGGCATTTTTCCAAAAACTTTTGCACCAGCATTGATAGCGAGCTGATGAAGACCATAGTGAAATTTTCTAGGTTGGACTGAGCCATGGTCTTCATAGTACTGACCTCCAAAGTATAAGTCAGTTTTAATAGATTCAGACATGTTAGAAAGACTAATCATCCTAGAATTGAAATAATCTATTGCCTGTAATTTATTTAAATTTTCGGACATACTTAACTGGTCTTGAGGCACCCATGATGTCCTTAATCGACCACAAATCTGAAGATCACAATCTATGTTATTTTTTTTAATTAGATTAGTTGTAAATTCTAGTGACGCATTTGCTTCTTTATGAATTTGTCCAGCAACATCTTTACCATACTTTTTCTCGGCTTGTTGAGGTGAAACTTTATGACCTGAACCCATCATCCCGCCGTTTCTTGTGCTTGCACCAAAACCTATTTCTTCCGAGTCAAAAACAACAACAGACAGACCGGAGTTTGCTAAAGTAATTGCTGCACTTAAACCTGTAAAACCAGCACCAACAATTACAACATCAGTTTTCTTTGGTAGCCCAATGCTTTCAGAATACTTTGGCTGGCCTTCCCACCAATAAGGGGAAAATTTAGTCATAAATTAAATAAATTAGTTAATTCAAAAAAAAGTATATCAATCTTTAAAAATTAAAATTAAATATTTCGCATATCAAATTAAATTTTTATTTAGATTTATTGAATAGGATAAATCTTTAAGTATTATGTGTCTCATATATTGAATCGATAAAAATATGAAAGATAAATTGTTAAATACTCCAATAAATTTTCCAAATACACTTCCCGAGGGTTGCCACTACATTGAAGATGAGCCATCGTATGACCCAAATATTCACCTAAAACTAGAACTCCCTCAAAAATCTTTGTCCTTATATGACTTAGGGTATACCAAGAATGAGATTGCCAATTGCCCAACCGATTTTGGTGTTTCTGGAACATCACGACTTTTATCAGATGAGGGCGTTAGAGTATTAATGCAATCTGCACAATCACTGAGAAAATTTGCATCAAGTGGCGGAGAGAGAATTCAATATTTACTTCGTGGCTGTGTCTATCGATCTAGATTCTTAAGAGACTTATGTTTGTGCCCTAAAGTGAGTGAATTTTTATCTCAAATATATGGAATTCCCGTTGCTCCCCACTCTATGCCTCTTCATCTTGGACACTTTAATTTTGCTCCAGACGACCTCAGTCGAGCAGTTGACAAGTGGCATACTGATACGATTGGCCTAGATTATGTCATGATGGTTTCAGATCCGAACAAACAGATCGGTGGCCAATTCCAGTATTTTCTTGGCACAAAGAAAGAAGTTCAGGAAATTAAAGATAATAATCAATCTATTCCAGAAGACAGAATTATAAGTCCGCATTTCCCTGGACCAGGCTACATTATTGTATTGCAAGGAAATATGGTAGTTCACAGAGGAGCTAAGCTGAAGGAGCCTTATGATAGAGTAACAATGGTTAATGGATATGTTCCATTAGATCTAGAATCAAGAGACCCATCAAGGTTTTCTGATATCAAAACTGTTGATCCTCATCAACTGCTTTTCCCCGAGTGGGCTCGTCACAAAGCCTGGTTATCTCGGGGCAAATTAAATCGTCTTATTGAAGAGCTACCTTTTACTGATAACAAAGATCTAATTATTAGTGAGCTAAAAAATGCGATTCAAGATGTTGAGACAGCAATTAGCGATCTATCTGATACAGGAATTGGTGAACAAAATTTTTATGGAGATTTAGAAAAATAAATTTTGCTTGTATTTTTTGGTTGAATCGTTTAAGTAAAAAAAAGGCGCAAAAAGCGCCTTTTTCAAAGAAACAAAATAACTTAATTAGTTACATGCCTCTTTCAATGCTTTGCCAGCTTTAAATGCTGCCACATTTGAAGCTGCAATCTGAATAGTTGCTCCAGTTT
>CAYNES010000136.1:0-2656 GCA_964396315.1 uncultured Piscirickettsiaceae bacterium | reverse complement strand
TCAGCCTCAAAAGAGGCGTCACTGACTACTTTAATTTTGTCGTTCATGTACTAAATAATGGAATGTTTAAACAGAGTCGAAACAACTCTGAATGTAATTATAACACTTCTTTTCAATATTTCTGTTTTTTTGTAAAGATATTTCATAATTATGACAATTGCCTTTATGCAATAAAAGCAAGTAATAGAGGTATGGTTATAAATGATAAAGCAACTTGAGTACTCAGAATGGCCCTCATGAGCTGATAATCTGCGCCAAACTGTTGAGCCAATGTATAAGACATGACAGCAGTTGGCACTGATGCAAAAATAACCGCAACAACTATCTCGGTTTGGCTCAAACTAAAATAACTAGCCACAAAAAATACGACAATAGGAAGAATGATTAATTTAAGGGTATTTGCTATTAAGATAGGGGTTATTTTTAATGTTAAGTCTCTGACCTTGATCTTGGCACCAATAGTTAAAAGCATTATTGGAAGTGCGGCTGAACCTAAAAGTTCAGTCGTATTAATAAGAACACTCATTTTTTCTAAAGGAAAAAATGAAACCAATAACCCTGCAATCATTGCCAAAATGAATGGATTTTTTGAGATTTCAATAAATATGTTTGATAAGGCTTTTTTTGAGTCTTTTTGATGAACATTTTTCAGACTCATTACCATTGTTGTTATGATAATAATATTAATAGTAGGAACATAAATAAACATAAATAGTGAGGCAATTTTTAAACCCTCCGCGCCGTAGAAACTTCCAGCTATAGCAAGAGCAATAAAAGCATTCTGCCTCATAGAGCCTTGCAAAATTGAGGTCCAAACTTCAGGAGAGTAACCCAACAACTTTCCAAGAATAATTGAAGAGCTGAACATAACAACAAAACCAGCAAATACAATTGCAGCATAAATGTATAGCATTTCAGAAGAAAGATTGACCTGAGAGATGAAATGGAATAATAGGGCAGGAATTAAAACCCAGTAACACAACTTATCATTAACCTCCCAAAAAGAGAGATCAGGCACCCCAATCCTTCTAAGAATATTTCCTAATATTATGAGAAGAAATACTGGTGAGACTAATAAAAATATTTGGAAAAAATTTGCAAGCACTGGATTTATTCAAATTAAGTCAATTGTTTTGACTATTTATCCAACCTATAGCCATTTTTAATCGGGATAAAGTTCGCTCCCTTCCAACAAATTGTGCACTTTTATCTATACTCCCGGACTTTCCATCTCCGCTAAGTGCTAGCCTGAAAGGCTGACCAACCTTACCAAAACCAATACTCCTGTCTTCACAGATTGATTCGATGATGGAATGAATACCTTTAGAATTCCAATCCTTGATTTCGCTGAGTTGATTTAATAAATCTTCCAAAACTTCTTTTGAGTTTGATTTGAAAGTTTTATGGGCTTGAGCTTCATCAAAATCTTCAAAGTCTTTGTAAAACATAACGCAGCTTTGAGCCAAATCAACTAAGGATTTTGACCTTTCTCTGAGAAATTCAACGAGTTCATTAATTTTAGGTCCATCATCTAAATTAATGTTTAGTTGTTCAAGGCGCCAACTCAAGTGTTGAACAAGATTGCTTAAGGAAGTTGTTTTAATGTAGCTTTGATTCATCCAGTCCAACTTTTCTTGGTTAAAGCTTGCAGGAGAATTGTTAATATTTTCGAGCTCAAAAAGCTTAATCATCTCATCAATTGAGAATATTTCCTGGTCTCCATTTGACCACCCGAGCCTGACAAGATAATTTAATAGAGCATCAGGCAAAAAACCTTCGTCCCTATAAGAAAGAAGATTCAGGGCGCCATGTCTTTTTGATAACCGTGAGCCATCTGAACCCAGAATCATTGGAACATGAGCAAATTTAGGAACATCCCAACCTAAAGCCTCATAAAGATTGATTTGTTTTGGAGTATTATTTATGTGATCATCACCCCTGATAACACATTCAATTTTCATGTCGTGGTCATCAACCACGACAGTTAGGTTGTATGTTGGCGTTCCATCAGACCTTGAAATAATCAAATCATCTAGCTCTGAATTAGAAATACTCACTTCCCCTTTGACGTAATCTTTAAAACTAACGCTACCTTTATCTGGATTAAGAAACCGAATGACACCACTTTTTAAGGATTTTTCTCGACAACAACCGTCATATTTCGGTTTTTCTTTTTTTGCAATTTGACTCTCTCTCATTGACTCTAAGCGCTCTTTTGAGCAGTCGCAATAGTAGGCCTGTCCATTTGATATTAATTCTTGAATGACTTCATTGTATCTTTCAAATCGATCACTTTGGTAGATAGGACCTTCGTCATAATCAAGGCCTAGCCAATCCAAACCTTCCAGAATCGCATCGACTGATGCCTGAGTTGAGCGCTCCTTATCAGTATCTTCTATTCTAAGAACAAAGTTACTGTTATTTTTTTTTGCCCATAGCCAAGCAAAAAGAGCTGTTCTAGCGCCACCAATATGCAAAAAGCCTGTAGGAGAAGGAGCAAATCTTGATTTCATCTATTACTCTTTTAAATAAAAATAATTGAAAATTTGTTTTGAAAGCTTGATTTAAATATTAGTTATTTAAAGTTCAATTAAATCATTGCTAATTTTACACTGTTATAATATTCATCCAACACCCAAATATGCATGCAAATTAA
>CAYNES010000135.1:0-2669 GCA_964396315.1 uncultured Piscirickettsiaceae bacterium | reverse complement strand
TAAGGCGATTATTTTCACCAATAAAGTTTGCAACGAATGCGTTCTCTGGCTTTTCATAAAGATCTTCTGGGGTAGCACACTGCTGAACAACGCCATCATCAAAAACCGCAATACGGTTTGACATCGTGAGCGCTTCCGTTTGGTCATGTGTAACGTACACAACCGTTAATCCTAATTCTTCATGTAGATGTTTGATTTCGTATTGCATTTGTTCCCTCAAATTTTTGTCAAGGGCACCTAAAGGCTCATCCATCAACACTAAGTCTGGATCAAAGACCAGAGAGCGTGCAACAGCAACCCTTTGTTGCTGACCACCAGATAACTGCATAGGACGCCTATTGCCAAATTCCCCAAGTTGAACCATGTCAAGAGCTCGATTAACCTTTGCCTCTCTCTCAGACTTGCCCATTTTGCGAACTTCTAATGGAAATGCTAAATTTTCTGCAACAGTCATGTGAGGGAAGAGTGCGTAATTCTGAAATACCATTCCAATTCCTCGCTTATGAGGAGGGACATTGTTAATTGGTTTATTCTTTAGATAGATTGTTCCGTTTGTTGTTGGCTCAAATCCTGCCAACATCATCAGACATGTAGTTTTTCCAGATCCTGAAGGACCTAACATAGTAACGAATTCACCCTGGGCAACATCTAAGTTGAAGTCTTTGACAACTAATATTTCACCATCATAACTTTTTTGAACATTTTCAAACTTTACTAACGGATCTGAATTACTCATAAATACACATTTTTTAAAGAAAAAAAATCTTAGATGAAATTAACCATCTAATTCTTAGTTATTGAGGATTGAAATTACATCAAACTCACACTACAAATTTACTTTATTAAAAGCCTTTTGTAAAGGGAAAAGTGAGCTTATTTCAACAAAACCCTTTTTTACTAAATCGGAATATACCATATAGATTAAATTGAATGTTTCTAATATTAGAACAAATTCAATTCAATTTTTTTTATATTTTTTGTTAGATATTGCCTATTAATATAGAAATAAATTGACCCATTTATTCTCAAAGAAATAATAAAAAAGGGCGAAAAATCGCCCTTTTTTATTATTTATAAATGCTAGCTTTCTTGTTTCTCACCCATAATAGCGCTCAAAATTAAAACAGTCAAACCACCTGTTGTAATTGCTGAGCTAAAGATACTGCCCAAGAGCTTACCAAAGGTGCCACCAATATTGCCAGCTAAAGCGCCTGCAAATTGAGGAACTAACAACACTCCGATTCCCATACCAAAGGAAACTGCAAGAATCAGCATGTTGCGTCGATTCATATTCACTGTAGCAAGAATCTTTATTCCTGCAACAGCAACAGTACCAAACATTACAATTGTTGCACCACCTAATACGGGGTTAGGAAGAGCTCTCAATATAGAACCTATATGAGGGAATAATCCCATTAAGATTAGGATTAATCCAATCCAGACACCGACATGACGACTAGCAATACCAGTGAGCTGAATTACACCATTGTTTTGACTGAACGTTGTATTAGGAAAAGTATTAAAAACAGCAGCAATTGCTGAGTTTACGCCATCACCAAGAACACCGTTTTTAATACGCTCAATATAACCCTCACCTTTGACCTCTTGTTTTGAGATCATGCAGTTTGCAGTAATATCGCCTGATGACTCAATGGCAGTAATTACATATATTAGAGCAATAGGAATGAAGGCAATAATATCAAAATCAAAGCCATATCTGAAAGGTATAGGAATACTAATCACTTCTTGTACTGCAAATACAGCGCTCGTATTTACTTTACCCATAAACAAGGCCACTACAAAGCCAATCACCAGGCCAATTACAATGGATGATAATCGGATCCATTGATTGTTAGATCGATTAAGCACGATAATTGAAATTAACACCAAGAAACCTAGGAAAAGATTAGATAAAGATCCCCAAAACTCTGGTTTATTATCCAGTAACCACTGTCCACCAGCCAAATCAGTCAATCCAACTTTAATTAAACTTACACCAATAATAGTAATTACTGTTCCTGTCACAAGGGGTGTGATAAGTTTTTTAAGCTGAGGTAATACTTGACTCAGACCAATCTCTATAAACGCGCCTAAGAAGCAAACACCCATTATCATGGCTAAGATTTCTTCAGGACCTCCACCTGCAGCTTTGGCTAAAAACCCAGCAGCAAGGACAGAGCTTAAAAAAGCAAAACTTGTTCCTTGGACACAGATCATTCCAGCACCCACATTCATAGGTTTTTTTGCTTGAATGATTGTTCCCACCCCTGAAACCATAAGCGCCATACTTATAAGATAAGGTATATGTTCACCTAGTCCAAGTGCACCTCCAATGATTAACGTTGGCGTTATAATGCCAACGAAACTTGCTAGCACATGCTGAAGCGCTGCAAAGAATTTCTCGGCAGGCGGTGGATCTGCTTCGAGTTCGTAAATTAACTCTGAATCACTCATATTAACTCCCCTTTTTTTAAGTTATAGAATTGCTAACAAAAATTGTCAACAATAGACATATTAACATATTTTATTTATGGTTATTTTTTAACTTAAAAAAAATATAAGAGAAAGAAGGAGTTCTATTAAAAGCAATAAAACACTGAAAATAATTATGTTCAAAATGGTGCCCGGGGCCGGAATCGAACCGGCACGGAGTTTAACCTCCGCAGGAT
>CAYNES010000134.1:0-2685 GCA_964396315.1 uncultured Piscirickettsiaceae bacterium | reverse complement strand
GCTAGAAACGAGGGTGCAGACAATACATGTCCTTTAACCACAGGAATTTTTTTAAGAAGAGCAATTGAAGATCAAGAGGATGATTTACCTTTTTGGAGGGTTATCGATGAACACCACCCCCTAATTAAGAAATTAGACATTAATCCAAAAAAAATCTCAAAGTTAAGACTAACTGAAGGAATTCAGAAATAAATATTCAGCACTTAAATCAGAGTTAGTTTAACTTTTAATCAAATCCCAAAGACCATAGAATATAGCAAGCCAGATAAGACCTTTTATAAGGAAAAATAAGAAAGGCACTACAATCAATAGCCATTTATTTTTAATACGCTTTTTAAGGTATTTAATCATTAAAGTGGCATGCAACGCTATGACCTGATCCAACCACTTTAAAATCAGGTTTTTGCTGAGCACAAATGTCTTGAGCTTTTGGGCACCTGGTTCTAAATACGCAGCCTGAAGGCGGGTTAATCGGTGACGGCAAATCACCCTCTATCAGGATTAAATCTTTATTTTTTTCAACACTTGGGTCTGGAATTGGAACAGCGGAAATCAGAGCCTGGGTATAGGGGTGGCTAGGACTTTTATATATGTCATTACTCTTTGCAAGTTCGACCATATTACCTAAATAGAGAACCATAATTTTGGAACTAATATGCTTCACCACACTCAGATCATGGGCGATAAAAATTAAAGCTAAATCCATTTCCTCCTGCAAATCCATTAATAAATTAACGACTTGAGCTTGTATAGAGACATCTAATGCTGAGACTGGTTCATCGCAGATAATAAGCTTTGGCTTAAGAATTAAAGCTCGCGCAATACCAATCCTTTGGCATTGACCTCCTGAAAACTCATGAGGATATCGATTCATCAAGTTATCCAAAAGTCCAACTTTATTCATCACGTCGCTCACTCGGGCTTGGACATCAGACTCTGGTGTTTTTGGATAATGGGTTCTCAGCGGCTCTGCTATGATTTCTCCAATATTCATTCTTGGATTGAGGCTAGCCAAAGGGTCCTGAAAAATCATTTGAATTTGTTTGCGATATGGCCTTGTTTCAGAATGACTCAAGCCAAGTAAATCATTGCCTAGCCAAATAACTTCACCAGATTCTGCAGGTACCATTTTGACAATAGCTCTAGCAAGAGTTGATTTACCGCATCCTGACTCTCCAACAATTCCAAGAGTCTCTCCGGCATCTAAAGAAAATGAAATATCATTCACAGCTTGAAGCTTCTTTGCCTTAGTCCATGGCATATCACCTTCAGAGGTAACATCAAAATTGACCTTTAGATTATTAACTTCAAGAATCGTTTGATTACTCATAATATCTTCTCTTTAGCAACATGACAGGCTCTAAAGTGATCTCTATTAGTAACTTTTGATAGAATGGGTGAGTCACTATTACATTTATCTATAGAGTACTGACATCTTGGAGAAAACGGACAACCCTCAGGAGCCTTCATCATATTAGGTGGGTTACCTGGAATAGTAATCAACCTTTCCTCTGAATCATCAAGCCTTGGAACTGCGCTCATTAATCCCTGGGTATATGGGTGAGTTGGAGCCGAATAAATAATCTCAGTCTTGCCAATCTCCATGATTTCACCGCCATACATTACAAGCATATCATCACTATTGCCAGCAACTACTCCTAGGTCATGAGTAATCAAAATAATTGACATACCAAAGTCTTTTTGCAAATCTGCCAAAAGCTGCATAATTTGCGCTTGAACCGTAACATCAAGAGCGGTAGTTGGCTCATCAGCAATAAGCAATTTAGGTCGACACAATAGAGACATAGCAATCATCACTCTCTGCCTCATGCCCCCTGAAAATTCATGTGGATACATCCTAATTCGGTTAGTAGCATCAGGAATTCTTACTGCGTCTAACATACTGATAGATTTTTTTAGTGCATCAGATTTTGAAGCACCTTGATGATGGACTAAAACTTCAGTCATCTGCTCAGAGACCCTAACATAGGGATTAAGGCTTGTCATAGGGTCTTGAAAAATCATGGCAATTTTTTCAGCTCTGATTTGATTTAATTTCTCATTAGAGAGGTTAAGAATCTCTTCCCCTTCAAACTTAACACTGCCTGTTGCACTTCCGTTATGATCGAGAAGACCAGTCATTCCAAATACAGTTTGACTTTTTCCACTTCCAGATTCACCTACAATGGCTAAGATTTTCCCTTCTTCAATGGAAAAATTAACATTATTAACAGCATTTACAATGCCGTCTGCAGTCTCAAACTCAACCTTGAGATTTTTGACATCTAATAAACTCATTAAAGCCTACCTCTCCTTTGGGTCAAGCGCATCACGAAGACCATCACCGATAAAGTAAAAACAAAAAAGACTGACGACAAAAAAAGCTAATGGAAAGAGTAGTTGCCACTCTGTATCATAGCTAATCGTTCCGGCACCCTCTTTAATTAGCGCGCCCCAGCTTGTTGATGGCTCTTGAACTCCTAGCCCAAGGAATGAGATAAAGCTTTCAGCTAGTATTATTCCTGGAACTAACAAGGTTGCATAAACAGCCACAATGCCTAATAAATTAGGAACAATATGTCGCATAATGATCTTGAAGTCACTCACACCGGTCACCCTAGCAGCCTCAATAAACTCTTTATTCTTTAGATTTAAAGTTTGACCGCGCACGATTCTACTCATATC
>CAYNES010000133.1:0-2696 GCA_964396315.1 uncultured Piscirickettsiaceae bacterium | reverse complement strand
AGATCACACGGTGATTTAAAAGAAAATGCTGAATATCACGCCGCAAAGGAAGAGCAAGGCTTTGTCGAGGGAAGAATTCAAGAGATAGAATCAAAATTATCTCGCTTACAGATCATTGATGTAAAACAATTGAATCAAGATGGTCGTTGTGTGTTTGGAACGACTGTTGGTTTATTAAATTTGTCTGATGACAGTGAAATTAGTTATCAAATTGTTGGTGAAGATGAGGCTGACATTGAAAAGGGAAAAATTTCTTGCCATTCCCCTATAGCCAGAGCCCTGATTGGAAATGAAGAGGGTGATGAGATAACTGTTAAAGCTCCAAAAGGTGATATACTTTATGAAATTCTTGAAGTTCAGTATATTTGATGAAAAACTTATGGTCAGATAAAGAGGCTGCTAAGTATAGTAGTTCACTAGCGCTTCGTGTGTATACATCCAGATTACTTGGTCAAGATTCCTCATTAGTTCTTCATGGCGGTGGTAATACTTCTGTAAAAATCAATGAAAAAAACCTGGTAAATCAAGATGAAGAAATTCTTTACGTTAAAGGAAGCGGATGGGATCTTGAGTTTATAGAGGAAGCTGGACTTTCTCCAGTCCGAATGAGCCATATGCTTAATCTATCAAAACTAGATTCACTTTCAGACCCTCAAATGGTCAACGAATTAAAAACTCAACTCACTGATTCATCAGCGCCATCGCCCTCAGTTGAAACAATTTTACATGCAGCTCTTCCTTTTAAATTTGTAGACCATACTCATGCTGATGCAGTAGTCACAATAACTAATACATCAAATGGAGAGGAGCGTGTTAAAGAGATTTATGGTGAGAGTGTTGTGATTATTCCTTATGTAATGCCTGGTTTTGATTTAGCAAAAGAAGTAGTTAAAATTTTTTCAGAACAATCTTCAGAGAATACTGAAGGAATGATTTTGATGAATCATGGGATTTTTACATTTGGAAACAGCGCCAAAGAATCCTATGATCGAATGATTAAGCTTGTTAGCAAAGCTGAGGATTATCTTATGACTCATAAAGCTTGGGATATAAAAATATCTGAAATTCCAGAGACTCATAGCATTCAAGCTTCTAAAATCGCTAAATTGAGACAAAACATCTCAATTGCAGCAGGTAAATCTATGCTTTTTCACATTACAAATAGCAAATCAGGTTTGAGTTTTTCTAACAACAAGGATATTCAAAGTATAGCAACAAGAGGGCCTCTAACTCCTGATCATGTAATTCGTACTAAGCGAATTCCAATGATAGGGCGAGATATTGATTCATATAAAAATGAATATTTGGCTTATTTTAAGAGTAATGAGCCAAATGCAAAAGATAGAAAAACTATGCTTGATCCTGCTCCAAGAGTGTTGTTAGATAAAGAGCTAGGGCTTTGTAGTATTGGTAAAAGTATGAAGGATGTATCTATAATCGCTGATATCTATGAGCATACTATTGAGAGTATACTTAGAGCAGAAAAACTTGGAGGTTTTAAAGCCCTTCCGGCCGCTGATATATTTGATTTGGAATATTGGGATTTAGAGCAAGCAAAGCTCAAAAAAAATAATATTGATTTAGAATTTTCTGGCCAGGTTGTCCTAATAACGGGCGCTGCTTCTGGAATTGGTAAGGCATGCGTAGAATCTTTTCTAAATAGAGGTGCCGCAGTTATTGCTTTAGATATATCCAATTCTATAAAAACCATCAGTCATCATCAAAATTTTTTAGGACTGGTTTGTGATTTAACAGATGAAAATACTATAAAGCAAACGATAAAAAAGGGTGTCAAATATTTTGGCGGAGTAGATATGGTTGTCCTTAATGCAGGTGTATTTCCCGAAGGAAAAAAGTTTGAAGATATCAACTCTAAAGAATGGAGCGATGTTTTTTCAATTAACTTCAACGCAAACTTAACCTTACTTCGTGAATTATTTCCAGTTTTAAAAGCTTCATTTAGTCAAGGCAGGGTAGTCATAATTGGGTCTAAGAATGTGCCTGCTCCAGGCCCTGGCGCAGCTGCATACTCTGCTTCTAAGGCTGCTCTAAATCAACTTATTAGAGTGCTATCTATGGAATGGGGAGAGCATGGTATTCGCCTTAATACGCTTCATCCCAACGCTGTTTTTGATACAGGTATTTGGTCTGATAAGGTTCTTCAATCAAGGGCCAGTCATTATGGCATAAGTGTTGACGAATATAAGACTAATAATCTTCTCAGAGTTGAAATTCTTAGCAAGGATGTTTCTGAACTTGCTGCAGAAATGTGCGGTAAACTTTTTTCAAAAACAACTGCTGCACAAATTCCAGTTGATGGCGGGAACGAAAGAGTTATTTAATATGGAGATTGTTGAATAATATGAGTAATTTAAAGCCTATTCTTGGAGTTATTGGAGGTAGCGGAGTTTATGAAATTGATGGACTTAAAAACAAGCAATGGAAAAAAGTAAATTCATCTTTTGGTGATCCGTCTGATGAGCTTCTGTTTGGTGAGCTCAATGGACAACAAATGGTTTTTTTACCCAGGCACGGAAGAGGCCATGTGACTCCCCCATCAGAAGTAAATTATAGAGCAAACATTGATGCTCTTAAGAGGTCTGGGGTAACTGAAATCTTATCAGTTAGTGCAGTTGGATCCCTAAGAGAAGACCTCAAGCCAGGTATGTTTGTTATTGTTGATCAATTTATTGATC
>CAYNES010000132.1:0-2715 GCA_964396315.1 uncultured Piscirickettsiaceae bacterium | reverse complement strand
AGGATGTACTGGATATCCTTCTTAATCTTAAAGAGGCTTCAATTGGACTTAATGCGAGCGATAGCGCTAATGTCATCATTGAAAAAGAAGGTCCATGTGAGCTAACGGTAGCAGATATTGAGGCTAATGGAACAGATGTATCAGTTTTCAATCCTGAAAAAGTTATTGCTACTGTTAATGAGGGTGGCAAAATTAGAATGACACTTGGTATTGGAACTGGTGTTGGCTATGATGTTGCTGTTGCAAGGTCGGTTGATTCAGAGACTATTGGTAGTATCCAACTAGATGCTAGCTTTTCACCTATCAAAAGAGTCAGCTTTACTGTAGAAGCAGCTAGAGTTGAGCAAAAAGTTAACCTTGACAGACTAAATATTGTTATTGAGACTAATGGTTCAGTAGATGCAGAAGAGGCAGTTAAGAGAGCTGCAACTATTCTTCAAGACCAGCTGTCATCATTTGTTGAGTTAGAGCCAGTTATTGAAGAAGAGCCTCAACCAACATCAGATGATTTTCCACCAATGTACCTCTCTGCAGTGGATGAGCTTGAGCTTACTGTTCGTTCAGCAAATTGTCTTAAAGCAGAGCAAATATATTACATTGGTGATCTAATACAAAAATCAGAGCAAGACTTATTAAGAACCCCTAACTTAGGGCGTAAGTCGCTTAATGAAATTAAAGAAGTATTAACTGAGAAGAACTTAGAGCTAGGTACTGAAATTGAGAACTGGCCACCAGTTGACTTAATGAGTGAATAAGGACATACGATGAGACACAGAAAGTCAGGAAGACAACTTAATAGGAATGCATCACACAGAAAAGCTATGTTTAAGAATATGGCTAATTCTTTGATTTTGCATGAAACAATTAAAACTACTCTGCCAAAAGCTAAAGAACTTAGACGTGTAATAGAGCCTCTAATCACAAGAGCGAAGGCTGATAGCGTTGCAAACCGTCGCCATATCTTTTCAAAATTGAGAGATGATGCTATGGTTGCTAAATTATTTACTCAAGTTGGTCCTTTTTACAAGGATCGTCCTGGAGGCTACGTGCGTATTTTGAAGGCGGGATTCCGCACTGGTGACAAAGCGCCAATGGCGTTAGTTCAGTTAGTTGACTTTGAAGGTCAAGAAGAAGTTGTTGTAGAAGCACCAAAGAAAGAAGCTAAAGCTGCGGCACCAAAAAAAGAAGCTAAAGCTGCAAAAAAAGAATCTTAAAGGAAAATAATATATGCCAGCAATTAAAGTAAGAGAGAATGAACCATTTGACATTGCACTTCGTCGTTTCAGACGTCTATGTGACAGAGCGGGCGTTATAACTGATGTTAGAAAAAAAGAATTTTTCGAAAAGCCTACATGGGTTAATAAGCGTAAAAAAGCCGCTGCAGTCAAGAGAACTCATAAGGAAATGTCAAAAAATAGAATACATCGTAAACGTATGTACTAAACCTTGCTTTTATAACTAAAGCAAACGAAATAAAATGTCTAAGCTAAAACAACTCATTACAGATGATATGAAGTTGGCTATGAAAGCCCAAGACAAATCTGCCCTCAAAGCTATTCGCATGATCCTTGGGGCAATCAAACAAAAAGAGATAGATGATCGCATCGATCTAGATGACAAACAGGTTATGGCTGTGATCCAAAAAATGGTCAAGCAGCGCAAAGACTCGATATCTCAATTTCTAGATGCAGGTAGAACCGACCTTGTTGAGGTTGAAGAAGCCGAGTTATCAATTATTAATAATTACATGCCTAAGCAGCTTAGTGAGAAAGAAATTGAAGCTGCAGTTGTTAAAGCTATTTCTGATTCCGGAGCTGACTCAATGAAGGATATGGGTAAGCTAATGGGTATATTAAAAGGTCAATTGGATGGTAAAGCAGATATGGGTATTGTCTCCCAGCTTATTAAGTCTAAACTTTCTTAAAAAGCTAAACTTAATTAAGCACTTGTAATTACTTCCTCCATTACTACAAAAGTAGAACTGTTTTGAACGTGTGGCAAAGCTGAAATTTTCTCTCCTAGAACTTTTCTATAGCTATCCATATTCTCAGTCCTTACCTTCAACAAATAATCAAAATTTGAAGCAATCATGTGGCACTGTTCTACCTCGGGGACTTCTTTGATGGCTTTATTGAAAGCATTAAGAGCCATCGTTTTAGTGTCATTGAGCTTTATTTGTACAAAGGCAATATGATTGTTTTCAATTAAGTCATGATTAATAATTGCCTGATAACCTTTGATATACCCTGATGCCTCAAGCTTTTGTACCCGTTTCAAGCAAGGGGTTTTAGACAAACCAATATGGCTAGATAGGTCGGTTATTGTCATTCGTCCATCACTCTGTAAAAGTTCAAGTATTTTGTGATCAAAACTATCAATATTAGTCATAATTCCTATTATTTATAAAAATATAGTTATAAATATAATTATATTATAAAAATATTGTAACAAAGTACTTTAAATATATTTATTATCAGTTATTTTCACTATAACTTATAAAATAAAATATTACTATAAATTGTATTTAAGATAAATATGGAAAGTCATTCACATCTCAATTTTGAAGTAGACTACTCCCCCCTTAGAAACAATGTTAGGGATGCAAGAGTTATGATTGAGCTTGATGCAATCAAGTATCTACAATCATTTGAAAATACCAGCTCAGATCAGCGCTCTATTTTTCAGACAAAAACGTCTGACCTAATTAAACAATTG
>CAYNES010000131.1:0-2716 GCA_964396315.1 uncultured Piscirickettsiaceae bacterium | reverse complement strand
AGATTATTTCTCGAACCAACGTTAAGGCGCTTCGAAAAAATGTCACCGCAAAGTGCTATGGCGGAGACATAACGAGAAAACGAAAGCTACTTGAAAAGCAAAAGAAAGGAAAGAAAAGAATGAGGTCCATCGGAAGGGTAGACATTCCACAAGAGGCATTCCTTGCAGTTCTGCATATTGATTAAATCATTTCTTCGAGTTTTTTAAACCAGTCTGTATGGTCTTTGGCGCAAACGAGCGTCGGCTCAATTTCAGGCGTCTCCATAGTGCTTCCTAATGGGGCCATCATCCAGCCCCTTGCAGAAGAAAATCTTGGTGCTCTTGAGCCACAGTTTTTACAAAAAGCATTGCCAAAAGTGTTTGGAGGCTCCAAAACATATTCACGAGTATTATCTTGACCCTTAAGCCACTTAAATTGATTAGCCTTGACAAAAAGATTCGTAGCAAAAGCAGCACCCGTTACCTTTCTACATCTTGAGCACTGACACATCCCAAAAAACTCATAAGGGCCTGAAAGCTCCCATGCAACCTGGCCACATAAGCATTCACCTTTTAGTGTTTTATATTCAGATTTCATATGACTAAGATTTCTATAAAGAATTTAGTTCCAAAGTAAGACAAAACCAAGACTGCAAAGGCAATTTGAGTTAATAAAACGATTAACTTGCCCCTTATTCCAAAAACTGTATGTGCAAATAAGATGCCAGCGAAACCAATCCAAGCCATAACTGATAGGATAGTCTTGTAGGTGAGTTGCTGAGTGAAAAAATCACTAATATACAAGTAGCCTGAGATGAGTGATAACGTGAGCAATAAGAATCCCATCTTAAGAGTTTGGTATAGAAAATCTTCCATAGTTTGAAGCGCAGGAAGTTTGTCCACAAACGTATTGAAGTTGTGCTCATGTAAAAAACGCTCTTGGATACTTAGAAGTAAGGACTGACCGACGGCTAAGGAAAGAAGAGCATACGCTCCAATTGACAAGAAAACGTGCGCAGCGATTGATATAGATAGAAGCTTACCTTGAGAGCCTGGATAGAGGAAGGCAAGAATCACTGCGATTGCACTCAAGGGATAAACTATGATTCCAAGAGAGTGAATAGGTTTAGTAAATGAGGTTAAAAATAACAGCGTTGCAACAACCCAAGCAACAAATGAAATACTCACTGTCAATCCAAAAAATACTCCTTCATGTTGCCATAGCTCGAACAAAATATAGCCATGAGATGAGCACGCTACAAAAAGTAACAAATTAACGATGATTCGATGTTGATTCGTAACTGTTTCTAGGACAAAATATCGGGTAAGCAAGAGCCCAGCGATGAGGTAGGTAATGAATGGCAGAGTGTGTAGTAATGGCATCTCTAGCAATGGCTATGCAAAAGATTATATAATAATATATTTCAGCCAGCTAGAACATAATGTTTGATAATTTAACAGATCGACTCTCTAACAGTTTTAAAGCTCTCCAGGGGAAAAATAAATTATCAGAAGCTAATATTAAAGAGGCCATTCGTGAGGTGAGAAGATCTCTTCTCGAGGCCGATGTTGCGCTGGACGTCATTAAGCATTTCATTGATAGAGTCCAAACCAAAGCCATTGGTTTGAAAGTGGGTGAAGGGTTAAATCCATCTCAAGCCTTTATTAAGCTAGTTGAGACAGAGCTAACAGAAGTCATTGGCGGACAAAATGAGTCTCTCAATCTTGCAACACAGCCACCTGCTGTCGTTATGGTTGCCGGACTTCAAGGCTCTGGTAAGACAACATCCATTGCAAAGTTAGCACGATTTTTAAAAGAAGAGCAAAAAAAGAAAATCCTTGTTGTTAGTGCTGACGTATACAGGCCAGCTGCGATAGAGCAATTAAAAGTTCTTGCAGCTGAGATTGAAGTTGATTTTTTTCCATCAACTGTAGATGAAAAGCCTGAAAAAATTGTTGCAGATGCAAAAAAACAAGCCCAATCGCAATTTCATGATGTTCTTTTAGTTGATACAGCAGGAAGACTAGCTATTGACGAGCAGATGATGTCAGAAATACAAGCACTTCAAAAACAAGTTAAGCCAATTGAAACCCTATTTGTTGTAGATTCAATGACAGGTCAGGATGCAGCTCATACCGCAAAAGCATTTTCTGACAAGTTGCCACTAACTGGTGTCATCCTAACTAAAACGGATGGTGATGCTAGAGGCGGTGCTGCGCTATCAGTCAGGCACATTACTGGAAAGCCAATCAAGTTTATGGGTGTGGGTGAAAAGACTGACGCATTGGAGCCATTTCATCCTGATAGATTGGTTTCAAGAATTCTTGGAATGGGAGATGTACTCTCACTGGTCGATGAAATTTCCAAGAAAGTGGACCACAAAAAGGCGCAAAAAAATGTCCAGAAGATGGCAAAAGGTCGATTCGACCTGGATGATATGAGGGATCAGCTCATTCAAATGCAGGATATGGGTGGAATGGGGGCTTTGATGGATAAACTTCCTGGTATGGGTCAAATACCCCAGAGCGTTAAAAATCAAGTTATTGGAGATAAAGAGAGCTCTAGAATGATCGCTATTATTAATTCAATGACGCCCAAAGAGCGAAACCATGTCAACCTAATCAAGGGCTCTCGTAAAAAAAGAATTGCCGCTGGATCGGGCACCGATGTTCAGCATGTCAATAAGCTCCTAAAGCAGTTTGAAAAAATGCAAAAAACAATGAAAAAAATGAAGGG
>CAYNES010000130.1:0-2775 GCA_964396315.1 uncultured Piscirickettsiaceae bacterium | reverse complement strand
AAGTCAGCCATTTTTAGGAGTGATTTAATATCATCCTCTTTAATGCCATCAAATACTGGTGTTGCCATAGGAACGCCAGAACGTAAATTATTAGCTAGTTCTATAATTTCATCATCTGTAAATGACTTTAAGTCTTCAGCTTTTCCATGACTGTTGTAAATAGAATCAAGCATTGATCGAATCTGCTTAATTGTATCTTTGCGTTGTTCATCGATAAGATTTCCAATCTTATGTCCAAGACCTTTTGCAGCCCATCCTAAATGAACCTCAAGAACTTGACCAACATTCATTCGAGATGGAACACCTAGAGGATTCAAAACAACGTCTACTGGAGTCCCGTCAGCCAGATGAGGCATATCTTCAACTGGAGAAACCCGTGAAATAACACCTTTATTTCCATGTCTTCCAGCCATTTTATCTCCAACCTGAAGGGTTTTACGTGTTGCCACATAAACTTTAACCATTTTCTGAACACCAGGAGGCAATTCAGCACCTTCTTTAATTTTTGCTCTCTCTTGCTCAAAAAAGACTTCGAACTCTTCTTGTTTTGCTTTAGATTGTTTAATCAAGGCAGCTACTTCTTTATTTATAGCAGCATCCTTAACTTTAATCTTTGCAATATCGTTATTGTCAAGAGATTTCATTTCTTTTGCAGATAGTTTGTCACCACTCTTAATATCACCGACATTACTTGTAGAGATATTTCCTGAAAGCTTTAGGCGAATTCTTCTAAAGATATCTCCATCAATAATTCCAAACTCATCATCAATATCTTTTTTAATGTTTTCTAAACGTTCTTCATCAATCATTAGTGCTCGCGAATCTTTAGCCACTCGATCTTTTGTAAAGATTTGCACATCAATAACAACACCAGATTTGGACGCACCCATTCTCAATGAAGTGTCTTTGACATTATTAGCCTTTTCGCCAAAAATAGCACGCAATAATTTCTCTTCTGGTGAAAGCACCGTTTCACTCTTTGGAGTGACTTTACCAACTAAGATATCTCCACCTTTAACTCTTGCACCGACGTATACGATACCAACATCATCAAGTTTTGATAATGCTGACTCACTTACATTTGGAATATCTGCTGTAACTTCTTCCGCACCAAGCTTTGTATCTCTCGCATAGGCTGTAAGCTCTTCAATATGAATTGAAGTGTAGCGATCTTCCTGAACCACTTTTTCTGAAATTAGAATCGAATCCTCGAAGTTATAGCCATTCCAAGGCATAAATGCGATCATCATGTTTTGACCTAGGGCTAGTTCACCTAAATCAGTTGAAGGACCATCTGCCAAAACATCGCCAGCTGCTACCTTATCTCCAGGCTGAACTAAAGGCTTTTGGTTAATGCATGTATTCTGGTTTGAACGTGAATATTTTATTAAACTATAAATATCAACACCTAGCTCTCCAGCTTTTGTTTGTTTCGAGTCAACTCTAATTACGATTCTTGATGCGTCAACAGTTTCAACAACACCATCATGATCAGCAACAACACAGACTCTAGAATCTGCAGCAACAACTCGTTCAATACCTGTTCCAACGAGCGGCTTTTCTGAACGTAAAACAGGAACAGCCTGACGCTGCATATTTGAACCCATTAGTGCACGGTTTGCATCATCATGCTCAAGAAAAGGTATCAAAGAAGCAGCAACAGAAGAGATCTGCTTTGAATCAATATCAATTAAAGTGACTTCAGACTTGTCAACCAATACAAATTCATTTTTGTGTCTTCCAGAAACTAACTCATCTTGCAAGAAGCCTTTAGAGTCAACCTTCGAGTTAGCTTGAGCTATAGTGTGATCAATTTCATCTATTGCTGAAACGTATACTACTTCTTGAGTAACCTGGCCATTTTTAACTACCTGATAAGGAGTCTCTAAAAAACCATAGTCATTCGTTTTAGCATAAACTGCCAAAGTATTAATTAAGCCAATATTTGGCCCCTCAGGTGTTTCAATTGGACACAATCTGCCGTAGTGCGAAGGGTGAACATCTCTCACCTCAAAACCTGCACGCTCTCTCGTTAAACCCCCAGGCCCAAGAGCAGAAATTCTCCTCTTATGAGTGATACCAGACAACGGATTGACTTGATCCATAAACTGAGAAAGCTGAGATGAGCCAAAAAACTCTCTCACTGCTGCAGAGACGGGCTTTGAATTAATTAAATCTTGAGGTGTTAATTCGTCAGTCTCAGCTAGATTTAAGCCTTCTTTAACCGCCTTTTCTACACGTATAAGGCCTATTCTGAATTGATTTTCAATCATTTCACCAATTGCTCTAACGCGTCTATTAGCTAATGTATCAACGTCATCAACAACATCATGACCATTTTTAATATCAATTAATTTTTTAATGACACTTATGATGTCATCATGAGTCAATACATGCTCACCTGTTTCACTTTCTATACCAAGGCGCCTATTGAGTTTCATACGACCCACTCTAGAGAGATCATATCGATCATTATTAAAGAATAAGTTAGAGAAAAGGGAATTTACCGCATCTTCAGTAGCTGGTTCACCTGGTCTCATTACATGATAAATAGACATGCGCGCTTCAATCTCAGTTTGCAGTTCATCAAGACGCAAAGTATCTGAAATGTATGCACCATTTTCAGCATCATTAATATAAATGATATTAATTTTTTTGGTTTTAGTTGCAGTTAAAACTTCGATAGATTCTTCAGATATCAAAGTATTTGCTTCTAGTAATATTTCGCCTGTATCTGTGTCGATTAAATCTGACGAAATCACTTTGCCAATTAGG
>CAYNES010000129.1:0-2854 GCA_964396315.1 uncultured Piscirickettsiaceae bacterium | reverse complement strand
TATAGAATTGTTACAAAATATGACAATTTGAATCGAACCGTTGATATGAAGTTGTAAATCAAAAATTTAAAACTTAACATATTTTACAAAAAAAATATGCTTATACTCTCATCGATGAATAAAAATATACGCAATTCAATTATTGAATCTAAAGCCACCCTTAAAGGCCTAACTGATGTCAAAAAAAGCTTTACCAAAGCCCATTCAAATATTAAAAGAGATATTGACTTAATATTGGATTTAAAGCTCAAAGATTTACCAATCATCCCTGAAATTAATTATCAATCTATTGTCAACGAAAAAGTCTCAAAAGATCAAATAACCAATCTAAAGAAAAGAGGTTGCGTCATTATTCGCAATGTATTTGATAGGGAGCTTGCAACAGAGTGGAATGAAGAAATTAATAATTATATTATTAACAATGACTACTTTACAAAAGCACTAGAAAAAGAAGGGATGGATCAGTACTTTTCAGACCTCAAGTCTGGTGCACCCCAGATTTTTGGTCTTTACTGGTCAAAACCTCAAATGCTTGCAAGGCAATCAAAATCAATGGCAATAACAAAAAAATTTCTAAATTCAATGTGGGATATTAATGGTCCGACCGGAAGAGAATTTAACCCTGGTCTAGACTACGTGTATGCCGACAGGATTCGTCGAAGAGAGCCCGGTGACAAAACACTTGGCTTGTCACCGCATATTGATGGAGGCTCTTTTGAACGATGGACTGATCCCGCCTTCCAAAATGTTTATGGCTCTATATTTAATGGAGATATTGATTCCTATAACCCATGGAAAGCGTCCTATAGAACACAAACTAAAGAATACAAATCACCCGCAGTTTGCTCAATGTTTAGAACGTTTCAGGGGTGGACAGCCTTGACCAAGCAAGGCACTTCAGATGGAACTTTATCACTCATTCCAATTGTTGACAGCATGAGTTATCTTCTTTTGAGAGCTCTTCAAGATGATATTGCCGATGATAGCTTGTGTGATGCAATGCCTGGTAGACCTCTACTGATCTCACAAAACTATCATAAAGAGCTACTTGAAGCACTAGTATCGATTCCAGAAGTGTATCCTGGGGACACTGTCTGGTGGCATCCAGACATAACTCACTCGGTAGCTGACAAGCATTCGGGAAAAAATTACTCCAATGTAATGTTTATTGGCTCTTCACCACAATGTCCAAAAAATCTTCGTTATGCCAAACAACAGGCTGAACACTTCTTATTAGGAAAAAGCCCTCCTGACTTTGCAGCTGAGGACTATGAAATAGATTTTGAAGGCAGATTTAATGTTAATGAGCTAACTAGCTCAGGTCGAAATCAAATGGCACTCTAGAAGAGTGATGATGTCTGATTGGTGAGTTACTAGATACATCAATTACAAAGCTATACCAAGACTCATATTTTTCACCGCCTTTAGTGGGTAGACAAAAAACATAACTACCTGTCATTAAATAGATGCTTTTAGATAACTCTGTTTTAATCGATTTATTGACATTAACTTCAATAGAGACATTGCCCTCTATCGCTGAACTAAAATAACCAGATATTTGATCTCTTGAGCTCATCAAAATTGGCTTAAAGGTAGGTAATAGAGTGCTATCTGAGTGATAGAGACGCGTAATTCCATTCAAATCGCCATTATTGAAGCATTGAGCCCATTGCTCTATTACAGATTCAGGTGTCATAAATTAATTCTCAATATTGAAATAAGTTTGCTATTTTAAACTAGGATTCGCTCATCTAATCAATAGATAACTTCTATTCTTTTTCCTTCTTGAATCCTTGATAGACCTGCAACAGAACAATGAGAATAGCAATAATAAATAAAGATAAACTGATTGGTCTTTCCCAAATGAACGAGAAAGAGCCATCATTAATAAGGACCGCTCTTCTCAAGTTCTTTTCAAGCATTCCACCAAGAATAAATCCAAGTATTAGTGGTGGCATTGGGTAGTTTAACACCCTCAAAACTAGTGAAAGTAATGCAACTATAGCCATAAAGTAAATATCAAAAGAATTAAATGAAATTAAATAGACTCCAGTTACCGAAAAGAATAAGACTAGTGGAACAAGAATGTTTTTAGGTATGGCTAATATTCTTGCTATATAGGGTATCAAAGGTAAATTTAATACCAATAAAACTACGTTTCCGATATACATAGAGATAATCACAGCCCAAAAAAGTTCTGGTTGCTCAACGTAAAGCCTTGGGCCAGGCTGGACACCAAATGACAGTAACGCACCTAGCATAACCGCTGTAGTTCCAGATCCGGGAATGCCTAAAGTTAATAGAGGTACAAATGAACCTGTACAGGCAGCATTATTAGCAGTTTCAGGTGCCGCTAAACCCTTTATTGAGCCTTTACCAAATTTAAGTTTTTCTTTTGCAGAGGCAATACTTCTTTCAAAGCCCCACGCCAAGAAACTTGCAATTGTTGCTCCTGCACCTGGAAGAACGCCAACAAAAAAACCCAACACAGAAGTTCTTCCAATTGTTGGAACCATTTCTTTTACTTCTTTCTTAGATAATTTAATTGAGCCTAGGCTACTCTTACTTACATCAGAGGATTTGAAATTAATATCCATTTTTTTGAAAATGATCATAAACGCTTCACTCATCGCAAAGGTTGCCATAACTAATAGAACAAAGCTAATACCATCCATCAAATTAATGTTTCCAAATGCAAAACGCGTAATGTCAGACAAAGAATCTTGCCCAACTGTTGCAAGCGCTAAGCCTAGCGCTGTCATGATCATTGCCTTTAAGAATTGACCTTTACTCGCAAAAGCTGCAATAGAGAGTAATCCCACACACATTAATGCAAAGTAATCTGCCGACTGGA
>CAYNES010000128.1:0-2939 GCA_964396315.1 uncultured Piscirickettsiaceae bacterium | reverse complement strand
GTGGTATCCATATAAATTAACAATCTTATTAATTCAAACTTTATAACTATAAGTTATCGTTATAGTTTGTTTAGATTGATTTCGTTTTTATATACTCCTTGATACTAGTAAGAGCATTTCCACAATCATCTTGCATTTTTTCAAAATGATCACTCTTTTTCCTATTTTCTTCATTCATATACAAGTCTCTTCGAATTTCTACTTGAAGGATATGCTGGTCAATTTCAGGCCAGCCATAACGAAGAATTATTTCTCCTCCCACAAATCGCCCATTAATTTTTACATCATATCCAAGTTCACTGAAGCTATCAGCAACACATTCTGCATATTCTTTGCTGCAACTCTCTCCATTTCTGGTTCCAATGTCAATTTGAGGTCTTTCTTTATGACCTCGTTTTTTTCCATCGAACTGTGTCATTGAATGACAATCAAGAATATAAGCACAACCATGATTTTTATACATTTGATGAATTTCAGAATTCAATTTTTGATGGTATGGTACAAAGCATGATGCAAGCCTATGTTTTAATTCATCATGGCTAAGTTTTTTAGAATAAATATCATATATTTCTTTTGTTTTAGACCAAAACAAGGTAGTACCTGAGTCAACACCTGCAGGATGAATTCTGCCATACCAATTTTTACTTTGTTCGAGCATACTAGTGTCAATATTATGTTGATTTCGATTTACATCTATGTAAGTCCTAGGAAAGTTAGCATGAATTGAAATAAGATCCAACTCTAAAGATTTATAATATAGCTCATCAACATATTTATCACTAGGAAAGTCAAGTATCTCGAAGGTTAATTCAGGATTTGTATCGAAATTATCTGGATAGTTGTTTCCGCTATGAGGAAAGCTCAAAACTAATGGAGTATCTTGAGTCTTTCTACTTAAATTATTATTCTTAACGGTTACACTTGGAATAGACTTTCCATTAACTATTATTGAGGACATAAAAAGTAACTTTAGAAAATATAACAATAGATTAACTCACTTTTTGTTATTACTGCAACCTTATTAAATCTAATTTATACTATATAAGAAATAGTTATAGCAATCTAGAGATATTATTAACCTGCTTATGGGCGATAAAATTAAAAAAATAAATCGTTTTAAATATGTTGAAGCATTTTCTGAAGTTATTTCTTGTGGAAGTGTTTCTGCAGCTGCAAAAAAACTAGGTGTATCTCAGCCAGCAGTTAGTCAACTGATCAAAAAACTAGAAAAAGCTGTAGGTGCTCCATTATTTATAAGAAGAAATGGATTAATTTTCCCAACAGATAGAGCTTCAAGTTTAAGAGATGATGTAGAGCAGCTTTTAATGCAATTAGATAAGATCCAGATGCAGCTCAACTTCAGTAGTGCAAATAATTTAACTCTTAATCCGTTAAGATTTTCTGCAAGTCTGTCCGTAATTAATGAAATTTTGCCTAGAGTTCTTTCACACATACATTATTCAAAGCCAGACATGTTGTTTTACGTAAATTCATTGCCAATTGCGAATATGAGCAAAGCTATTCGAAGAGGTAATGTAGACTTTACATTGAGTACTAGAAAGATAAATCATACAAGTATTATTAGTAAGAAGCTAGTGACTGCAAGAGAGGTATGTGTAATGCCAATTGATCACGATTTAGCAAATAAAGATAGCTTATCTGTTCAAGATTTAAATAATCAAAAAATGATTATGAGCTCAAAAACTGACCCATCTTATGATGAGCATAGAGCTTTGTTATACAAAAATAAAATTCGTTATCAGAAGCTACTAGAGTCACCTTTTGCAACTTTATCCCTAGCGATGATTCCCGAGTTTAATGCGCTTTCTATAAACAATGTTTTGATTGCTGAACTAGTATGTCAGCATAATAATAACTTAACTTGGCGTTATATAGATGAGTTTAAGCATCTAACAAGTTTTTACCTTTCAATGCCACCATGGTTGTATCAATCAGCAACTGAAGAGCTTTTTTTAGAAGGTTTTCATAAGGCATTACATCAAACCACAAAAAAACTCGATATTGAAATTATCTATTAGAATGAAGATTTATAAAATTTGCCATCCATTCCCCAACAATTGAACCTTGACTTGGTGTTTCTAGAGATTGAATTGCACTATCAAAAAAAGGACCTATTCGATCCTTTCTTCTGATAATTAAATCTCTGCATAGTGCCTCGTTAAACTCTGGATGTTGTTGAATTGTAAGAATATGATCTTCAATGTAAAACCCGCTAATTTTACAAAAGCTGTTGCTAAGAAATTGAGTTGCATTACTTGGCAATCTTGTTACTTGGTCTTGGTGCATAGCATATAAATTGATTTTTTTTACTCTAGGCTTAAGCCATTTTGAGTTAGCTTTAATATTTACCGATGTTATGCCTGCACCCCAGCCCCCAATATGGCGCTCAACTTTTCCACCTAAAGCATAAGCGATTGCTTGGTGACCATAGCAAACACCCAAAAGCGGAATATTGGTTAAATTAATTTTTTGGATGAGTTCAAATAAATTATCTTGCCATTCAAAATTATCAAATACAGAATATTTTCCTCCTGTAATTAGATAGGCATCGAATTCATTAGCTTTTTTTGGAATTGTTTCATCCAGACAATGAACAGTTGACCATTTTGCATTTGGTAGATAAGGTGCAAGAAGATTATAAAAACGTATTGGCGAGGATGGATATATTTTTTTAGGCGGGGTTGCTGAAGTACCAATATGAAGGATGCAAATATTCATTAGATTTTTATTTGAGTAAAAAATCAAGACTAATTGAGAATATTTCAAAAAACAATATTATTAATAGTTTTTAATACTGTATTAGATTCTGTTATAGACATTTCAAGCGATCTATTTCTTAGAAATAAAGTCCTTTAAAAGGGTGTTTAATAATTGTTTGGATTTACCAGCGCCTTTTCATTCTTCCTCTGAGGATATCT
>CAYNES010000127.1:0-2949 GCA_964396315.1 uncultured Piscirickettsiaceae bacterium | reverse complement strand
ACAGCCTAGAGTTTGATGACAGCCTAGAGTTTGATGACAGCCTAGAGTTTGATGACAGCCTAGAGTTTGATGAGGAAGCTCTAGGAGAACAGAGGTTATATTTAACAGACGCTGAAAATGACGAAATCATCGCTGAAACCCAAAGAATTATGGAGCGATATAGTGACAGTAATTTTGAAATTTACTTATCTGGCTCTGCTGCCATTGCAGGAATTTTTAAACAAGCCCTTATGAACGATTCAGCTGTTTTTATTAGTTTAATGATGGTTGTCATTATGGTTGTTTTATTCGTTTTGTTTAGGAGAGTGTCCGGCGTTGTTTTGCCGCTCGCCTGCGTCTCATTAACACTCATAATGACGGTGTCACTCATGTCAATTTTTTCTGCACCATTTACAATGGCCACCCAAATTATGCCCACGTTTCTACTGGCGGTCGTGACCAGCGCCTCAATTCACCTGTTGGCAGTATTCTATAAAGACTTTGCGTCGACTAACGACACAAAAAAGTCTCTTAGATACGCAATGGGGCATTCGGGCTTAGCAATCATCATGACCTCGATAACAACTGCTGTAGGGCTGTGGTCTTTCTCTTTTTCTGGCGTTGCTCCTGTAGCAGACCTTGGAGTTTTTGCTAGTAGCGGAGTAATGGTTGGGCTAGTTTTTACATTGGTTTTTCTTCCATCGTTGATATCAGTGACTAAGTTCAGTCCTGTCAAACAAAGGGCCAACAAGGACGGCCACACTTTTATGGACAAAATGCTTATTGGAATCAGTGTATTTGCAACAGGCAGACCAAAACTAATTATTTCAGTCAGCACCGTTCTAATAATTTGTGCTGCTATTATTGCCTCTCAACTAAGGTTTTCCCACTTCCCTCTTCAGTGGCTACCAGAAGACAATTTTGCACGCGTAGCAACAGAGGCGGTTGATGATAACTTAAAGGGCTCGCTTACCCTTGAGGTGATTATTGATACTAAAAAAACAAACGGCCTTTATAATCCAGAGGTTTTGCGAGTTATTGATGACGTCTCGCAAAATATTAACGCCATATCTACTGGCAATATGTTTGTTGGAAAGGTTATAAGTTATGTCGATGTCATCAAAGAAACCAACAGAGCGCTTAATGAAAACCGGGATGAGTACTATGCCATTCCAAACGACACTGACCTCATTGCCCAAGAGTTTTTGCTTTTTGAAAGTAGCGGCAACAATGATCTGGCCAGTCTCGTGGATTCGAACTACTCTAAGGCTAGGCTAACCTTAAAAACTCCGTTCATAGATTCTCTCGAGGCAAATACTTTTATTGACAATGCTCAGCTTTATCTCGATCAAAAGTTTGGCTCCTTGGCAAAGGTAACCTTTACAGGTATAGGCACCTTGATGACCGTGACTTTTGAAGAGGCAATTTATAGTAGTGCAGTTAGTTATGTTTTGGCATTTTCGCTTATCACAATCCTGATGATTTTGTTAATTGGAAATATTAAGATTGGACTTATTAGTATGATTCCAAACCTGTTGCCAATAATTATTTTGTCAACAATTATGGTGATATTTAAAATGCCTTTAGATATGTTTACGCTCTTAATTGGTGCTATTGCACTAGGTTTGGCAGTTGACGATACGGTTCATTTTATGCACAACTTTAGAAGATATGAGCTGCAGTATAACGACGTAGACAAGGCGGTTCGCTTAACGCTATTAGGGACTGGGAGAGCTATCACTTTAACGTCCATTGTTTTGGCACTCGGCTTTCTTGTGCTTACTTTTTCTCAAATGAACAACATGTTCGATTTTGGTGTTTTGACAGCAAGTGCAATCTTGGTGGCACTTTTGGCTGATTTCTTTCTGATGCCAGCAATTATGAAGCTTATCATTAAAGATAAAACGAGCTTGTAAAAAGAGCAGGACAAAAAAAGGACGCCCTTGAGCGCCCTTATAAAACAGCATGATTATTAAGCTTGGGCTTGTGCCATAACCTCTTCAACAAAGTTGTCTTCTTTTTTCTCTATTCCTTCACCAACCTCATATCGGATAAATGATACGACATCTGCGTTTTTCGATTTCACAAGATCTCCAACAGTCACATCTGGGTCTTTAACAAAAGCTTGTCCATAGAGAGTAACTTCTTTGACAAATTTTTTCATTCTTCCTACAATCATTTTTTCAATGATATTGTCAGGTTTTCCGCTCTCTTTTGCTTGTTCAATAAAGATTGCTTTTTCTCTTTCAAGAAGGTCGCTAGAAAGCTGATCTTCGCTGACACACTCCGGTCTAGAGGCGGCAATATGCATGGCTACATCTTTTGCTAATTCAGCATCGTCTGATGAAAGCGCAGCAAGAACCGCAATTCGATCACCATGCTTGTAGGCCCCTAAAATTCCGCTATTAGTGCTTACAATCTGAACTCTTCTTACTGAAATATTTTCACCAATCTTTGCAATAATTCCTTCTCTGGCCTCGTCAACAGTTTCTCCAGAATCTAGCTTTTGACTTACAAAGCTTTCAACAGAGTCAGGTTTATTTTTCAGGGCCAGTGCTCCTAATGCCTCAACAAAATCAATAAAAGCCGAGCCTTTTGTGACAAAGTCAGTTTCAGAGTTGACTTCAAGAATTGCAGCATATTTACTGTCGTCGCTGATAGTCACATTAACAAGTCCCTCAGAGGCAACTCGACCGGCTTTCTTGGCTGCCTTTGCTGCGCCTGATGCACGCATCAAGTCAATTGCTGCTTCAAGGTCGGCGTTGGTTTCAACTAATGCCTTCTTACAGTCCATCATTCCTGCGCCTGTTCTTTCTCTTAACTCTTTAACTAAAGCGGCTGTGATTGCCATATTTTTGTCTCCTATATAAACCGAACTTGATTACTTATCGGCCTCAGTTTTCTTAGTTGTAGTTTTCTTTGCTGCAGGCTTCTTTGCTGCAGGCTTCTTTGCTGCAGGCTTCTTTGCTG
>CAYNES010000126.1:0-2951 GCA_964396315.1 uncultured Piscirickettsiaceae bacterium | reverse complement strand
CAGCGCGAATAAAGCCTTTTTCAAAGTCCCCATGTATTTTACCCGCGGCAACAGGCGCCGAGTCTCCAATATTAATCGTCCAGGCCCTAACTTCCTTCGGCCCAGCAGTAAAATAAGTGTGAAGTCCGAGCAGTCTATATCCGGCCTTTATTAACCGATCAAGACCAGACTCAGTTTGACCCATTTCATCCAAAAAGCCTTGCTTGTCCTCATCGTCAAGTTCGGCAATTTCAGCTTCTATATCAGCGCAAACAGATACGACTTGACTTTTCTCAGAGCTCGCATAGTCTATTAATTTTGCGAGGTGTGGATTGTTATCAAACCCATCTTCATTAACATTGGCAACATATAACACAGGCTTGGAGGTTAAAAGCTGAAGGCTTTTAGTCAACTTATTTTCCTCGTCATTAAGTTCTAAGGATCTAACAGCTAGTCCTTCCTCTAGAGCCGGAAGAATCTTGTCGAGTAGGTTTTTTAGAGGCACACCTTCTTTTTGCCCCGCCTTCGAATTTTTAATTGCTTTTTGATAGGCTTTTTCAGCACTAAAAAGGTCGGCTAGCGCCAGTTCTGTATTGATTGTTTCAATATCATCTAGCGGGCTAACTCTTCCTGAAACGTGGATGATGTCATCATTTTCAAAACACCGAACCACATGAAGTATAGCGTCTGTTTCTCTAATGTTTGAGAGAAATTGGTTGCCAAGACCCTCACCCTTTGATGCCCCTTCAACCAATCCTGCAATATCTACAAACTCCATAGTAGTTGGGAGTATTTTTTCAGGCTTTGCAATTTCGGCAAGGCTTTGAAGTCGAGAGTCATTCACCGGAACAATTCCAATATTGGGCTCTATAGTACAAAAAGGATAATTTTCTGAATCAATTCCTGCTTTTGTTAGCGCATTAAAGAGTGTTGATTTACCAACATTTGGCAGTCCTACAATGCCACACTTAAAGCCCATTATCTATCTCCAATTCTATGTATGAAGGGCCTTCATGGCATCTTCAAAATTTCCACTAACTAACAATTCAGTAATGTTGAGTGCCCTTGACATGCTCTCTTTTATGGCGGTTAACTCAGCTTTGCCTGGAGGGTTTAAAACATAGTCAACCACTTCAATTTTAGAGCCAGGATGCTCTATCCCAATTCGAAGGCGGTAAAAGTTTTTTGATCCCAGCGCTTTTATGACATCTCTTAGGCCATTATGGCCGCCATGACCACCACCCAGCTTTATTTTTACAGTTCCAACAGGGAGGTCAAGCTCATCATGAACTACTAGAGTCTCTTCTGGCGAAATATTATAATAATTTAAAAAGCTTTTTAAGGAGCCACCAGAATTATTCATAAAGGTTTGAGGCTTAAGTAGAAAAACCTTTTTTGAATTAAGAATAAAACTAGAAACCTCACCAAAAAACTTAGATTGATTAGTAAAGTTAGAGTCATTTAAATTAGCTAGTGACTCAACAAACCAGAAGCCTGCGTTGTGACGATGTTCCTGATAATTTTTTCCGGGATTTCCCAGTCCAACAATTAGTTTAATCATTACAGCGCTTCATTTTACGCTTGTTGAGCCAACAAGACTGACGATACTTTATTCTTCTTCGTCACCATCATTTGAGTCTTCAGAATCTTCGGCTGAGTCTTCGCTACCCTCTTCAGATTCTCCATCCTCAATGATTTCTTCCTCTTCCTCTTCTTCAATCACTTTTGGCTCTGACACCGAACATACAGTTTGGTCATGCGCCTCAACATCTTCATGTTGTAATGACGTTATGATAACTCCTTCAGGCAAGACAAGGTCAGTTAACGAAAGATGATCTCCAACCTCAAGGTTAGTAACATCTACATCAATACCATGAGGCAAGTCTTTAGGAAGACATGAAATTTCAATCGAGACAACGAACTGATTGAGCATATTGCCTACTCTTAATGCTTCATTTTCTTCCATACCAACAAAGTGAAGCGGCGTTGTAGTAACAAGAGTTTGCTTGGCGTCAACACGCAAAAAATCCACATGAGTAATCGTATTTTTTGCTGGATGGCGCTGAATGTCTTTTAAAACAACAGATTCTTTTGATTTTCCCACCATTAGGTCCAATACAGAAGTGAATGTATTTTCATCCTCTAATAGGTGAGTAATTTCGTGAATGCCCAGTGTTATCATTTGTGGATCTGTCTTTCCACCATAAATAATACTTGGCACCTTCTCTTCCTTTCTCAGGCGGCGGCTCGCACCTTTCCCCTGATCTTCACGCTCTGTAGCGTTTACAGTAATGCTCATTTTTAGTTCTCCAATAAACGAAAAAACACCACTTCAAGCGGTGCAACCAAATTTGCCTATTTTGCGACCAAATAGACAAGGTGAGATATTTTACCCGAAATTCTTTTTAAATAGCCAAGTTTATCTATCTTGACTTTAGCCAAAAAATAATACTTATTAGGCAGCTAGCAATAGCTAAAACCCAGACTAGTTGACTGGCCAGAAATCCCGCAATTAGAAAAAATGTAATGGCAAAAATACTTGACCTTTGTTTAGAAGCGTTTTCTTTGAGTTGTGAGACTATTGCTTCTGTTTGCTTTTTTGAGTTTTCAGTCTTTAAGGCACCACTTTCAATTTGCTTCAGAGCATTGATTACTAGCATTGGCATTTCTGGTAATTCTGAAACAATCTGAGGCAACTGTTCAGAGATTTTATTTAGTGTGCTTTTAAAACTATATTTTTCTTTAGCCAGTTTTTCTAAGTAAGGCTTTGCTGTAGCCCAAAGATCAAGGTCTGGATATAGCGAACGACCCAAACCTTCAATATTTAGTAAGGTCTTGTAGAGCAAAAGTAGCTGAGGCTGAACCTCCATGTCAAAACGCTTTGCTTCCTTTAGGAGGCTAAGCAAAACTTGTCCAAAAGAGATTTCACTTAATGGCTTTTCAAAAATTGGCTCACAAACGCTTCTTATCGC
>CAYNES010000125.1:0-3012 GCA_964396315.1 uncultured Piscirickettsiaceae bacterium | reverse complement strand
TTGGCGGGAGATGGTGATCTGTGATAATCACATCAATATCAAGCGACCTTGCAAGCTCCGCACCCTCATTACTGGATATTCCGTTATCTACTGTAATAATTAAGTCTGGCTCTTTATCTCGCTTTGCTTCCTTGACAATCTCAGGACTAAGACCATAACCATGCTTAAACCTGTTAGGAACCAAAAAATCAACGTGTTTTGCGCCCATCAGTCTCAACGCTCTAATGGCAACAGCGCTTGCTGTCGCACCATCAGCATCAAAGTCTCCGACAATTAAAATGTGCCTGTCTTCTACAAGACATTTCTCTAAAAGCTCTAGGGCAATATTGAGCTGATCAAAGTTGGGCTTAAGGAGCCCCGGAAGGGCCATTGAAAGCTGAGATTCACTCACCCCTCTTGCAGCATAAATTCTTTTTAGAATGAGCGGTATGTCATCAGAATAAGACTCATACAGTGATTGATCTATCTCTCTAGTCAGCACTTCTTACAAGTCTTACAAAAGTGTCAATGGTTTTATCACGAGCCATTGAACCACCATAAAAGAATGGAACCTCGAAAGCCATTGAAGGATTAGATTTAACAGAAACTGAAGTCCAATAACCGTCCATCTGGGTATTTGGGAAGAAATCAGCATTAATTAGTATATCAGTGTCACCATAATAGTCGACAATTGAATTTAACTCGTCCCGTGTTGGCAACCTCCAATCTGAATAACCGCAAAGCTCTGCTTTGTTGATGTCTTTGATAAAAGATTGGGTGTTACAGTTTTTTCCCCAGTAGCAATTTTTACTAAAGGTGCCATTATCTCTGCCGCTTTCGCCATCGAACCAGGTGTAGGTATTAAGAGCATTTTGAATGCCCTTTTTTTCACTCTTCACCTCCCAAACTAGGGAGTTTTTGTTGTCAATGACGCAGGACCATTTTTCACTGTCTAAAGCAACCCTCTCTCCATCCTGAGACATCTTTTGCATTTCAGCGCTTGTTGAGATGCTTAGCGACATCAGTAAAGATAATAAAGTGATTTTTTTCATTAAATTAGTCTTATATTTTTATATTTAGTATTCTACCAGTTATGGTGATTCCTAAAACCATTCGAATTTACTTACTACTTGATTTTCTCTCAAATATGATTAAGACAACACCAATAAAAATAAAGCTATCAGCCAAATTAAAGACGGGCCAATAAAAACTGTTCACATGTACATCAATGAAATCAATCACATAACCATGCAATCCCCTGTCAATCAAATTACCAACCGCCCCTGAAAGAAGAAAAAATTGTCCAAATAATTTTTGTTTATAAATTTCTGGCGTTTTCTGAGCCCACCAAATAACCCAAAGAGAGACCAAAATAGATACAGCTAATAGGAATAATCTTCCAATCAAACCCCCATCAGACAAAATACTAAATGCTGCCCCTGTGTTATGAAGGTATGTCCAACTTAGATAGGGATTGACAACTATTGACTGACCTATTTCAAGGGATGACATAAAGATTTGTTTTGTGAATTGATCAGATAAAACCAAAACTATAAATAAGAGGAAATAACCTTTATGCTTCATAAATACTTCAATACAAAAAAATAATTAGTGCTAAAAATGAACATGCAACTTCTTAGTTTCAAATACTAAGTAAAGAGCAACTATTGAGTCAATGTGTTTATAATTAATCTCTGATTCTATTATAAATATTGTGGAGGTTTCATGGGTTTTTTAACGGGTAAAAAAGCGCTTATTGTTGGTGTTGCATCAAATCGCTCAATTGCATGGGGGATTGCTGAATCTATGGCAGTGAATGGATGCGAGGTTGCCTTTACCTACCAAACTGAAAAACTCAAAGGTCGCGTTGAAAAATGCGCAGAAATTTGTAACTCATCTATTGTTATTCCTTGTGACGTATCCAGTGATGAACAAATCAATGAAACCTTTGATGAACTTAAAAAATCCTGGGACAGCTTTGATATTCTGATTCACTCTGTTGCCTTCGCTGAGAGATCAGAACTGGATGGTAACTATCTTGAAGTCACAACCCGAGAAGGCTTTCTAAAGGCGCATGAAATTAGCTCTTACAGTTTTACAGCACTTGCTCAAGCAGCTATGCCTATGCTCAATGAAAATGGTGCCCTGTTAACACTCAGCTACTTAGGAGCTTTGAGAGCGATACCAAACTACAATGTGATGGGTATTGCAAAGGCATCTCTTGAGGCTAATGTTCGTTATATGGCAGCAGCAATGGGTGCTGAGAAAGGCATTCGAGTTAATGCTGTATCAGCTGGCGCTATTAAAACCCTCGCTGCAAGCGGCATCAGAGGATTTGGAAAATTGCTTGACCATGCTGCAGAAAGCTCTGCGCTTAAGCGTAATGTCAGTATTGAAGAAGTCGGAAATGTAGCTGCCTTTTTGTGTTCAGACCTGGCATCAGGTGTTACTGGCGAAGTAACCTATGTCGATGCTGGCTATAACTTTTATGAAAAAGGCCCTGACTTATAATCAAGAATTAGGTTAAATTCATGTTTCACATGCTGACTTGTTTTGATCTTAAACCTGAACACACGTTAGAAGAGTTTCAACAATCCTTAGAGGACTATTCCTCTTTTATGCAAGAACAGGAGCTAGGAGTGGGTCACAGTCCAATCGGTCTTCGTCAAAGTGACTCAATTTTAGATACGGATGATCAAAGGAAGCATAAATACTTTATGCTTATGCATTTTAGCGACAGGGAACAATCTGACAAGGCAGTTGCTTATATAAAAAGCCAAGAAGAGCCTGGCAAGTCTCTTCATGTAAAGGCTTATTCACAAACGCAAAACCTAATTTTTATAAGCTGGGAAGATATTGAATAATCTACCTATAGAAGATCAGTAAAAACTTTTATCTCTGCATTCTCTCTCAATTGTTCAATTAGAGAAATAAACATTTCATTGTTTTCTTGACTTAAATAAAGTGCTGAGATACCTGTATCTGAGTCTCCTTCAGGAATTCTTACACCGGCTAAATCAATGACCAATGAGG
>CAYNES010000124.1:0-3062 GCA_964396315.1 uncultured Piscirickettsiaceae bacterium | reverse complement strand
GCTTCAGTATCTAAATTTTCAATCAATGAAATTCCAGAAACGCCATTTAGAATATTATTCCAGGCATCATCAACATTGTTTCCAACTGGACAGACAATTCCAAGTCCTGTGATTACAACTCTTCTTTTGCTCATAATTAATTTATTTAATTTAGGAAAATAATTTTAATAGCTATTTAAATATAAAAATGCGTAAAAAAAGGCGTCTTACTTTTTAAAGTAAACGCCTTAATTGATTTTATGAAGAATATTACGTGTTTGCGTTGATGTAGTCGATTGCCTGTTGAATCGTTGTAATATTTTCAGCTTCCTCGTCTGCAATCTCAGTATCGAACTCCTCTTCGAGTGACATTACAAGTTCAACAGTATCAAGTGAATCCGCCCCTAAGTCATCAATAAATGAGGCATTATTGTCAATTTCACCACTAACATCTAACTGCTCACTTACAACTTTTCGTACTCTTTCTTCAATACTCATTTTGAGTTAAATCCTTAAATTGTTTAAAAGTTTACATTTTATCTTCAAAAACATTCAAATATCGTAAATTTTATAAATATTTATTGATATCTGGTTGGGTCTTGCATATTGGCATTCTTAAAACCGTTTTTTCTAAGAATACAGGCGTCACACTCACCGCATGCTTCGCCTAAAACGTTAGCATCATAGCAACTGGTTGTTTTTGAATAATCAACTCCAAGATTAATACCTTTTTCAATTATTTCAGCCTTTGTCATGCTGATCAAAGGAGTCTTTATTTGAATTGTATATCCTTCTACAGACTGCTTTGTTGCAAGGTTCGCCATGTTTTCAAATGCCTTAATAAATTCTGGTCTGCAATCAGGGTAGCCAGAGTAATCAAGTGCATTAACTCCTATAAAGATTGTCTGACAATCGACAACCTCAGCCCAGGCAAGTGCAAAGGATAAAAAGATGGTGTTACGTGCTGGAACATAGGTGATTGGAATTTCATCACTTTCAGAATATTTTGGAACATTAATAGCTTTATCAGTTAGAGCTGAACCCCCAATATCACTTAATGAAATTTTCATAATTCTATGCTCTATCACATTAGATTTTTTTGCAATTGCGATTGATGATTCTAACTCAGATCTTTGTTTTTGACCGTAATCAAAGCTCAGCGCATAGCACTCATAGTTTTGTTCTTTTGCTATAGCGAGAACCGTTGTTGAGTCTAATCCACCTGATAAAAGAATTACGGCTTTAGACATTCGCTAAATTACCCTTAGTTTCAAGCCAAGATTTTCTATCTGAGGCTCTTTTTTTGGATAGTAGCATATCCATCGTTTCTGAAATTTGAAGCGGATGATTAAGGGTAAGTTGAATCAGTCTCCTAGTGTCAGGTTGCATTGTGGTTTCGCGAAGCTGCTTTGGATTCATTTCACCAAGCCCTTTAAAGCGCTGAACTTGGATTTTTTGGCGCTTGTTTTCTTTGATGAGTTTAGCCTCAATCTGCTCTTTTTCTGCATCATCTAGCGCATAGAATACTTGCTTACCTGCATCAATGCGATAGAGCGGAGGCATTGCAACATAAACATGCCCGTGGCTAACCAATTTAGGAAAGTGCTTAACAAATAACGCACAAATTAAAGTAGCAATATGGAGTCCATCAGAGTCAGCGTCAGCCAAAATACAGATCTTTCCATATCGCAACCCTGAAAGATCATTATTATCTGGTTCTAGACCAATAGCAACGCTGATATCATGGATTTCATTAGAGGCTAATACCTGAGAAGAGTCTACCTCCCAAGTATTGAGGATCTTGCCTCTTAATGGAAGAATGGCTTGGTAGTCTTTATCTCTAGCTTGTTTTGCTGATCCACCAGCTGAGTCTCCTTCAACTAAGAAAACCTCAGTTTGTTCTAAGTCAGAGCTAGTACAATCGGACAGCTTGCCAGGAAGGGCAGGTCCACTTACAATTTTCTTTCTAACGACTTTTTTAGCAGTCTTTAATCTCGACTGAGCATTGAGAATGGCTAATTCAGCAATTTTTTCAGCAATATCTGTGTGCTGATTAAGCCACAGGCTAAAAGAGTCTTTTACCACGCCTGATACAAATGAAGCACACTCTCGAGAGGAGAGTCTCTCTTTGGTTTGTCCAGAAAATTGTGGATCAAGTATTTTAATAGATAAAACGTATGCAATTCTTTGCCAAACATCATCAGGAGTCAACTTGATATTTTTTGGAATAAGATTTCTGAATTCACAGAACTCTTTAAGTGCATCAGTTAATCCAGATCTAAGTCCGTTTACATGTGTTCCACCACCTATCGTAGGAATTAGATTTACAAAACTTTCTGCAGTTGTATTACTGGTGTTTTCAGTCCAGGTAAGAGCACAATTAAGTCGCTCTTCTTTGGTTTTAAATGAAACAACAAAAGGTGAACTAGGAACGCAATCTAGCCCATCTAGAGAGGCTTGGAGATAATCCTTAATTCCATCCTCAAAAATCCATTTATCATCAGTCTCATCAATTTCATTTTTAAAGTTAACTTCAAGGCCAGGGCAAAGTACCGCTTTGGATCTTAGGTTGTGCCTTAATTTCTTTATTGAAAATTTAACTGAGTCAAAGTATTGTGCGTCAGGTGTAAACTTAATTAGCGTTCCAGTGTTTCGCTTTCCAACAGTTCCTATTTCCTCTAAATCGTTTGATTTGACGCTAGATTTAAACTTCATAAAGTAGTGTTTAGAATCCCTTTTAATCCACACTTCAATGTGGCTAGAGAGTGCATTGACAACTGATATGCCTACACCATGAAGACCGCCAGAAAATTGGTATGAGTCATTAGAGAATTTTCCACCTGCATGGAGTTTTGTTAGTATAACTTCAACAGCTGGAGCGCCTTCTTTTGGATGGATGTCTATAGGTATCCCTCTGCCATTATCTTCAACTGACATCGAGTTGTCTTTATGAAGCGTAACGTTAATTTGAGTTGCGTATCCAGATACAGCCTCGTCAACACTGTTATCTATGACCTCTTGTGCAAGATGGTTAGGGTTTTCGGTATCTGTATACATGCCTGGGCGTTTTTTGACTGGCTCCA
>CAYNES010000123.1:0-3064 GCA_964396315.1 uncultured Piscirickettsiaceae bacterium | reverse complement strand
GAATCCTGCCATCCCAGCCAACATTTTGCTATATCAAAAAAATCTTAATAGAAGCCATGAAATGTAATGAAGACCTCAGTAAGGTAAAATCTCCATTTTGATTTAAGATAATATATTAGCAATGAGCTTATATCAGTTTAATTTTAATAATATTAATGGTGAAGAGGTCTCATTTAAAAGCCTCGAAGGCAAAATTGTTCTTATAGTTAACACAGCTAGCAATTGTGGCTTAACTTATCATTACAAAGGCCTAGAAAATCTATACCAAGAATATAAGGGTGATGGACTAAAAATTATTGGCTTTCCATGCAATCAATTCGGCAAGCAAGAGCCAGGAACAGAAGAAGAAATAAAAAGCTTTTGTGATCTTAACTATGGTGTTAGCTTTCAGTTGTCTGAAAAAATTGAAGTCAACGGCTCAAATACTCATCCAGTCTTCAAGTACCTAAAATCTGAGCTAAAAGGCAAATTGAATAACAGTATCAAATGGAATTTTACTAAGTTTTTGATTGATCGCAATGGGATACCCTATAAACGCTTTAGCTCAACTGTTGAGCCTGAAGATATAAAGCCATTTATTGATAAACTTATTTAGATAAACCAAAAAAACTGTATTTACTAGAAAAACTACTTAATTCAATCGTATGATTTCTTTGTATAATTGTAACTTCGACCAATAAGAATCTGATTAGATGTCTTTAGAAAGAATAAAAATCTTTAGTGGTAACGCAAATCCCGATCTTTCTTCTGAAATTATTGAAAACCTTAATATAAGCCAAAGTAAGGCTTTTGTGGGCCAATTTAGTGATGGTGAATCTCAGGTAGAGATTCTTGATAATGTCCGAGGTTGTGATGTTTTTGTTATACAGCCTACATGCGGACCCTCATCAGCAGAAACTTTAATGGAGTTATTGATAATGGTTGATGCTCTCAAACGTTCATCCGCAGGAAGAATAACAGCTGTCGTTCCTTACCTTGGATATTCAAGGCAGGATAGGCGGTCTCGCCTTACTAGAGTACCAATTACAGCAAAGCTTGTGGCGCAAATGATCGAGACATCCGGGGTAAATCGAATTTTAACTATGGATCTTCACGCAGATCAAATACAAGGCTTCTTCAACATACCAATAGATAACATTTATGCTCAGCCAGTCTTAGTTCAGGACATATTAGATCATAACTATGAAGATGTTGTAGTTGTATCACCCGATGTCGGAGGTGTGGCAAGAGCCAGAGCTGCAGCAAAAAGGATTAATGATGCTGATCTAGCAATTATTGACAAAAGACGTCCAGAACCTAATCTGGTAAGAGTAATGAATGTAATTGGTGATGTATCTGGTAGAACATGCATCATGATTGATGATATGGTTGACACTGCCGGAACACTTTGCCAAGCAGCAGAAATTTTGAAAGAAAAAGGCGCTAAAAAAGTTGTTGCTTATGCCACGCATGCAGTGCTTTCAGGGGGTGCGATAGATAATATTTCCAACTCAAAGCTTGATGAGTTAGTTATAACAAACACTATCCCATTGAATGGAAATGCAAATAAATGTAATAAAATTAGACAATTGTCTATCGCCAAAACACTTGCTGATGTAATTCGAAGAATCAGCGATGAACAATCCATAAGTAAAATTTTTGCTGAATCAAACTAAATCACAGCTATTTCAGCGGTCAATTATTGACTAAAAAATATTTTATGAATTAGGTATAATTCCACCTCTGTTTTTAAAAAACAATACTATGAAGACAACTACTGAAGCTCATAAAATCGCCCTTAATAGTCTTATCGTCATTGGAAAAGAACAAGGCTACCTAACCTACTCAGAAATTAATGACCTCTTGCCTGAGGACTTGTTAACGCCTGAGCAGGTGGAGCCAATTGTGACTATTCTTGAAGAGTTAGACATTGTTGTTTCCGATGAAGCGCCTGACGCTGATACTTTGGTTATGCACCAAGGAGGTAAGGCCGAGGCAAATTCAGCAGAAGTTGCTGTCGCAGCGCTCGCTGCTCTTGACTCAGAGTTTGGAAGAACAACTGATCCTGTCAGAATGTATATGCGTGAAATGGGAGTTGTTGAGCTTCTAGAGCAAAGTGATGAAGTCAGAATTGCTAAAGAAATTGAGGCTGGTGTCTATCAAATAATGCAAGCTATTTCTCTTTACCCAGAGATTGCAGATCACTTCTTTAAGGCCTATACAAGACTTGAGGAAGGAAAATGTAAAATGACTGATGTCGTTATCGGATACCAAGGCGATGCTGAAGAGTTTGAAGAAAAACAAGCGCTTATTGTTGAAAAACAAGCGCTTCTTGATGAAAAACACGCTAAATTAGAGGCGATGGAGCTAGATGAGGATGAAGATGAGTTAGATGAGGATGAAGATGAGTTTGATGAGTTAGAATATACTGGTCCTGACGAGGGCGAAGTTTATGAGCGCTTTGATAAAATACAAAAATCCTATAAAAGTTACGTCAATTCTTGCCAAAAGAATGGCTATCTCGATGCCAAAACAGTTAAAGCAAGACAAAAATTCTCAAGCTGCATTTCTGAGCTAAGGCTTGCTCCAAAACTTGTCAGTACAATGATGGATGTAGTGTCTAGTCGAGTTGCTGTAGTCAAAAAAGAAGAAAATTTAATTCGCAAGGCGTGTCTAGATGCAGGCATGGCTTCAGAACTTTTTTATAAGTTATTCCCTGGAAACGAAACTAACTTTGATTGGCTCAAAAGTAAAGAGATTGATAAAGCTACTTTGAAATCTTTAGAGACATGCAAAGATGAGATTTACTATTCTCAAAAAAGTCTCTTAGAAAACCAGGAGGCGATGCAAATTACAGTCGGAGAGCTTAAAGAAATCAATAAAAAACTTAGGCAAGGCGACAGAAAAGCTAAAAATGCTAAGAGTCAAATGATTGAAGCCAATTTAAGACTCGTAATATCTATTGCAAAAAAATATGCGAATCGTGGCTTGCAATTTTTAGACCTTATTCAAGAGGGCAATGTTGGACTCATGAAAGCAGTTGATAAATTCGAGTATCGTCGTGGATATAAGTTTTCAACTTATG
>CAYNES010000122.1:0-3118 GCA_964396315.1 uncultured Piscirickettsiaceae bacterium | reverse complement strand
ACAACTGTAGAAAATGGTGCTAGAGTTTTTGGAAGGTCTTTTGAGCTTGATCCTGTAAAGGCAGCTTGGGACATTGGTACAATAGTGCGCTGGTTAGACTTTAACGATACCTGGCTAGCAGAAGAGTGGGGTCATCCCTCAGATAATTTAGGCGCAATTATGGCTCTTAGTGATTATATTTCACGAGTTAATATTGCGAATCATAAATCACCATTAAGTATAAAAGATGTGCTTGAGTACATGATTAAAGCTCATGAAATTCAAGGCATTCTTGCACTTGAGAATAGTTTTAATAAAGTAGGTCTAGACCATGTTTTACTTGTCAGAGTGGCAAGTACGGCCGTAGCAACTCATATGTTAGGTGGCAATAGAGACCAAATTATTGATGCCTTGTCTCAAGCTTGGGTTGATGGCTCTTCTCTTCGAACCTATAGGCATGCGCCTAATGCAGGTTCAAGAAAGTCTTGGGCTGCGGGTGATGCAACATCGCGTGCAGTTCGCTTAGCTCTGATGACAATGAATGGTGAGATGGGCTTGCCTTCCGTTTTGAGTGCGCCAGAGTGGGGGTTTTACGATGTAAGTTTCAAGGGTAGAGAGTTTAGTTTTTCAAGGAGCTACGGCTCTTATGTGATGGAGAATATTCTTTTTAAAATATCTTTCCCAGCTGAATTCCATGCACAAACTGCGGTAGAGTGTGCAGTATTACTTTATCCAGAGATTAAAGACAAGTTAGATGAAATAGAAAGGATTGAAATTACAACTCATGAGTCAGCCCTGAGAATTATTGATAAAACTGGTACCTTGGACAATCCTGCTGACCGTGATCATTGTATGCAATATATGCTTGCTGTCGCATTGATCAATGGTGATTTAGTGGCTGATTTTTATGAGGATAGCTTTCATCAGCAGAACCCTTTAATTGATGAGCTTCGAGATAAGATGCTTTTGATCGAAGATAAGAGATATTCAAAAGACTACCTAGATGATGACAAGAGATCAATTGCTAACGCAGTACAGATCTATTTTAATGATGGGAGTTATACTGAGAAGGTGGAAGTAGAGTATCCTGTTGGGCACCGTAATCGTCGTCAAGAGGGTATCCCATTACTTGAGAGAAAATTTCTTGATAGTTTAAAGAATACTTTCTCTGATGACCAAACCAACAAGATTTACTCGTTATGTCTTGATAATGAGAAGATTAATAATACTTCAGTAAATGAGTTTATGGATTTATTCATAAGTTCAGATTAATGATTCTAAGTGCTATTTCATTCACTTAGTAAGATCTGAAATTGTATTAACTAAATCACTATTGACTTGTCTCGGACCAAGGTCTTGCCTATTTTTATGACGCCTCTCACCAGGTAGTCGAGTACCTTCTATTGATTTGTATTTTTTCAGAAAGCTCTCTGTTTGCTCTGAGGTGTCTTTTCCAGAAAGAATTTTGGGCGACATAGCTAATATAAATTGACCACCCTGAACCGGACCACCATCTCCATTATCGCGCTCCTTTGACTCATAGGAAAAAGTCTCACCAACTAAAGGACCTGACAAAAGTTCAATCATAAGGGCAATTACTGAACCTTTATGTCCACCAAATGGAAGCAATATACCTTTATCAATTTCGGCTGCATCGGTTGTAAGCTCACCTGAAGCAGACAGACCAGTGCCTAGTGGAACTGAGTGCCCATCTCTTGCAGCAATTTGAATTTCACCTTTTGCCATTGAGGCTGTAGCCATATCAAAAACTATTGGATTTTTACCAGGTCTTGGCCAAGAAAATGCAATTGGGTTAGTTCCATATAAGGCTTCAGTTCCCCCTGAAGGAGCTACAGCTGGAGTATAAGAGACCGAAGTCAAACCAACTAATCCATGGTCGCTTATTGCTTCCACTTCTGGCCACAATGCTGCAAAGTGATGACATCGCTTAATAGCAAGTCCTGCAATGCCAAAAGCATTTGCCGCCTCGATTAACTTTTCAATTCCATACTTATGTGCAAGAGGTGCAAAACCATTTTGAGCATCACATCTTAATATTGTTGGCGTAACCTCTTCAATTTCTGGCTTAGCAGAGCCATCCACTTTATTGCTTTGAAGCGCTTTAATATATCCAGGTATACGAAATAAACCATGAGAGACAGAGCCGTCTCTCTCGGCATTAGTCACAGTAGTTGCAACAGCATCTGCATTCTCTTCATTTGCACCATTATTCATTAGCGCTTTTTTGGCTAGATTAAAAATTTCATCAAGGCTTAGTTCGGTTGTAGTTGAGCTCATTAGATTAATCCTCTTGTTTTAATTCTATTCAGGCAAGTTAATTGCTTAGTATAAGGAATTCAACAGTCAAGTTACAAAAAAATGATAACATGCCCTAAAAAATAAAGTTTAAGTCAAATGAAAAGTAAAAAGTCAATTGAAATCGTCTCTTGTCACGCTGAAGGAGAGGTAGGCAATGTCATTATTGGGGGGGTGGAGGTGCCACCAGGAAACACAATTTGGGAGCAGTCTAGATGGATTCATGAAGACCAGTCACTTCGTCAGTTCGTTTTGAATGAGCCTAGGGGCGGTGTTTTTAAGCATATCAATCTTTTGGTTCCACCTAGAAATCCTAAAGCAGTTCAAGGATTTATTGTTATGGAGCCAGAACACACTCCACCAATGTCAGGCTCAAACTCTATCTGCGTTTCAACGGTTATTCTTAACAAGGGAATTATTCCGATGAAGGAACCAATCACCGAATTTATTCTCGAAGCTCCTGGCGGCCTTGTTCCAATTAAAGCCTACTGTGAAAATGGTAAAGCAAAGAGTATTGAGATACTTAATGTTGCGTCATTTGTGGATAAACTTGATGTGAGCCTAGAGGTTGAAGGGATTGGAACACTCCGAGTTGATACTGCTTACGGTGGAGATAGTTTTGTTTTGGTTGATGCAAAAAAGCTTGGCTTTGATATAACACCTGATGAAGCTAAAGATTTAGCAAAAGTTGGCTCAAAAATAACAGCCGCTGCAAATCAGCAATTAGGATTTATTCATCCAGAAAATAAAGACTGGAATCATATTTCATTCTGTGAATTTGCACTCCCAATATTTGAGGAAGATGGGGTTAAAGTTAGCAAGA
>CAYNES010000121.1:0-3122 GCA_964396315.1 uncultured Piscirickettsiaceae bacterium | reverse complement strand
TGACTTTACCGGTACCAGAGACAAAGCTGTCACTATTGGTCCAGTCTCCAGCAACATTAATGTCATTGTTTCCGGTATTTAGCGTTCCATCAGTAATCGTCAGCGATCCATTTACGTCTAGATCAGCATCCAGTGTCATCGTTCCAGAGGTGTTGAGCGCAAGATTATAGTAGGCATTTCCATAGGTGAGACCGGTTGCCGTACCGTCGTAGGTAACGGTTCCTGAGTCAGTATCTTTGGTTGTAATTGAGAGCGTTTCACTTCCCTTAAGCTGTAAGTTTCCGTTGTTTGCTAGTGTCCCTGCAGTTAAATTTTTGCCGTTGATGTCAAGAGTTGCGCCTGAGTCGATTGTCAGTGTTCCGCTAACAGTTGCTGCCTTTAGAAGCGAGACATCAGAATTAGAAATTTGAAGATGCTTAAAACTTGCTGAGTTCTTTACGGTTTGAGCTGACGATCCATTTAAAATGACTTTGCCAGAATTGGCATAAAAGTTAGTGGATTTCTGAATATCTATGTTGCCACCAACCGTTATATTAAAGCTAGTATTGCTTGAGTTTTTAGATCTAATGTTGCCCTTACCATCAATTTTCAAGTTGTTTTCTATCTCAATATGGTTTTGTAAATAAATACCTTGTTTAAAGTTTTTGTGAAGGTTATAAAAATTCCTTCCTGTTCCTGGCCCGTCTTGAATATATATTCTTGCAGAAGTGTTTTTGTATCTAGTGGTCAAGGTTGCCGTTCCGTTGTTATGGTTAAAAGTTCCTCCAGAGTAGAGGTTGAAACCACCTTTGACAACAAAACTACCTTGACTACTGGGTGCAGTCAGCGTGCCATATATTTGCAGGTTGCTTTTTACGAAGATCCTTCCAGAGCCGCTAGTCGTTACTGTAGTATTTGAGCCTATTGTTAAATGCTTATTAGAACGCAATAGTGAACCTGTTGGAACTAGAATTGTTGGTCCACCCCAAAGCTGCATTTGGTTTCCGGTGATTAAATCATGTCCATTTAAGTTTATTGTTCCAGAATAACCATTTCTAACTTTAAGATATTTAACTCTAACGTCCTGCGTAAGCTTTACTGATGCTATGCTTCTAGAGCTTTCAAAATATGCAACATCTCTACTTGATGGTGCATTACCATTTCCACCTATCCAATTTGCAGAATCGCTCCATAATTTTTCGGTGCCATCATTAGTTGCTATCCAATATTTATTTGCAGCTACAGCATGAGCGCTAAAAACAAAAAGAAACATAAAAAATGCAGTCTTTAAAAGACCTCTATTCATTATGTTCCTGAATTTTCTTTGCTCCATATTTAGATTTTATTTATTTAAAAATAAATAATTGGCCTATTTTTAAGAGTGCTAGCGACTGACCCATAACTTCATTTATATTGTATAACATATATATGAATTTTTCTAGTATAAGACTAGACTGTTTTAGAATTAAGGAACTAAGAGATGGTCATGAATAACTATGAGCTATCAATACAGCCCTATCATGAGGATTTATCTTTTATTGCAGACTATCTTGATGGCGTTGAATTTGAGCTTTTAAAGCAGATTGTACCCTATAAAAATAACTATATATGGACGGCGATATCCGTCCACGGCTATGGAGCTAATCCTTCAGATATATACAAACCAGGTTTCGCAAGGAACGACATAAAAATTGACAATAAACTACAGTGGACATCATTGCTAGATAAACCCGTTATGAAGCCTATAAGTAAAATAATATCTAGATTGCCATGCGAGTTTGAGAGAATACGATTCTTGAAGCTTGCTGCAGGCAAATCTCTTCGAAAACACACCGACAACATTGATGAAGATATTGAAAAGAAAAAAATTGTAAGACTTCATATTCCAATCAGAACAAATCAAGATGTTGTATTTACAATGTATGAAGATAAAGAGGATAAGGTGGGTCAAAAACTGAATTTAAAAACTGGGCACTATTATTATCTAGATGTGACCAAACCGCATTCAGTCAGTAATGATAGTGATATTGATCGGTACCATCTCGTTGTAGATTGCTTTATAAATAATGAGTTAGAGGAGATTCTTTAATTTTCTGGAATAAAGGGTCTAATCCAGCTTTCAACATAATCAAGAGGAAGCCTAGCACTGTTAATGCCATCATTAATCCTATCAATATATTCAAGTTGTGCAACACCTTTGTTATTGTCTGAGGCTATATAAACTAAGCATTTGATTGACCCTTTTTCAGTCAAAATATTTAAAAAATGCTTTCTATAAAAGCCTTCTGATACGTTTTCATAGATGTCTAAATACTCAACATCTTTTTCACTTAGTTTGAATATCTCTCCAAGCACAAATGCCTCCTTCGATGTCTTTATACTCGCATAACCCCTTCGATTAATTAGCCATTCATAGCCAGGCAATTTTCCAGAAATGAAGTATTCAGAGTCTGGACACCTGAGGCCCATTTGCTCCTTTGAAAGGTTTGATCCGTAGCCAAAATAAAAACTGACTGGTTTAGACATAGTTTTGACTGTAAATTATCAACATTTTTAATGCGTCTTTTTCTTATTGAGTTCTTCAATGACATCGCCGTTCTTCAAAATATATTCTGACGCTATAGCGCCATCTTCATAGAAAATCGATTTGCCATGTAGTACGCCATTTTTATATTCTTGCTTTGATTCAATTTGACCATTCTCGTCCCACGCAGTCTGAAGCCCCTCTGGTTTGTCATTTTCATAAAAGCCTTCTGAAGCCTTATGCCCATTTTCATACCAATAGGTTAAGGAGCCCTCGAGTTTATTGTCAGCATAAAAACCCTCCGATGCCTTTTGACCACTGGCGTAGTAGTATGTTTCAGAGCCATCTTTCAAACCGTTTTTATAGTGGGTTTGAAGCGTCATTCCGGTATCCAATATTTCAGTAATTAGCTCATTTTTTTTGCTCATAGTAGCATTATATAATTTAAATCTAAGTTTGGAGAGTCGATATTATTTGGATATTAAGATGAGCTTAGTTTTATTTTGAATCTTCAAGCTCGACCAGTGCCTTTAGTCCGATTTTAATTGTGTTGCCAATTGCGGTTTCATAATCAATAATTGAGTCACTCTCCGTTGGTCCACTAATTACAGTACATATT
>CAYNES010000120.1:0-3181 GCA_964396315.1 uncultured Piscirickettsiaceae bacterium | reverse complement strand
CACCAATTTGACACATTGGTCCGCCCACACAAGCCCCTAAACATTCAACCTTCTTCACACTAACTAAGCCATCTTTGCTGACTTCGCCAGTTTTAACTTCGAGTTTATCTTCTAGGTAAGAGATCAATTCATCTGATCCATTTAGCATGCAAGAGATATTGTGACAGAAGCGCAAAACGTGCTTACCAACTGGTTTATGATTGTAATTTTCATAAAATGTTGCAACCTCTTGAACGCTGATTGATGGCATCTCTAAATATTCAGCAATTTCGTTAATAAGTTCTGAATTCAAGCTTCCACCATTCTCCTTTTGAACTATAGTCAAGGCTTGCATTACTGCTGAACTCTCTCGCCCTTCAGGGTATTTTGAAACCCACAAGTCAATTTCTTTTTTTGCTTCATTTGAAATCATCTATCAACCTCACCAAAAACAATATCTTGTGAACCAATGATGGTTACCACATCAGATAACATATGCCCCTTAGCCATTTCGTCCATTGCCGCAAGATGAGCAAAACCAGGCGCCCTGATCTTAACTCTGTAGGGCTTATTCGCCCCATCTGAGACTAGGTAAACTCCAAACTCGCCCTTTGGCGCCTCAACTGCTGTGTAGGATTCCCCTTCTGGTAAACAGTAGCCCTCAGTAAATAGTTTGAAGTGATGAATTAGTGACTCCATGTCACCCTTCATATCTTCACGATTAGGCGGCGTCACTTTGTGATCATCTGACATCACAGGCCCTGGGTTTGCCTTGAGCCATGCAACGCATTGATTGATGATACGAGTCGATTGACGCATTTCCTCCATACGAACCAAATAACGGTCATAACAATCACCGGTCACTCCGACAGGAATCTCGAAATCGAGTTGGTCATAGACTGAATATGGTTCATTTTTACGTATATCCCACTCCACACCTGAACCTCTTAGCATGGCTCCAGTAAAACCAAGCTGCATTGCTCTCTCTGGTGAGACAATTGCAATATTGACGAGTCTTTGTTTCCAAATTCTATTGTCAGTTAGCAGGTCTGAATATTGTTGAATACTTTTTGGAAAATTCTTTGCAAAATCCTCAATAAAATCGAGAAGAGACCCTTGTCGATTCTCATTAATTTTCTCAAGTTTTTCTTTAGATCTTAGTTTTGAGTCAAGATACTGTGGCATCTTGTCTGGCAAGTCTCTGTATACACCACCCGGTCTGTAATAGGTCGCATGCATTCTTGATCCACTGACAGCTTCATAGCAATCAATCAGAGCTTCACGCTCACGGAAAGCATATAAAAATACACTCATTGCGCCGACATCTAAGGCGTGCGTTCCAATCCACATCAGGTGATTCATGATCCGAGTAATCTCATCAAACATGACTCTGATGTATTCAGCACGCTCAGGTACTTTGATTCCGAGCATTTTTTCAATGCTCATGACGTATGCATGTTCGTTACACATCATAGAAACATAATCAAGACGATCCATATATCCAATGGATTGGTTGTATGGCTTGGATTCAGCTAATTTTTCTGTTCCTCTATGTAGAAGTCCTATATGCGGGTCTGCCCTCTCCACAACCTCACCATCTAGCTCTAGAATAAGCCTTAAAACTCCGTGAGCAGCAGGGTGCTGTGGCCCAAAGTTCAGAGTATAGTTTTTCATCTCAGACATACTTACTTCCTTATTACCCTTGGAACATTCACGTTAGGCTCAATACTGACCGGCTCATAAACCACTCTTCCTAATTCCTCGTCGTAACGCATTTCCACTTCACCGATCATTGGGAAATCTTTTCTTAGGGGGTGGCCTACAAAGCCATAATCTGTCAATATCCTTCTCAGATCATTATGGTTTTCAAATAATATTCCAAATAAATCAAAAGCCTCTCTTTCAAACCAGTCAGCACAATTCCATATCTTGGTGACAGATTGAATCATTAAGTTTTCAGAAGAGAGGAGTGCCTTTACTCTTAGCCTCTCATTATTTGAAACAGAGAGCAAATGGTAGGCAACCCCAAAACGCTGATCTTTTTGGTTGGTTGATTTTTGTGCCTGACGCGCTCTGCTAAAACCTGATGAACTGGCATTACCATTCCAGTCAGACTCCCCATAGGTTAAATAATCGATACCACAAAGATCCATCAATATTTCGAATTGAAAGTCATCTTTTAGCTTCTGACAAACCTCGATAACATCTTCACTCTTGATATTTAGTGTGAGTTCATTAAAAGATTCACTCACATTTTTTTTACCAAAGGCTTTGGATAATTTTTGTTTTAATTCTTTCATGACTTAGGTTCGAGCAATCGTGTTGGTTCTTCGAATTTTGTCCTGCAATTGAAGAATTCCATATAGCAAGGCTTCAGCTGTTGGAGGACAACCTGGAACATAGACATCAACTGGAACAATTCGATCACAGCCTCTTACTACTGCATAAGAGTAGTGGTAATAACCACCTCCATTAGCACAAGAACCCATTGACAAAACGTACTTTGGCTCAGGCATCTGATCATAAACCTTTCTTAGGGCAGGAGCCATTTTGTTTGTCAGTGTTCCAGCAACAATCATCAAATCTGACTGGCGAGGCGTCGGCCTAAACACTATTCCAAAGCGATCGAGGTCATATCTAGATGATCCAGCCTCCATCATTTCAACAGCGCAACAAGCAAGGCCAAATGTCATTGGCCAAAGTGAGCCTGTTCTTGCCCAATTAATGACTTTATCTAACGAGGTCGTGACAAAGCCTTCTTTCATTAAGCCTTCAATAGCCATCGTGATTCCTTATTATTCCCACTCTAAAGCCCCTTTTTTCCACTCAAAGATGAAACCAACTACAAGAAGAAGTAAAAATATAGACATTGAAATAAAACCAAACCATCCAAGCTCAGCCTGAACTACCGCCCAAGGAATGAAAAAGGCAACCTCAAGGTCAAAAAGGACAAACAATATAGCGACAAGATAATAACGGATATTAAAGTGCATACGTGAGTCATCAAAAGCTGGAAATCCACACTCAAATTGTGAGTTTTTCTCATCGCTTGGATCGCTCGGACCAAGGAGATAGCCAACGACTGTAAGCCCTACTCCGAAAGCAATTCCTAGGAAAATAAATACGATAATGGGCAAATAATTTTCTAGCATTGTTTATCCTCAACTAAACAGCGCAATATTATAACAAGATTATCGTAAAA
>CAYNES010000119.1:0-3219 GCA_964396315.1 uncultured Piscirickettsiaceae bacterium | reverse complement strand
CTAATAATATTCATCAGTCATTAATCTCATTAGCTGACAATGGTTCAGCTATTTTAATCATTTCACAAGATTTAGATGAAATTCTAAGTTTATGTGAACAAATCCATGTTTTGTCAGAGGGCAAACTTTCAGAAGCCGTTGATATGAAAAATGATGGGCTCGAGAAGATTTCAAAGCTGATGGTTGGGAGTGAAAGCTAATGATTAAGCTAATTCCAAGAGTTGAAAACTCCAAGGCGATGATCTTTCTATCACCAATACTTGCGCTGACTTTAACTGCTCTATCGGCATTAGTAATATTTATCTTTATTCTGGAAGATATTAAAGTTTCTAGTGTTTTCTTTACACTCTTTGTTGGCCCACTTACTGATTCATACTATTTTTCTGAACTTCTGGTCAAGGCTGCACCATTAATGATTATTGGTCTAGGTTTGTCAATAGGCTTTAGAGCTGGCATCTGGAATATTGGCGCAGAGGGTCAATATGTTATTGGTGGAATTGCTGGTGGGGCAGTTGGACTGTTTTTTTATGATGTTGAGGGTTTTTGGCTCTTGCCTTTGATGGCTTTGGCAGCAATCATAGGAGGAATGTTTTATGCAAGTATTGCAGCTTTTCTTCGCATCAGGTATCAAGTTAATGAAATATTGGTAACTTTGATGTTGACCTATGTTGCTGTTTTGTTTTTAAGTGCTATGCTCCAAGGCCCTCTGAGAAATCCTGCTGGGTTTAATTTTCCAGAAAGTAGGATATTCCATGATAGTGCTATGCTGCCAATAATTTGGGAAGGAACTCGTCTACATATTGGGTTTATTATTGCTATTATTCTCTCACTTGTTGCCTGGTTTGGTATTAAGAAACATATGTTTGGAATGCAGATTAAGATCACAGGAAGCGCTCCTAGGGCGGCTAAATTTGCAGGTTTTAATGACAATAAAACGGTTTTGTATTCCTTGCTAATTTCGGGAGGTTTAGCTGGACTAGCGGGTTTCTTTGAAGCCTCTGGACCAGCCGGTCAATTAACCCCTGGGTTGCCACAATTCTATGGCTTCACCGCAATTATTGTAGCTTTCTTGGCGCGATTACATCCAATTGGTATATTGTTTTCATCTTTGTTGATTGCGCTTAGCTATGTGGGCGGTGAGGAAGTTCAGATTGAGTACAACCTGCCCAGCTCTATCACTCAAATTTTTCAGGGAATGCTTCTTTTTTATTTCCTTGCTTGCGACATATTAATTAAATATAAAGTTGTGTTAAATAAATCTAAAAACTAAAGACTATGAATGAAAGCTTATTTATAAACATAATTATCGGAATAAGTATTGCCTCAACGCCTCTAATTTTTGCTGCGATTGGTGAACTTTTAGTTGAACGATCAGGTGTTCTCAATTTAGGTGTTGAAGGCATGATGATAGTTGGCGCGCTTCTAGGTTTTATAGTGCAATTTCATACTGGAAGCCCTTTTTTAGCTGTCTTTGCAGCTCTTTTGGGGGGCATGGCTATTTCTTCTATTTTTGCTTTCTTAACTCAATTTTTGCTAACAAATCAGGTAGCAACTGGACTTGCGTTAACCCTTTTTGGGCTGGGTTTTTCAGCGTTTGCCGGGCGTGGCTATACAGAAGAAACAATTGTTTTAATTAAAGCTATTCATATTCCTTTTTTATCTGACATTCCATTTATTGGCCCACTAATTTTTTCTTTTAACCCTCTCGTTTATTTGGCTTTCTTAATGGTTTATTTAGTTTGGTGGTTTCTTTTCAAAACTAAGCAAGGCCTAATTTTACGTTCAATCGGAGATAATCACGACGCTGCTCACGCAATTGGACATAACGTAGTCAGATATAGATTTATGGCTATTTTATTTGGTGGAGCCATGGCCGGACTTGGTGGTGCTTTCTTGTCACTTGTTCAAGTCCCAATATGGGGTGAAGACATGACTGCAGGTAGAGGTTGGATTGCACTTGGATTAGTCGTTTTTGCATCTTGGCAGCCATTTAGAATTATTTTAGGAGCAATTTTATTTGGTGGAATAACCGTCCTTCAGCTTCATGCTCAAGGTTTTGACATTAGGATTAGCGCCCAATATTTATCCATGTTGCCTTATCTTGCAACCATTGTCATATTAGTAAGCTTAAGAATAAGACTAAAAAATAAAACAAATCGCACAGTACCTAATTGTTTGGGTAGAATATTTCATTCAACATCCTAGTTTGATGATTGTATTTATAAAAGTAAAAAGTAAGTAAATTTGTTCAACAATTAAAAGGAGAAGAAGTATGTCTATTAGTAGATTCTCTAGTATTTTAAAACTATCTGTTTTGAGCGTAGTTTTAGCATTTACTAGTAATGTCTCAGCTGATCCTGTCAAAGCTGCTTTTGTTTACATTGGTCCAACAGGTGACCATGGATGGACTTTTGCGCATGACGAAGGGGTTAAGTATGCAAAGGAAAAGTTAGGTGATGATGTCATCATGACAACGATTGAAAACGTTGCGGAGAACTCTGACTCTGAGAGAGTTATTACCAGCCTTGCGAGAAAAAATGATATTGTATTTACAACATCATTCGGTTATATGAATCCAACTGTTAAAGTTGCAAAGCGCTATCCAGACGTTAAGTTTGAGCATGCTACTGGTTACATGTTAGAGGATAACTTATCTGTCTATTCAGCGAGATTCTATGAAGGAAGACATGTTATTGGTAAGATTGCTGGAAGAATGACAAAGAGTAATGTTATTGGTTACATTGCATCATTCCCAATTCCTGAAGTAATTCGTGGAATCAACTCTGCATTTTTAGCTGCTAAGTCAGTTAATCCTGACGTCCAAATAAAGGTTGTTTGGGTTTACACTTGGTATGATCCAGGTAAGGAAGCGGATGCTGCTAACGCTCTAATTGCTCAAGGTGCTGACGTACTAATGCAACACACTGACTCTACTGCTGCAATGTCAGTTGCTGAGGAGAAAGGTATCTATGCATTCGGTCAGGCTTCAAACATGCGTGAATGGGGTCCAAACGCTCAGTTGACAGGAATTATTAATGATTGGGGTCCTTACTATGCAGATAGAATTGCTGCAGTAAGAGATGGAACTTGGACTTCTTCTGACACATTTGCAGGTGTTCAGCAAGGAATGGTTAAGTTTGCTCCAATGAACAATAATATGCCTACAGAAGTCAAGAATGAGGCAATGCAAACTATTATTGACTTGTCAATGGGTAAAGT
>CAYNES010000118.1:0-3251 GCA_964396315.1 uncultured Piscirickettsiaceae bacterium | reverse complement strand
ACCACTGCTTCCATTTTTTCAATCATGCTGCTGAAAATCCTCCATCTAAAAATATAGTTTGACCGGTGACATAGGAATTTGCGTCACTACAAAGGAACACGCTAATTCCAAATATATCTTTCTCTTCTCCATTTCGACCCATCATTGTTTTATCGGCTAATGTTTTTAATTTATCAGGGTCTTGAAACAATGATTCAGTTAAATTTGTTCGAAAGAAACCCGGAGCTATTGCATTAACTAGAATACCATCTTTAGAATAAGCTTGCGCTAATGCGCGAGTAAGCTGCATGACGCCCCCCTTACTTGCACCATAAGGAATACTGTTGTCAAAAGCTCTGAGTGATTGAAGTGAAGCAATATTGATAATTCTTCCCCAGTTATTTTTTTTCATTGATTCAGCAACTAGCTGACTTAAGTAAAAAGGTGCTGTCAGATTGATATCGATTGTTTTTTGCCACTCATTGAGAGTAAGTGCTTCTGCTGAAGTTCTTAGATTAATTCCTGCAGCATTAACAAGGATGTCAATCCTTTTGGACTCTTGAAGAACTTGAGAGACGATTTTTTTAAGGGCAGAACTTGAGGTGACGTCAACTTGAACAAAACTTCCATTGGAGCCCTGTTGTTTGATCTCTTGAAGAGTTTCATTAGCACTATCACGGCTACTAGCAATCCAGACAAATGCGCCTGCTTTTGCAAGCGCAAGTGCCATCATTTTTCCTAATCCACTAGTGCCACCAGTTATCAGAGCAACTTTATTCTCAAGAGAAAAATCTGATAATCTCATGTGATTACTCTAATACAGGCGCACCTAAATCAAAAGATTCCTCAGGGAAGTATTTGCTAAGTCTGACATCAGACGCTCTGGCATGACCCTCCATTCCTTCCAGTCTTGAAATTCTTGAAGACGCTTGAGCTACTTGACGAGTAGACTCGCGATCCATACGCTGCCAAGTTAAAACCTTTAGGAATTTATGAGCTGACAGGCCTCCCGAATAACGACCTGCAGCTTTAGTTGGAAGAATATGGTTAGGTCCAGAGGCTTTATCGCCAAAAGTAACTGTAGTTTCTTCACCTAAAAATAATGAACCATAACAGGTTAAGTTTTCAAGCCACCAGTCAAGATCAGTGCACTGAACTTCGAGGTGCTCTGCAGCATATTCATCAGAAATTTTGACTACTTCTTCACGTGAGTCACAAAGAATGACCTCTCCATAATCTCTCCATGCACAGTGAGCTGCATCTTGAGCAGTTGGAGGTAGTTTATTGATGTATTCTGGGATAAGCTCCATCACTTTTTCAGCCATCGCTTGTGATGTTGTAAAAAGCCAACCTGGAGATTCATGTCCATGCTCCATTTGTCCTACTAAATCAATTGCAACCACATCTGGATCAGCATCTTCGTCAGCAATGACTGCAACTTCAGATGGTCCAGCAAACACATCGATTCCCACTTCACCAAAAAGAGTCCTTTTAGCTTCAGCAACAAATTTATTGCCTGGACCTACAATGATATCTGCTTTCTTTCCAGTAAATAAGCCGTAAGCCATACTTGCAATAGCTTGAACCCCACCCAGTGTCATCACATGATCAGCCCCTGCAGTCTTCATTGCGTACAATACGTAAGGATGAATACTCTTTCCTTTATAAGGTGTAGAGCATGCAATAATACAAGGAACACCAGCAGCCTTTGCGGTTGCGATGCTCATGTAAGCTGAAGCGATATGAGCATATCTTCCTGTTGGCACATAGCAACCTGCTACGTTTACTGGAAGGAGCCTTTGGCCTGCCTCAACACCATTATTTTTGGTATCAAACTCTTCAATCGAGTCCCGTTGTGCTTTTGCAAACGTATATACCTGCTGACATGCAAAGTCTATATCGTCTTTAACATTTTGTGGAACATCGGCAGTAATTTCATCAATTTCAGAAGCTGATAAAAGGATATCTCCTGTCCATCCATCTAATTTTTCAGCATAATCTCTGACAGCTTGCTCACCATTTTTATCAATGTTAGAGAGCATATCATGCACTACCTTTTGGGCTTCTAGGACATTAGATTCTGCCGTTTTATCGGCCTTTTTTAAATATTTCATATTGTTTATTTTCAGTAAATTTAAATTATGCGCTCTCGTATAGGCGTGTTAATACAAACTCTTGGTGACCTAATATCTCAGCAGCAGTCATTCTTCCATTGGACGTATGAATCAAGGACTCAAGCAGCATGTCACCAGCCTGATCCAGATTGATATCACGATTCAACAAGCCTGTTACGTCTACGTCAACATGCTCAGACATTGTTCTCACTGTTCTTGGGTTTGCACACACTTTAATGACTGGCAAAATTGGGTTACCAATAATATTGCCCTGACCGGTTGGGAATAAGTGAGCTACATATCCAGATGCAGCGCATAGCGTAACCATTTCTGCAGCTGCTGAAGAAGAATCCATGAACCATAGTCCTTTACTTGTTGGCATTTCAGCTTTATCTAAAACACCATCAACCATACATTTCTTACCAATTTTTTGGATATTTCCGAGCGCCTTCTCCTCAATAGTAGTCAGACCTCCTTCAATATTTCCTTTGGTAGGTTGAGATTCAGAAAGATCATCCGTTTTCCAACGCTCAATCATATCTTGGTATCGGTTAAACATGAACATGAATTGATCAGCAACCGCGTCGTTAGCGCATCTAGCCTTAACTAAGTGCTCACCACCTGTAATTTCAGATGTTTCACCAAAAAGCAAGGTATTGTCTTTTTCATAAAGCTTATCAAATGCGTTACCAACAGTTGGATTTGAACCAAAGCCTGATGTGGTATCTGATTCACCGCACTTGGTTGATACCCATAGTTCTCCAATATCACACTCTTCTCTTTGAAGGCCGGAAGCATAATGAACCATGTCATAAGCTGCTTTTGATGCATCAGCAATTGTTTGGATGTCACCTTTCTTTTCAATAGAAAAGCCTTGAACTGGTTTTCCAGTAGCAGCAATGCCGTCAACTATTTTTTGTGTCCAATCTGGTTCTATTCCTATAACCACAACTGCAGCGACATTTGGGTTTGCGCCAGTACCAATCATAGTTCTGAAATGAAGGTCTAGGTCTTCACCAAACTGAAGCCTTCCATAAGGGTGAGGAAGGGCAATTGTTCCCTTAATGTTGTTACTCACCGCTTCACAGGCAGCATTTGAAATATCATCAACAGGCAGGATAACTACGTAATTGCGAATTCCTACTCTATTATTGTCGC
>CAYNES010000117.1:0-3298 GCA_964396315.1 uncultured Piscirickettsiaceae bacterium | reverse complement strand
CAATTAGACCTGCGTCTACTGCATCAATAAGATCAGAGTTAGGAACAACAGAACCTCCCGGGAGAACTTCTATCGTTACTCTACCATCAGTTAGGGCAGCAACGTCTTCTGCAAAATCTCTTACATAGCCAACTTCACTACCAGTAGAGTTTAATACAGATTGTACTTTCAAATTAACATTCCCAGCTATAGCGCTTGAACTAAAAGCAATAGCAGCGGCTGCTAATAAAACAATTTTATTTTTAAACATAAAATCTCCTAAGTTTTTAAAAAAACAATTTTTGATTATTAAAGTGAATGTTGAAAAAACAAACCAACACAATTAAATGAATCAACCATCAGTATACATCAATTGATATATATCTTTCAATTTATTTATAAAAAAAATTATGCTCTTATTTTTTATTCATAACGAGATAGGTTGAAGTTTTACCTATAATTGTCCTATTAATTTTGTTATTCATTTTTTTATTAAAAATAATCCATGTTTGTTACCTTAAAGATTAAAAATTTTTTATAAATTAAGATGCCTAAGGAATATGATTACATTATTGTAGGTGCAGGCTCTGCAGGCTGCTTGCTAGCGAACAGACTCTCATCAGACTCTGAGAATAGTGTTCTCTTAATAGAGGCTGGGCGAAGAGATAACAATCTCTGGCTGCATGTTCCAGTAGGTTATTTCAAAACAATGAATAATCCAAAATTTGATTGGATGTATCAGCTAGAAAAAGACAAAGGATTAAACGATAGAAGGATTGACTGGCCAAGAGGTAAAGTTCTTGGAGGCTCCAGTGCTCTGAATGGGCTTCTCTATATTCGGGGTGACAAATATGACTATGATAATTGGGAGAGTCTAGGAAATAAAGGATGGTCCTATAAAGACATACTTCCTTTGTTTAAAAAATTTGAGTGCCAAGAAAATGGAGAGAATGAGTATCATGGAGTTGATGGCGAACTAAAAGTTTCTAATCTTAGGTTAAGAAGAAAAATAGCCGATCTTTTTATTGAGGCCTCAGAGGAGATTGGCATTCCATTTAATGCTGATTGCAATGGGGAAAAACAAGAAGGTGTTGGCTACTTTCAGCAAACAACCCACAAAGGCTTTAGACGAAGTTCTTACCGTTCATTTCTGAATCGAAAAGTGAGAGCCAGAAAAAATTTAACAATCATTACCAGTACACAAATTAGTAAAGTCATCTTTGATGGCTCTAAAGCAATTGGTGTTAATTGTGTTCAAAAGAAGGGCAAACCTGAAATAACTATTCATGCGAATAAAGAGGTTATATTGTCTGCAGGTGCAATTAGCTCGCCACAAATATTGCAGCTTTCAGGTATTGGAGATGAAGACTTATTGAATAAGTTGGGTATTAAAACGATTCATCATAATCCTGCAGTTGGAAAGAATCTTCAGGATCACCTTCAAATCAGACTGGTCTACAAAACCAATACAAGAACTCTTAATGATGAGCTAAACACATGGTGGAAAAAGGCACTCATTGGAATACAATATATTCTTTTTAGAACAGGTCCTCTGACTTTGAGTGCGAGTCAAGTTTTTGCTTTCACTAATACTGCTTTGGATGGCTCTAGACCCAACATACAATTTCATATGCAGCCTTTGAGTGCAGATAAACCCGGAGATGGCGTCCATCCATTTTCAGCTTTTACAATGTCAGTTTGCAATCTAAGACCAGAAAGCAGAGGCGAAGTTTCTATTAAGTCATCAAATCCTGAAGATCTTCCTACAATAATTCCAAATTACCTATCAACGGAATCTGACAGAGAAGTCGCGATAAAGTCTATCAAAGTTGCTAGAAAAATTGCGGAGGCAAACTCAATCAAAGAACACATACTGGATGAGTTTGTTCCCGGAAGCTCATTCACTTCTGATGAAGAATTATTAGAGGTTGCAAAGAATCATAGCCAGAGCATTTATCATCCAGTTGGTACCTGCAAAATGGGGAACGACAAAGATAGTGTGGTTGACGACCAGTTAAGGGTTCATGGAGTCAAAAACTTGCGAGTAGTTGATGCATCTATCATGCCCGAACTTGTTTCAGGCAACACAAATGCACCGACTATGATGATTGCAGAAAAGGCAGCTCAAATGATCCTAGCCAATGGTAATTCGAGTTTGACTAAATAGTTGTGTTTGTGTATTGTTTTACTTATTTGATTTAAATTAATGCCCTCCTCAATTAATGACTTTCGTCGGAGCAAACTATTCAGAGCAGCTATTATTGTTCCTACACTCATTGCATTAATTTTTTCAATATTCAATCTTACTTCTCCTAATGACCCTGAAAAGATTTCATCGAACTTTAGGCTAGGAATAGTCAACCTAGATACAAGTACATCCTTTCCTTTAATATCAACCCAAGCAATTAAGGTTATCTCGAGATCTTTACCCTTTAGAGTTGCACTATTCAAAGACTCAGAAAATGCAGAAATGGCTTTATCAAATGGAGAAATCTCTTCAGTGATCATTTTTCCAGAAGACTTTTCAGAGCAAGCTTTAAGTGAAAATAGTTTAAACATTAAGGTCATCAACTCTGACCATCTAACGGTTTCGGAGACGCAAATTGCTAGCCAGCTTCCATCAACCTTTCAGCTGGGTCTTTCTGCTTTCATATCAAATCTTCGATTGGCAAAGTTTCAAAATATAGCGCCTAGTTCAGAGATGCCGATTCAAGTTGAATTAGAAAATCTTTACAAGGCTCAAAGTCTTGCTTCAATTCCATCACCATTTGTAATGAGCTTTATTACGTGGCTCTCTTCAATGGTCGGATCAGTTCTACTCTTTCTTGCAACAAGCCAAATCACACTTCTTAACAGAGCCTATATAAGAACAGTTATTCCAGTCATGATTATGGGTGTGTCTAGTCTCGCCTTGGCACTTGTCGTTACTTTCACTACAATGCAATGGGAAGTATTTTTTATGTCATGGCTATTTTCATGGTTTATCAGTGTATGCCTGAGTTGGTTTTTTCTTGGTGTATTTGCAAGCTTAGGTCTCACAGCTCTTTTAGTCATACTGCCAGTTGTTTTTTACCAGCCTGCGCTAAGCGGCACAATGATTCCTCTAACAGCAGCTCCTGAATGGTTGGAATTTATTGGCTCTTCGATACCTTTTGACTCTATTGGTAGGGCTTATCGCTCTGTAATCTTTGGCTCTAGTGGTAGCCTTCCTCTCTTATGGCTAGGCTCTGCAGCTTTAATCGGCCTCTTCCTAAACTGGGTATCAGATATCCTCAGAGGAAGAATGAAAAGGCGCTGGTAAATCCAAACAATTATTAAA
>CAYNES010000116.1:0-3353 GCA_964396315.1 uncultured Piscirickettsiaceae bacterium | reverse complement strand
TAAAATAAGATTAATGACAGTCCTTGCACAAGCCATAGAGATATAAAGAATGGTCAGTCAAATCGAAACCATGTTTTTGTGCAATTTGAATCTGATGCTGCTCAATCACATCATCTTGAAATTCAATAATCTTATTACATTTAACGCAAACTAGGTGATCATGATGGTCTGCTCCGCACAACTCATAGACGGCTTGATTATTTTCAAAATTTAATTTTTGCACAATACCTGATTCTTCAAATTGAGATAAAACTCGATAGATTGTTGCAACACCAACTTCTTCATTTTGCTCAATTAGCACTCTATAGATATCCTCCGCGCTTAGATGGTGGCTTGGAGAGTTTTCTAGAACCTCTAAAATTTTAAGCCTTGGTAGGGTGACTTTTAGACCAGCACTTTTTAAATCTTCTGCATCCATTAAAAAATCCTTAAGGTAAAATCCTTCTTATATTTTATATGTTTAACTATAGATGAATAGATTAACTTTTATTTTGCTTACGATTATGCTGCTTTCTGGTTGTTCCAATTCCCTTCCAAAGGCGCCTGAACTTCCAAAAATGCCAAAGTTCTCAATGCCAGATCTACCAAAGATGCCTAAGCTTTCTTTACCTAGTTGGGCGAAGCCAAAATTACCCTCTATAGAGGTCTACAAACCCACAATTATGCAAGGATCAGTTCTTAATATGAGTGAAGTCAATCAGCTTCAACTCGGGATGACTAAGGAGATGGTAATGAATTTAATAGGCTCACCTAGCATTATTGATCCCTTTCATCAATATCAGTGGGACTACATTAATCACTCCTCAATTGAAGGTAAAACCAAGATTCAGTACCGCTTGAGATTAATATTTGATAGCAACATACTAGCTGAAATTGATAAAACTGGGCTTGATGGCTTATTAGTCGATAATTAACACTTCTTTTCTGTGGCTTAGCTAAATAGATTACCCTTCGATGATTTGGGGTATCAACTAAAATAGACTGATGTCGAAACTTAAAGTAAACAACTTAAGCTGTCAAAAAGGCTACAACCTTCTCTTTGAAAATCTGTCATTTGAGATAAATTCTGGAGAAATCTTAAAAGTTTCAGGTCCAAATGGCTCTGGAAAAACTTCACTTCTGAGAATTATTGCCGGTCTGAGTTCCTTTGAGTCAGGCGAAATAGATTACGATTCTTTTAAATTGAACAGTGATGCATATAAACTTGATTTTCTTTATCTTGGACATTTAGCAACCTTAAGTCCAGAATTAAGTTGTATTGAAAATTTAAAGTACAGCTCACTTCTTGGTAATGAAAGCTTAGAAAATGATTATTCTATAGCCCTTAAACAAGTAGGCCTAGAAAAATATGAGAATGACCTTGTCGGAACACTCTCAGCTGGTCAGAAAAAGAGAATTGCCCTGTCTCTTCTGTTTATTTCTCAATCAAACGTCTGGCTATTAGATGAGCCTTTTTCGGCGCTTGATTCTAAAGCAATTAAGATTTTTGAAAAAAAAATTGAGGAGCATTGCAAACATGGTGGCATGTGTATTTTGACTACTCATCAGGAATGTAATATTGAAAATTTAAAGGAGATTTCACTTTGAATATCTTCTTTACAACAATATCAAGAGACCTAAAAATGGCGGTTAGAAACCCTTCTAGCTTCCTTAATCCTTTAATGTTTTTTGTTATCTCTATTTCTTTGTTTCCAATAGCGATAAGCCCTGAGGCTGAAACTCTATCAAATATGGCACCAGGAATCATTTGGGTAATAACGATGCTTTCTGTTCTTCTATCTCTTAACACATTATTTCATTATGACTTTGATAATGGAGTGCTTGAACAAATGATTATTTCTCATCACTCACTTTCACTCATTCTATTGGCTAAAACGATAGCTCATTGGATTCTCTCAGGACTTCCAATTATTATTTTGTCTCCTTTCCTTGGCATGGCGCTTTTTCTAGACTCTAAGAGCATCAATATTTTGATAGTAACTTTGATTATTGCAACGCCATGCTTAAGCTTAATTGGCTCCATTGGCGCCTCTCTTGTTGTTGGAATAAAAAATTCTGGAATGCTATTATCTTTGCTAATACTTCCTCTTTATATCCCAATTCTAATTTTTGCAACTAGTGCGGTTTCTCATGCCCAGTCAAACCTAGTAATGGATGGCCAATTATATTTTCTAGGATTTATCTTAATACTGAGTCTTATCCTTACTCCATTTCTTAGTGCGTTATCGTTAAAAATAAGCCTCGAATAAACTTTACATTAAATGTCTTATGGTTATAATTAGTTAACGCTGATTTGCTCCGATTGCTAGCGTTGTCGTTTTTGCGACTAAATCAAGCTAAAGCTGATCATTTATAATAAAATTTTCCTTTAGCTTCAATTTGAATTTAATAGGATTTTAAAATGATTTTTACCTCTGAATCTGTCTCTGCAGGACACCCCGATAAAGTTTGTGACCAAATATCTGATGCCATTTTAGATGCTGCTCTTGATCAAGATCCTAGCTCTAGGGTAGCTGTTGAAACCTTAGTCAAAGACAATCAGGTTGTATTAGCTGGAGAAATAACTACTGCGGCTGAAATAGATTATGAAGCTATAGTTAGAAAAACTATTCTTGGAATTGGCTATGACAAAGATGAATATGGCTTTAATGGAGCAACCTGCTCAATAACAAATCTGCTTGGAAGGCAATCTCAAGATATTTCAATGGGTGTTACAGAAAGTGAAAATCATGAACAAGGAGCGGGCGACCAAGGACTCATGTTTGGCTATGCTGAAAATTCAACTGAAGAGCTAATGCCTGCTCCGATTATGATCTCTCATCAACTTGTGAGACAGCAAGCTGATTTGATGCTAAGTGGATCAATACCGTGGCTTCGTCCAGATGCTAAATCACAAGTTTCCTGTATTTATGAAGGAAATCAAATTGTTGGAATTGATGCTGTTGTTCTATCCACTCAACACGATGGAGATATTTCCTTAAATGAGCTTAGAGAGAGCGTTTTAGAAAATATTATCAAACCTATTCTTCCTGAAAAATGGCTTACTAACGAAACTCAATATCATATTAATCCAACTGGTAATTTTGAAATTGGCGGACCTGTAGGTGATGCTGGACTTACTGGAAGGAAAATTATAGTTGACACATACGGCGGTATGGCAAGACACGGAGGAGGAGCATTTTCTGGTAAAGATCCTTCAAAAGTAGATAGAAGTGCGGCGTATGCGACTCGTTATGTTGCAAAAAATATTGTAGCTGCTGGTATTGCTAAAAGATGTGAAATTCAAGTCTCCTATGCTATTGGCGTTGCCGAACCAACCAGCATTAGTGTTGATACATTTGGAACAGGTGAGA
>CAYNES010000115.1:0-3418 GCA_964396315.1 uncultured Piscirickettsiaceae bacterium | reverse complement strand
TCTAGGGCATTGGCTTTATGCAAAATTATTTTGAGTTATTTGACCTTGAAACCTCCTTTTTCATTGATGAATCAAACTTAAAGGAATCCTATCGAAGAGAGATAGCAAGATTTCATCCGGATCAGTATGCTTCTAAAAGTGACTCAGAAAAATTGCAAGCCCTGCAAAACACATCTCTACTCAATACTGCCTTTGAATCTATCAAATCTCCACTCAATAGGGCCAGTTATTTATTAAAACTTGAGGGGATTGATCCTTTCGATGAGAGAGACACCGCGATGGACCATGATTTTTTAATCTCTCAGATTAAGCTCAGAGAAGAGCTTGAGTTATTGCAGCTTAAACAAAACGCCGATGATTTAGAAGACTACTTGGACAAAGTTGAAGAGCAAATCCAGGCCAAAATTGAATTGATTTCAGATGCCTTTAAAGAAGATAAAGGACATATGGAAATTAAAAAGGATGTCAGAGAACTCAAGTTTTATGAGCAATTATTAAGCGAGTCAAGTAAGTTGATGGATGAATGGTTGTAAGGATTAAATAATGGCATTACTTCAAATCTCAGAGCCCGGTCAGTCAACAGCACCTCATCGCCATAATTTAGCTTGTGGTATCGACTTAGGAACGACAAACTCTCTAGTTGCAAGTGTTATGAGCGGCGCAACAAAACTATTAAAAGATGCTGATGGACAGGCTATTCTGCCCTCTGTTGCTCACTTTGGCAATAACGACATAATAGTTGGAGCTGAGGCCTTAAAATTTTCTATTAAAGACCCTTCAAACACAATATTTTCAATTAAGCGATTTATGGGAATTAGCTTCAATGAGGCTAAATCCATTCAAAATCTTCCCTATGATCTAATCGATCAGGATGGCTCAGTTGGATTTATAACAACTATTGGCGTGTTGTCACCTATTGAGGTCTCAGCTAGAATTCTATCAAGTCTTAAAGAGAGGGCTGAAAAAGCTTTAGGAGATGAGCTCAAAGGCGCTGTAATAACTGTTCCAGCTTACTTTAATGACGCTCAAAGACAATCCACAAAAGACGCTGCAAAGCTTGCTGGTATTAATGTTCTTAGGTTGCTGAATGAACCGACAGCTGCTGCAATTGCCTATGGCCTGGAGACTAAAGAAGAGGGCATCCACGCGGTTTATGATTTAGGCGGTGGGACATTTGATATTTCCATATTAAGCTTCAATAGGGGCGTTTTCGAGGTGATGTCAACGGGTGGTGACTCAAGTCTTGGTGGTGATGACTTTGACAACTTAATCTTTGAGGATTGTGTTAAATCACTTGGTCTTAATGATCTGTCAGCAAGTCAAATTCAAAATATTAGGCAACTCGCTAAATCGGCAAAAGAGCAGCTCTCTTCAAAAGAGGTTACTGAGTTTGAAATTGATCATAAACGCTATCAAATAACTAAGTCAGACTTTGAATCCATGTCAGAGGATTTGGTCAAGCGAACGCTTCGCATTACCAAAAGAGCACTAAGAGATGCGAATATTGATACTGATGCTGTCAAGGAGGTCATTATGGTCGGTGGCTCGACTCGCATGAGTATGATTCGAGAAAGTGTAGGAGAGCTCTTTAAAAAGCCAGTGTTGTGCTCAATCAACCCTGATGAGGTGGTGGCTAAAGGGGCAGCAATACAGGCCAATATTTTGGCTGGTAATAAAAGCAAAGATGACGTTTTGCTACTCGATGTCCTTCCACTATCGTTAGGTCTTGAGACGATGGGTGGTCTCGTTGAGAAGGTGATTCATAGAAACACAACCATTCCTATTACAAGGGCTCAAGAATTTACCACCTATAAGGATGGCCAAACAGGCATGGGAATTCATGTTTACCAGGGCGAGAGAGAGCTCACTAAGGATTGTCGATCTCTGGGGCGATTTGAGCTCAAAGGAATCCCTCCAATGGTCGCTGGAAGGGCGCGCATCTTAGTTGAGTTTCAGGTTGATGCTGATGGACTGTTATCGGTCTCCGCTAAAGAAGAAACCTCGGGCGTTAAATCTGAAATCGTGATTAAGCCTTCTTATGGGCTGAGCGACCAAGAGATGGAGAAAATGCTCAAGGATTCTGTTGTTTTTGCTCAGGAAGACATTCAGCTTAGACAGCTTCAAGAACAAAGGGTTGACGCGAACAGAACGATTGAGGCCATTGATGCAGCGCTTGAGGCGGACCAATCAATCCTTAGCAAGAAGATGCTTGAAGACATTTTGGCTGCTAGAGAGGATTTGTCTTCAATAGTTAACTCTGAAGATGCAGACCAAATCAAAGAGGCAACTCAACACCTTGAAAAGGTGAGTGCAAAGTTCGTTGAGATGAGGATGAATCAGTCTATCATGAGCGCTATGAAAGGTCACCGTATTGATGAATTTAACGATCAACTATAAAATATTACTATGCCACAAATAATTATCCTTCCTAATGACGACTTTTGCCCTGAAGGCACTGTCATTGAGGCAGATTCTGGAACCAGTGTTTGCAGAGCGTTACTTGATAATGACATAGAGATTGAGCACGCCTGCGAAATGTCAAACGCATGTACGACCTGTCATGTCTATATTCGTGAAGGATTTGACTCGATCGAGGAGTCGGATGAGATTGAGGATGATCTGCTCGATAAGGCATGGGGCTTAGACCCAGATTCAAGGCTATCCTGTCAGGCGATTGTTGATGAAGAGGACATCGTGATTGAAATACCCAAATACACGATTAATCAGGTCTCAGAGAACCACTAAAGATTCATTTACTCGATTGTAATTTTTGGAAAGGCGCCGACTGACTCATTCTTGAGCGAAAGCGTCCCTGCAACGCGTCTAGCGATCTCTTGATACATCCCAGAAACCTGACTGTCGGGGTCTTTAGCAACACTCGGTACACCTTCATCAACATCCGTTCTGATGTCCAATTGCAGTGGGAGCGCTCCTAAGAAGTTAGTATCTGAGTTAGCGGCCATCTGTTTACCGCCACCATGACCAAAGATCTCTTCTGCGTGATTACATTTTGAGCAGATATGAATGGACATATTCTCAACGATCCCCAGGATTGGAATGTTTACTTTTTCAAACATCGCCAGACCTTTCTGCGCATCAATCAGAGCAATATCTTGTGGGGTTGTAACAATCACCGCACCGCTGACCGGAATCTTTTGTGATAGGGTAAGTTGAGTATCACCCGTGCCAGGAGGCATATCAATAATCATGTAGTCTATATCGTCCCAATCTGTGTTCTTTAAAAGTTGCTCTAAAGCTTGAGTCACCATCGGACCACGCCACACCATAGGTGAGGCTTCATCGACCAAAAATCCGATCGACATGGATTGGATTCCATGAGCCATAACTGGCTTCATATTGCCACCTTCAGACTCTTGGGGCCTAAGATCTTTAGCGCCAAGCATGCGCGGCTGAGAGG
>CAYNES010000114.1:0-3428 GCA_964396315.1 uncultured Piscirickettsiaceae bacterium | reverse complement strand
CTATGTGCAAATCTACACCATCAACAGCCTTGATTCCGCCAAAATGTTTTGATAAGTTCTTTACTGTAATCATTTTTGATTAGACTGAGAGATGACTTGTTCTCCTTGATAGCTTTATGATTTTATAAAAAATGCCAAATTATCCTTGAAAAAAAAAGCATTGGGGAAGTTTAAGGTAAAACCTTGTTGAAGGGTTTGACGACAACACTTGAATAAACTCCCGCAGAAACATATGGATCTGCATCAGCCCAATCACGAGCCTCCTGAAGACCGTCAAATTTAGCAACAATCAAAGACCCCGAAAAACCTGCTTCACCGGGATCTGAGAAGTCGATTGCTGGATGAGGGCCTGCCAAAATAAGGCGGCCTTCATCCTTTAATTGATTCAGCCTTGCAACGTGATCTGGTCTAGCACTCTTTCTTTTATCTAAACTATTTTCGACATCTTGAGAAATAATGGCATAAAGCATAGTTTCTTCCTAAAGCTCTAATACATCTTGCATCGAATAAAGACCACTTGGCTTATCAGACAACCAGTTAGCTGCTCTAACTGCTCCATTTGCATATATCATTCGAGATGATGCTTTATGTGTTATTTCTACTCTCTCCCCCTCCATAAAGAATGCAACAGTGTGTTCGCCAACTACATCTCCGCCCCTAATAGAGGAAAAACCAATCGTATTCAAATCTCTTGGCTCCTCAATGCCTTCACGACCATAGATCGCGCATTCTGTGAGATTCCTGCCAAGTGCGTTAGCAATTACCTCGCCCATTTTAAGTGCGGTTCCTGAAGGAGAATCGACCTTATAACGGTGGTGCGCCTCAATAATTTCAATACTTGAATCAGGCCCTATAACTTTAGCAGATGTCTCTAGAATTTTAAGTGTCAAATTCACTCCAACACTCATATTAGGTGCAAAAACAATCGGAATTTCTTGTGAAGCTTGTTCAATAAGTTGAAGCTGACTATCAGTAAATCCGGTTGTACCAATAACCATAGCTTTACCAGAGTCCTTACAGACTGATAATGCATCAAGAGAAGCTTCTGGTCTTGAGAAATCAATCAGAACTTCAAATTTACTTAATGAATCTTTTAAGCTATCACCTTTGTCAAAACCCACTCCAAAATCTGATTTTTCACTAGCATTGACAGCCTCAATAAGCGCTTGACCCATTTTTCCTTTTGATCCATTGATAGCAATTCTAGTCATTGATAGAGTCCTCTAATAAATTATTTTTTTTGGTCACTGCATCAATCTCTTTGAGAGTCTCTAGCAGAGTAAACATTAAGTTCATAGGCATAGAGTTTTGACCATCGCTTTTTGCCTGATCCGGATTTGGATGAGTTTCCATGAATAATCCTGAAACTCCAGAAGCTACAGCTGCCCTAGCCAGAACAGGAACCATCTCTCTTTGTCCACCAGAAGTTTTTCCTTGCCCTCCAGGCTGCTGAACAGAATGGGTTGCATCAAAAACTATCGGGCAATCGTTTGACCTCATGCTGGATAGACCCCTCATGTCTGAAACCAGTGTGTTATAACCAAATGAAGTACCTCGGTCGCAAATCATAATTTGCTGATTACCAGTAGCTTTGGCTTTTTCAACGACACTTTCCATATCCCATGGCGCCTGGAATTGACCTTTCTTAATATTAACAGGTAAACCTTGGCTACAAACATTTTGAATAAAATTGGTTTGTCTTACAAGAAATGCAGGTGTTTGAAGGACATCAACTACTGCACTAACTTCATTTAACGACGTGTCTTCATGAACATCAGTTAAAACTGCAACATTAACTTCAGATTTTACCTTTTCGAGTATCCGTAACCCCTCTTCTATTCCCAATCCACGAAAACTTTCAGCACTGGTTCGATTTGCCTTATCGAAAGATGACTTGTAGATAAAGTTAATATTCAGCTCATCACAAACTTTTTTAAGATAGCTCGCACTCTCCATTGCCAAGGCCTCCGACTCAATAACACATGGCCCAGCAATTAAAAAAAACGGGTGTTCAATCCCTGCTTGAAAATCTAGTAAATTCATGAACTTTGCTCAATACATAAATATATACGTAAATTATATTCGTTTAAAATAGGCATAGTTACAAAATCCTTTGAACCATGGTACAAAAAACACCCGACATTCTAAAAAAAATTGTTTCTAGAAAGCAAGAAGAAATTGCAGATTCAATTAATCGAGTTTCACTAGAAAGAATGATCGAATTATCTTCTAGTGCTGATAGTCCCCGAGGATTCTATAACGCTTTACACAATAAAGTACTAAAACGCCAGAGCGGAGTAATCGCTGAAATTAAAAAAGCCTCACCGAGTAAAGGTATTTTAAGGGAAGACTTTGATCCCGTTGAAATAGCTCAAAGCTACGAGTCGGGAGGAGCGAGTTGTCTTTCAATACTAACTGATCGAGATTTTTTTAAGGGCGATCCTCTATATTTAATTAAAGCAAGAGCGGCTGTAACGATCCCTGTAATTCGAAAAGATTTTATTATTCATCCCTATCAGGTCTATGAATCTCGAGCTATTGGCGCAGATTGTATTTTGTTAATTGCCTCTTGCCTTGATGATGACGAGTTGAAAGATTTAAGTGATATAGCCACTTCTCTGGGGATGGACACACTCGTTGAAGTGCATGACCATGAAGAACTAAATCGTGCTTTAAAATTAGATTTACCACTACTTGGCATTAACAACAGGAATCTTCGTAACTTTGAAGTCACTCTTCAAACTACCATTGACTTACTCTCTAAAATTAGCGATGATAAGCTAGTGATTACAGAGTCAGGCATCAAAACAAGACAAGATGTCGAATTAATGCATCAAAACAATGTATTTGGTTTTTTAATTGGAGAGGCCTTCATGAGAGATCGTAATCCTGGGCAAAAACTTAAGGAGTTTTTTGAATGAATATATCTGTAAATTGGGTTCATGGAATGCTCATGGTAGGCAAGTCTCATAGTGGGCACAGCATTACTATGGATGGACCGCCAGAGATTGGTGGAGAAAATCTCGGTGTTAGGCCGATGGAAATGCTTTTACTGGGTGTTGCTGGCTGCACTATGATTGATGTTGTCACCACTCTTAAGAAAATGCGTCAAGACCTTTCACACTGTGAAACTAAAGTTAATGCCGAGAGAGCAGATGAGCATCCAAAAGTCTTCACTGAAATTCATATTCAATTCATCGTCAAAGGAAAAGATTTAGACTCTAAAAAAGTTGAAAAAGCAATTAAATTATCAGCTGAAAAGTACTGCTCAGCCTCAATAATGCTTGGGGAAACAGCCTCCATTACCCATGATTTTGAGATAGTAGAATAATATTTAATAAAAGGTCGGTTTCTAAAATACTCACTCAATTAATTGCAGTATAATATGCCTTCTTCGGAGAGGTGGCCGAGTGGCTGAAGGCGCTCCC
>CAYNES010000113.1:0-3431 GCA_964396315.1 uncultured Piscirickettsiaceae bacterium | reverse complement strand
CGGCTGTTGCCAACCTTGAGTTAATGGAGAATACAAACATACTTGATCAAGTTAAAAATACAACCGCACCTTATTTGGCTAGCAAGTGGAAGGATTTAGAAAGTCATCCTTTGGTAGGTGAAGCTAGACATCTTGGAATGCTTGCAGCAATAGAAATAGTTGAAGATAAAGAGAACTGTAAAAGATTTGAGAATAGTGGCGAGGTTGTAGGTAGGTGTCGTGATTTATGTTATGAAAATGGCATAGTTATGAGAGCCATTAAAAATAAGATGGTTATAGCGCCGCCATTAATTTGCAATAATGACCATATTGATGAAATTATTGAGAAAGTCTGGAAGTGTCTTGATTTGACAGCCAAGTCAATCAAATAATATTTTTAGAGTGCAATCATACTACCAGGCTACAAGAAATTTTGAGATAAATCAGCCATCCCTTTCAGGAGATTATGAAGCAGACGTTTGCATCATTGGAGGCGGTTATACAGGTTTATCATCTGCTCTTTACCTAGCAAATGAGGGTGTCAATGTCCTTCTTATAGAGTCTAACAAAATAGCATCGGGAGCCTCAGGTGCCAATGGTGGTCAGGTGTCTGGTGGAATGAGAAGGGATCAATTTTATTTGGAAAAAGCTTTGGGGTTTGATAAAGCCAAGACTTTGTGGCGTATTGGTGAAGAGGCAAAATATCATGCCAAAGATTTGATTGATAAATATCAAATTCAGTGTAACTACAAGAAGGGAATCGCTCACCCAAACCATAAGCAGAGATATTGTGAAGAGTCAAAGCGTTATGTTGAACACATGATCAATAAATATGACTACAAAGATATGGTTTATCTTAGCGATAGTGATATGAGAGAGGTTACTGGTTCAGATACCTATTATGGAGGAAGTTATGATGATGGAGAGGCTCACTGTCATCCACTCAATTACGCTCTTGGAATAGCTAAGGCTGCTATTTCAGCGGGAGTAAAAATCTTTGAAAATACCGCTGCAATAGGATACAAAGTCCACAATGATTTTGTAAAAGTGCAGACTTTAAGTGGGTTTATCAAAGCTGATAGAGTTATTCTAGCCTGCAATGGTTATCTTGGTAATTTAGAAAAGAGATTAACATCAAAAATCTTACCGATGAATAACTATATCGTAGCAACCAAACCTCTTGATGATGAAACAGTTCAAAAGATCAATCCAAGGGATATTGCCTTTGCTGACTCAAGATTTGTGATTAATTATTTTCGTTTAAGTGCTGATAAGCGCCTACTTTTTGGAGGTGGAGAGAACTATTCAAAAAATTTATCTAAAAACATAGTACCTATAGTGACTACACCTTTAGAAAAAATTTATCCATTCCTTAAGGGCATTAAAATCGATTATGCATGGGGAGGGAAGCTTGCAATTACCATGAACCGTCTTCCTGTTTTCACTATGCTACATAATGGAAAAGTCATTGCAGCTCAAGGATACTCAGGACAAGGAGTTGCTTTAGCAAGCTATTCTGGAAAAATAGTTTCAGAGAAAATAACTGGTGATGGTGAAACTTTTGATATTATGTCTCAAATTCCTAGGCAAAGTTTTCCTGGAGGTAGGTTTTTAAGAAACCCTAGTATGAAGATTGGTATGCTTTACTATTCTTTATTGGACAGATTGTAAAGAGAGAAACTATATGAGTATTGATGACTTTGAAGATATGAAAACAGATCAGGCTTTTACAAAAAAAAGTCTATATGGTAGAGCAAATGAAATGACTTATGGCGGTGCTTTGAGTTTTCTTAGGCGTAAATACACTAAAGATTTAACTGGGGTAGATATTGCAGTTAGCGGTATTCCCTATGATGCTGCTACGAGTTTTAGACCAGGCGCAAGATTTGGTCCTAAGGCAATAAGGGAAGCATCAGTTCAACTTGCTGAGCTTTTAGCTTTTCCAGATGGAATTGATCCATTTAAAACCCTCGCAGTGACTGACTATGGAGATTGCGAACTGGACTATGGTTTTCATGGAAATATTGTTTCTGAAATTGAAAATCATGCCAAAACTATATTAGCTTCTGGTGCCGAAATGCTTACTTTTGGGGGCGATCATTTTGTGACTTACCCACTTTTGAGAGCCCATGCGGAAAAATATGGACCAATCGCTCTTGTACATTTCGACGCTCATACGGATACATGGCCAGACGAAGATGGTAGGCTTGACCATGGAACTATGTTTTCAAGGGCAATTAAAGAGAATTTAATTGATACTGAACACTCAATTCAAATTGGAATAAGAACCCACAATAGCAATACAAAAGGTGTCACAATACTTGATGCCCCATGGGTTCATGAGAATGGTATTAACAAAGTTATCAATAAAATTATTGATGTAGTTAAAGATACTCCTGCTTATATGACTTTTGATATTGACGGCCTTGATCCGGCTTATGCTCCAGGGACTGGAACACCTGTTTCTGGTGGCTTAACCTCTGCTCAAGCTTTGGGAATCATTAGGGGCTTGGAAAAGGTGAAATTTATCGGTGCTGATGTTGTTGAAGTTGCACCTGCTTATGATCACGCAGAAATCACAGCGATTGCAGCTGCAACTATTGCTCATGACTATTTAGTTTTAAGATCGAAACAAAAGAAAAACGAATAATAGGGTTAAATTAAAAGGCGATGAAAATTGGAATACTTTTAGTTGGTCGGGCGTCAGATGATTTGGTTGAAAAGTATGGTACCTATGCAGAAATGTTGATAGACCTTATAAACTCTGATGAACAAGTATTTGAATTCAAAACATTTAATATTCTTGATTCAGTATTTCCAAAAAGTCATTTAGACTGTGATGGATGGATAGTGACCGGTTCTCCACATGGTGTCTACGAAGAGCATTCTTGGATACCAACTGTGAGTCAATTAATCAACGATAGCTATAATGTCAACCTACCCATTTTTGGTGTCTGTTTTGGGCATCAACTGATTGCTCAGGCTCTCGGAGGACATGTTGAGAAATCAATTAAAGGTTGGGGTTTAGGTCTCCATACTTATGAAATTGATAATAAAACAAGCTATATGGGCAATCTCTCAGAGGAGGTTACACTTAATATTTGTCATCAGGATCAAGTTCTCCAGGTTCCCAAAGGTGCAACGATATATGCTCGTTCTGAATTTTGTGAAAATGCTGGATTCTATATCAATGATAAGGTTTTAACTATGCAAGCTCATCCTGAATTTTTGGTTGACTTTACAATAGCTCTTCTGACTGCCAGAAGAGGTATAAAGATTCCAAAAGAGTTTGTTGACCCTGCACTAGAAAAATTAAATGCTTTCCCTGAAAGTGTTCAGTCCAATCAGTTTGCTAAGACAATAAGGCGGTTTTTTTTAAATTAGATTGTTGTATGCCTCAGTCGCTTTTTCGGTAATGTATTTTCCAATTGGTATTGCCGATGTTGCTGCTG
>CAYNES010000112.1:0-3444 GCA_964396315.1 uncultured Piscirickettsiaceae bacterium | reverse complement strand
CCACTAGAAAAGAAAAATCTTGATCTTCATTGTCTATTGGTGCTCGGAGCATACCAAATAATTTATACTGATATTTCCAGACATGCAGCAATAAATGAAACAGTTGAAGTGGCAAAGATTATTGATAAGCCATGGGCAAAAGGCTTTATTAACGCAATTCTTAGAAGCATTGACCGCGATAAAAAAGTAATTATTGAGACCAATCATTATTCTCATCCAAGCTGGCTTATAAAAAAAATTAAAAAGGACTATCCAGAGAATTATGAAAATATTTTTATAGAAAATAATAAAAAAGCTCCAATGAGTATTCGGGTTCATCCATCTATTGGCAGAGAGAGTTATAAAAAGAAACTGATGAATCAAAATATTGACTCTATATCTTCTAATATATCTGAACAGTCATTAACTCTAAAAGAGGCAATCAATGTAGAAAATTTACCTGATTTTCAAAAAGGATCATGCTACGTTCAAGATACATCTGCACAATTAGCCGGGCATTTAATTTCACCCTCAAAAAATGATTTAATTTTAGATGCTTGCTGTGCTCCAGGAGGAAAAACAACTCATCTTGCAGAACTGAATACGGATGCGCAAATAGTAGCCGTAGATTTTGATGAAAATAGATTAAATAGAGTTAGAGAAAATCTTACTCGAATGAACGTTAAAAACGTTAAGGTGATATCTGGCGATGCGACAAAACAGGATTGGTGGAATCAAAAAAAATTCGATAAGATTTTAATAGATGCGCCCTGCACAGGAATTGGAGTCATTAGAAGGCATCCAGATATCAAGCTGTTAAGAAAACCTAAAGATTTAAATCAAATCATCGAAACTCAATCAGCTATTCTTGAAAATCTTTGGCTAATGCTAAAACCTGGTGGCAAGCTTGTGTATGCTACATGCTCAATATTGAAAGATGAAAACGAAAATCAAATCATTAAATTTTTAGAAAAAACATCTGACGCAAAAACTGAAGAAATAACTCTCTCTTGGGGGATTAAAACAATAGGAAGACAGCAATTACCACATGATAACCATGATGGTTTTTATTATGCCCAGTTAGTCAAACAAATTTGATTTTGCTAACTAATTATTTCTCAAGGGCAATATCTAAAACCTGATCAATCCATTTAACCTTAATAATCTCAAGTTTACTTTTGATTTTTTCAGGCACTTCAGAGAGCTCTCTCTCATTATCTTCAGGAATAATAACAGTTTTGATACCGCCACGCATAGCTGCTAGAAGTTTTTCTTTGAGACCTCCAATGGGAGTAATTTCACCTCGAAGAGTAATCTCTCCAGTCATTGCAACAGCTGCCTTTACTTTCCTTCCAGTGAGAACCGAAACTAAAGCAGTACACATTGCAGCACCGGCACTAGGGCCATCTTTAGGAGTAGATCCATCAGGAACATGAATATGTATATCAAGCTTTTCATGGAAATCATCGGCTATCCCTAAGGAATCGGCTCGCAACCTTGTGACCGACATTGCAGCTTGAATTGACTCTTTCATGACATCACCAAGCTGACCTGTGTAGTTTAGTTTTCCTTTTCCTTTATAAGATGAGGCCTCAATAGTTAACAAGTCTCCACCAACCGATGTCCATGCTAATCCGGTTACCTCACCGATTTGGTTATGCTCCTCAGCCAATCCAAATCTAAATTTCTTCATGCCTAAAAACTTTGGAAGACTTTTTGAGTTAATAATTGCTTTTGTTTTGCGTTTTTTAAGAGTGACATCTTTGATTACCTTTCTACAAATACTGCCAATCTCACGATCAAGGTTTCTTACGCCCGCCTCTCTTGTGTAGTAACGAATAATATCCATGATGGCAGAGTCTTTGAAAACTATTTCTGAATCCTTAATCCCATTATTTTTCATTTGCTTAGCGATTAAGTGTCTTTTCGCAATCTCAAGTTTCTCATCTTCAGTATAGCCAGAAAGTTGAATTATCTCCATCCGATCGATTAATGCTTCTGGAAGGTTTAAGGAGTTTGCTGTTGCAACAAACATGACTTGAGATAAGTCATAGTCAACTTCTAAATAGTGGTCATTGAATGTATGGTTTTGTTCCGGGTCTAATACCTCTAACATCGCTGAGCTTGGATCACCCCTAAAGTCAGAAGCCATCTTGTCAATCTCGTCAAGCAAGAACAATGGATTCTTCACCTTAACCTTTTGCATTTTTTGAACAATAGAGCCAGGCATTGCGCCAATATAAGTCCTTCTATGGCCACGTATTTCAGCTTCATCTCTAACACCGCCAAGAGCCATTCGAACATACTTTCGATTCACAGATTTCGCTATAGACTCTCCTAGAGAAGTTTTGCCAACACCTGGAGGCCCAACTAAGCACAATATATTGGCCTTATTGTGGGTGACTCGACTCTGTACAGCAAGATGTTCCATGATTCTCTCTTTGACCTTATCTAAACCGTAGTGATCCTCATCTAAAATCTTTTGAGCCTTAACCAAGTCCTTATTTGTTTTAGTTTTTTTACTCCAAGGCACTGTACATAGATTTTCAATATAAGTTCTAATAATTGATGCATCAGAAGACTGAGAAGACATCCTCTGCAGCTTATTCAACTCACTTTGTGCCTTGTTCTTTGCCTCTTTAGGCATCTTAGCCTTGTTAATATTGTTCTGAAGTTCCTCGATTTCATTTTCATCATCAAGCGTTCCAAGCTCCTTTTGAATGGATTTCATTTGTTCATTCAAATAATAATCTCTCTGATTCGACTCCATTTGCTTACGCACTCTGTTTTGAATCTTCTGCTCTGCGCCCAAGACATCTAACTCGCCCTCAAGGATAGAAAGAATAGCTTCAAGCCTATCTTTTGCAAGACTACTCTCAAGGAGACTTTGTTTTTCTTCAACCTTAAGACTTAAATTTGCAATAATTACATCACTAAACCTCTCTATATCAGTAATTTCTTTAAGAACTTTGTAGACCTCTTCAGGAATTTTTTTACTCAACTTGATATATTTTTCAAAATTCTCTAGAGCAAGGCGCATCATAGCCTTAATCTCTGTATCGTCATCAAAACTAAGAGAACAGTCACTAAGAACAACTTCCGTGTACTCACCTAAATCAACAAATTCTTCAATTTTTCCTCTTTTAACGCCTTCAACAAGGACTTTGATTGTTCCATCAGGTAGCTTAAGTAATTGAAGGATTGTAGCTAAAGTACCAACCTTGTGGAGCTGATCATTCGTTGGCTCCTCTATAGTTTCATCTTTTTGTGTTGCTAGGAATACATTTTTATCTGCCTCCATGGCCTGAGTAATTGCCTTGACTGAAGACTTTCTACCTATGAATAGAGGGATGACGGTATGAGGAAAAACCACTACATCTCTCAGTGGCAAAAGAGGTATCGATTGATTAACTATGCCATTTGACTCTGTTGAGACTTCTGCTTCCATAATAATGAAACACCTTG
>CAYNES010000111.1:0-3449 GCA_964396315.1 uncultured Piscirickettsiaceae bacterium | reverse complement strand
AAAACCAGCAAGGGCTAATACCCTTCCAGGGTTCGAATCCCTGTCCCTCCACCACACAAAACTTCTATTAAAAACATCTTTACTTTTCAATTAATGACGTTTTTGACAAAACAAGATTTCAAAATTATCCTGTACTCTTCAATTTATAAACTTGAAACGAAATTTGGACTTTAATTAAAGTTGACTTATAATTCTGCTATGAAAAAATTACCCTTAATCTTATTCAATTTTATTTGCTTTGCTACTTTCAGTAAGTCGACTGATAACTTTTTCTCTTATTAAGCTATGAAAGACTTTATAGGGGTTCAAGATCCTCCTTCGGAAAAGCTGAATTCTATCATCAAACTCTATACTCAAGGACAACTTCATAAAGCTTTGTCTCATACCATTGAGATGCTAAAGCAGTTTCCGAATTCAGTTGTGCTCTATAATATTTCTGGTGCTATTTATGCTGGCTTAATGCAATTTGATGCGGCTATCGATAGCTATAAAAAGGCTATCAAGATAAAACCTGACTATGCCGATGCATACAACAATTTGGGTGCTGTCCTAAAGGACAAGGGCGATCTAGAGGCTGCAATTGGTAGCTGCAAGCAGGCGCTAAAAATTAAACCAAACTACATAGAGGCCTTTATTAATATGGGTAATGCTTTGCATGCAAAGGGTGAGCTAGAAGCTGCGATTGATAGCTACAAACAGGCGCTAAAGATTAATCCGAACCAGGCAGATGCATATAACAATATGGGGAATGTTCTTCAGGACAAGGGCGACCTAGAGGTAGCAATTGATAACTACAAACAGGCGCTAAAGATTAATCCTGGTCATGTAGAAGTCTATGGTAACTTAGGCATTGCTTTTATTGGAGTGGGCAAACGAAATAATGCTTATCTAAATTTTAATAAGAGTCATAAATTAATACGAGGGAAGGATCCAATAAACCCTTTTCATAAAAGCTTTCTGACAATATCTAAAGCTAAAATAGACCATGACATCGAGCAGTTTAAGTATCTAGCTGATTCAGGACATGAGGTTGAAAAATTTCAATCTCTTGCAGAACTTTATACAGACATTTCTCTAAAAATAGACTGGTCTGGAGACGAGATAAAGCAACTCAGCAATGAGCATCAGCAATTATTAAAAGAGACCTATAATCGAACTATTAACTTACCTGAGGCACCTGAACTTATAGATGGAACATTAAGCAAAAACCTTCAGAGAGAGCAAATTACTTCGGACTACTTTAAACATGACCATGGGTTGACTTATATTGATAATTTTTTAACACCTAGTGCTTTAGATTCGATTCGTAAATTTTTACTCGGAAGCACAATTTGGTTTGATATAAAAATAGGAGGGTATTTGGGCGCCTATCTAAAAGATGGGTTAGCTTGCCCGTTGTTGTTGCAAATTGCTGATGACCTTAGGGTTAATTTTCCTAAAATATTTAAAAACCATCAATTAAAACAATTATGGGCATATAAATATGACTCACGAGCCTATAAGGACAATAATGGATTAACTGGAATAAAGGCACATGCAGATCAGGCTGCTGTAAATGTAAATTTTTGGATTACTCCTTCTGCTGCAAATCTTAATCCTAAATCTGGAGGCCTTGTAGTTCATAACACTCCAGCACCATTGGATTGGGATTTTAAAGCATACAATCACTATAATAGTGGAGAGAAAATTATAAAATTTCTCGAGAATAGTTCATGTGAGAAATCAATAGTGCCTTATAACGAAAACAGAGTAGTTATTTTCAATTCTAACTTAATTCATGAAACTGATAAGTTTGAATTTAAAGAAGGATATGAAAATCGTCGTATAAACGTAACCATGTTATTTGGCCTTAGAGAAGATTAGTCCAAAAATATTCTTCATGCCCTTTTCCTAATAAGTGATAACAAGGTTCGAATCCCTGCCCCTCCACCACCTCACCCACACACTCAAACTTACTCATCAATCTAGACTTGGACATTAGTCCTAATTGACTTATAATCCTAGTATGAGACAACTTCGTGTCAATTGGTATCGAACTCCTATCGACATAGATGATCTTAGAGAGTTAACTCTGAGAAGTGATTATCATGGCTGGATTCAGACAGGTGGACATCTTGTGGTTTTTTTGATAACGGGGCTTTTGACATATCTGTTTTGGAATCTGGAGATATGGTGGGCTTTTTTCACCGCATTGTTTTTTCACGGAACAGTAAGCAGCTTCTTCAATGGATTAGCGACTCATGAGCTTGGTCACGGTACAGTTTTTCACAGTAAAAAACTTAATAAATTTTTTCTTTACTTTTTCAGCTTGATCAGCTGGTGGGATCCTTTTGATTATGCGATGAGTCACACTTATCACCATCGCTATACGATGCACCCTGAGTTTGATCGGGAAAATCTTCCCCCATTGGAGCCATCTTTAAATCCTATTCTGTTAATACAACTTTTCAGTATTAACCTTTTTAGTAGGGCTGGACGTGTTTTTGGCAAAGGAGGTTTGTTCTCCACAATATACCTAACATTTTTATCCGCTTTGGGAAAAACCGGTTCAAAAGATATTCCCAGTCAGGAGTGGCTGCAATCACTACATAGTGAAAAGCCTGAAGAGCATCACAGGTCTATAATATGGTCAAGATTCCTGTTATCTTTTCATGTTAGTTTATTGGTTATTTCACTTGCTTACAATTTATGGGTACTTCCACTTATAATTTCTTTTCCCGTATTCATTGCAAGCTGGGCTTCATACTTCACTGGATTAACTCAGCATTGCGGATTGAAAGACAATGATTCAGATTTTCGTAAATCAACTCGAACAATAATAATGAACCCTGTACTGGAGTTTTTATACTGGCATATGAATTGGCATATTGAACACCATATGTATGCGGCAGTCCCATGCTACAATCTAAGGAAACTAAATAAGCTACTAGCCGATGATATGCCTGAGCCAAGAACGCTTTTTGGCGCATGGAAAGAAATGAGAAAAATATGGCGAAAGCAATTGCAAGTTAAAAACTATCAGTTTGAAACTAAAGTTCCTAACCATCAAAAGAAATCCGATTTATCTGAAGACCCATTAGTATCATCTATTGGTGATCTCGCACCTAACTCCTTGAGGCAGCGAAGCTAAATAAATACACTCCTCCTCTCACACAACAAACGAAATTAAGACTTTTATGTATACTAGCTTTAACTAACTTATAGCGAGTGATTCATGACACCAGATGAAAAAATTCAAGAACTTAATTTGATATTACCTGAGCCGATTAAACTTCCTCCAAATTTAGAAATGCAATTTTCTTGGATTCGAGTAAGTGGAAATAGAGTATTTATATCTGGCCATATAGCTCTTAACTCAGACGGTTCAATTTCTGAAGTTACTGGCAAGGTTGGGGGAGCGGTTACTGTTGAACAAGGTTATGAAGCAGCACGTCAAACTGGCTTAGCTA
>CAYNES010000110.1:0-3466 GCA_964396315.1 uncultured Piscirickettsiaceae bacterium | reverse complement strand
AAAAAAATATGTTGATGAATTGGTTCTTGAAGTTGCTAAAAACGACTTTACAACCTTTGACTTTGTTGAGCAAAGGCTATTTAAAGAAATTAAATTATCAGGCAAGTCAGTTGCACAAATAAACTGTAATAATGCACGAGAGTTAATTTCTGTTAAGAAAGCTGGTGCAGGTCGTTGTGTTGGTATTGATATTAGTGATCAGTTTATTCAACAAGCTCAAGAGCTAGTGATAGCTTCAAATGTAGAAGTTGAGCTTGTCTGTAGCGATATTTATGATCTAGGCGATGCTTATGATAATCAATTTGACTTGTTATATATGACGATTGGAGTTATCGGGTGGCTTGAAAACCTTAAAGTTTTTTTTGATATATTGGATAAATTATTGAAACCAGGCGGTCAAATTTTTATTTATGAAATGCACCCAATTTTAGAACTGTTTGAAGAAGATTCTGGAAGCAAAATTGTGAATGATTATTTTACTACTGGACCTTATTTTGAAGAGAATGAAAGAGATTATTTTGATCATAATGCAATCATTAAGTCTCCAAGTTATTGGTTTCATCATCCAATGAGTGAGATTTTTAAAAATCTTATCAATCATGGCTTTCATATCACTCATTTTGATGAATATGCCCATGATATATCTGGGGGAGGTGAGTTTTTGTCAACACAAGAGAATCGTCCTCCAATGTGTTTCAGCTTAATCGCAAATAAAGTAGGTGGTAAATGACAAGGCACTTTAAAGGCTTATTGATGACAGTTTTGGCGGTTGTCATTCTAAGTCCAGATTCTGTTCTTATTAGATTAGTTGAAGAAGCGTCATCAGATGTCGATAGCTGGACAGTTTTATTTTGGAGAGGTTTGCTATATGCGGTTGGAGTTTCTTTGCTTGTCTTTATTAAATACCGCAGTAAAACAGTCGCTGAATTCAAAAATATTGGAAAAGGCGGATTAGTAATTGGGCTTTTTTCTGGAATAAGTACAGGGACTTTTGTATTTGCAATTGTTTACACCTCGATCGCAAATGCTCTAGTCATTATCAGTACCGGCCCCATTATGATTGCTATTGTGGCGTGGTTTTTACTTAAAGAAAAATCTAGCTTAATTACATGGACATCAATGGTCATTGTTTTCATAGGTATTTATATAGTGATGAGTGGAAGCTTTGGCGGTAAAAATCTTATTGGTGATTTCTTTGCCTTAATCACAGCAGTGATGATGGGATTTACATTTACTCTGACTCGAAAATATAAAGATATAAATATGGTTCCAGTTAATGCGATTGGCGGTCTAATTGCTGCTTTGATTGCCTTTTTAATGGCGAATCAGATTACTGTTCCAGCGGAAGTCGTTGGTTACATCATTGCAATGGGAGCAATACTTTCCATCTCATTTAGTTTAATTACGATAGCTCCTAGATACATGCCTGCTGCTGAGGTTGGTATGATTATGCCTTTAGAGACTGTTTTAGGGTCTCTCATTGCTTGGTATGTTATTAGTGAGGTGCCTTCAACGAATGCCATAGTAGGAGGAGCCATTGTAATAGTTACACTATTTTTGCATTCTTGGTATAGCACTCGGCTTGCTAAAAACCAACTCAACTAAAGCAATACTAATGATGAATAATCATTTAAAAGGTCTTTTGATTGCATTTTTTGGTGTCTTAGTGCTAACACCTGAAGGCATACTAGTGAAATTAGCTAACTCAGATAGTTTTACTGTTTTATTTTGGAGAGGTATATTTTTTGCTCTCAGTATTCTAATAATTTTATTTACTAGTTATCGTTCTAGAGCGCTTAATGAAATTAAGAAGATTGGTAAAGAAGGTATCTTGATTGGTTGTTTGACTGGGCTAGGCGGCGCAACCTTTATTTTGGCTATTCATTACACCACACTAGCTAAAACACTTGTCATCATTAGCGCTTCACCTCTCATGGTTGCTTTGGTTTCGTTTTTTCTTTTAAAGGAAAAACCAAAGCTTTTTACTTGGCTTGCAATGATTATTGTCTTCTTTGGAATTTATATTGTTATGTCTGGAGATACAAGCGGAGTCAATTTAACAGGCAGTTTGTTCGCGCTTGCATCTGTAACTACAGGGGGATTCTCTTTTACCTTGCTAAGAAAATATAAAGAAGTCAATATGGTTCCAGCTATGGTAATCAACGGCTTATTCATCACTACAGTTGGTTTACTTTTTGCAGAGTCATTAACACTATCCTCGCAAGCGATGACTTATATTATTTTAAGTAGTATTTTAGTTGCAATCTCATTTACGTTAATTACAATTGCACCTCAGTATATTCCTGCGCCCGAAGTCGCCATATTCTTTCCAATGGGGACAGTAATCGGTACTTTGTTAGCATGGCTCGTTCTCAAAGAAGAGTTATCGAATAACGCTGTATTTGGAGGCGTAATAGTTGTTTTAACTTTATTCATTCACTCTATTTATAGTGCGAGACAATCAAAAAATTAAATGTTATGAAATCACAAGCCATTAGAGCTGACCTTCTTATGCTTCTTGCGGCAGCTATATGGGGCTTTGCTTTTGTTGCTCAGAGAGAGGGAATGGAGACAATGGGCCCGTTTCTATTCAATACCGCAAGGTTTTTTATTGGTACGGTTTTTTTAATTCCAATAGTATGGTATTTATCTAAGAAAAATAAACCTCAAGAAAACAAAGAAACATCAACAAAAAAACTCTTGTTTGCTGGCTTTATTGCAGGTTTGTTTTTATTTACTGCATCGAGCTTTCAGCAGGTAGGTATTCAATATACGACTGCTGGAAAAGCTGGTTTTATTACTGGTCTCTATATCTTCTTTGTTCCGCTCATTGGCATCTTTTTTGGTCAAAGAACTGGCTCAGGAACCTGGCTTGGAGCATTCATAGCCGTGATTGGTTTATATTTACTGAGTATCAACGAAGACTTCAGCATCGCTAAAGGTGATTTACTCCAGCTGATTTGCGCTGTTTTCTTTGCTGCACATGTTTTGGTCATTGGATATGTTGCTAAGAGAATGGATCCGTTAAAGCTCTCACTGATTCAGTATTTTGTCTCCGCCATCTTAAGTTTATTTATAGCAGTCGCTATCGAAGTCATTAATTGGCAAATGATTGTTGATACTGCGATTCCACTTCTTTATGCCGGCATTATGTCTATTGGAGTCGGATATACGCTTCAGGTGGTAGCGCAGCAGCATGCTAAGTCATCTCATGCAGCTATTATTTTGGGTTTAGAGGGTGCATTTGCTGTTCTAGGTGGTTGGCTTATTTTGGATGAAAACTTATCAACTCGGGGGCTTATCGGCTGTGCATTGATGCTCACTGGTATGTTCTTGTCTCAACTATTACCTCGTTTGAGTTTTAAGAAACGCCTATCTGAGTAAATCCATAATCTCATGGTATGATTAATGTGCTTCTTTGCTATTTAAAGTTTTAGTGGATTTTGATGAATATTATCGATTTTCA
>CAYNES010000109.1:0-3491 GCA_964396315.1 uncultured Piscirickettsiaceae bacterium | reverse complement strand
ACAAAAATTTGAAGATGTTGGCGCTTAATATTTTTACCCATTGCAGAGGCAGCTACCTCATTGTCTCTAATCGCCCTTACTTTTCTACCCCAAGGTGAATTTAAGGCAAGATTTGAAAGAATAATAAAAGCACCTAAAATTGCGATGAATAGACCTGAATAGCAAAGTTTAACAAAAACGACAGCAGCCTCACGAACATAATCGCTCAATCTTTCAACTTGATCTGATTGAGACAGTAACTGAAGTTCCGATTTATGAACCCAAGCAATCAAATTTTGAAACCATTCAGACTGCTGCATATCAACTTCGTATGGAACAGGTCTTGGAAGGCCATAAACATTTTTAAGGCCTCGAACAAACCAGTCTTCATTTTTGATTACATAGAGAATAATTTCTGAAATGCCCAGAGTTGCAATGGCAAGATAATCAGTCCTTAATCCTAGAGTTATCTTACCAATCCACCATGCTGCACCAGCTGCAGCTAATCCACCTACTATCCATGAAAAGGCTACGGGAAGTCCAAAACCACCCAAATATCCTGTAATTGCAGGGTCAACCTTTTCAATTAAATCAGCGGCTTCGGAGAAGTAATGTCTGGTTATTAGATAACCGATAATTACTAATAAAGCAGTAAGCCATTTATTCACTCTGCTCCTATTAAGGAATATCCCACCAATAATAGTGATGGCACCTATTATCAAGGCAAGAAACATCTTCATACCGCCCGCATCTATCGCTTCAGTAACAGGCTGCTGTGCTATTAACACTACGCTTACACCACCCAGAGCAGCAAAGCCCATAATGCCAACATTAAATAAGCCCGCATAACCCCATTGAATATTAACACCGAGAGCCATAATGGCTGATATTAATGACATATTAAAAATACCAAGTGCAAGTGCCCATGATTGATTCATACCTACAAATAAAAGGATGAGTCCCATTATTGTAAGGCTAATAATGGCTTTATTGGCCGCCCAAAAAGTTCTAATATTATTCATCAACTATCACCTTACCCTTAAACAAACCTGTAGGCTTTATCAAAAGAACAATAATCAGAATAACAAAGGATATTGCATATTTATATTCTGTTCCAATAAGCTGAACAAGTGAGCTAGGATGCATAGAGAGTGGAAGCAAATAGATCAAGAACTTCTTGTAAGCGTAGGTCAGCAGTATCTCAGAGAATGCAACTAAAAAAGCACCAGCAATTGCCCCAATGGGAGAGCCAATACCACCAACGATAACTGAGGCAAAAATTGGCAGAAGTAGCAGGTGATATTGCTGAGGTGCAAATCCCTTATCCAGTCCATAAAGTGTTCCAGCAATCGTTGTTAAAAGAGCAACCAATAACCATGTTATTCGAACAACTCTATCTGGATCAATACCAGACAGAAGAGCCAATTCTTTGTTGTCTGAATAAGCACGCATAGCTTTACCAGTTTTAGTTTTTTGTAAAAAGTAAAATAGAAAAGCAACAAGCAATATAGCCAAAGTGATGGTTAAAAATTGCGATGTTTTGAGAGCAATACCCTGCTGAAGCCCAGTAAATGCTTTGAACTCTCTGACAGAAAAGATAAATCTCTCTCCATCTCCAAACCTTTGAGCAGAAGCCCCAAGAAAAAACCTAACAATGCCCCCTGTAATAAACATGACGCCTATTGATGCTGTAATCCCTACAATACTCTGCTTAATCTTTATTCCGCGATAGTGCTTGTAGACCAATCTATCCATTAGAAGTAAATAAATTGACATTCCAATTATGGCTATTGGAATAGCTAAAAGAGCAGTTGGCACCCCACTTATTGTCCACCCTTGACTAATCATATAGCCACTCAAAAATATAACAAGCATCGTCCCAAAAGCCATACTATCGCCTTGAGCAAAATTGGAAAACCTTAGAATTGAATAAACTAAAGTTACTGCCAAAGCCCCGAGTGCCAGTTGAGAGCCATATGACAGTCCAGGAAGAATAACAAAGTTTGTCAATAAAGCGAGTGCGTTAATTATATCTATCGAGTCTGACATCTAGCCTCCCAGAAACTTCTTGCGGACTTCACGGTCATTAATAAGCTCTTTTCCAGTTCCAGTATGCTCATTACGACCAGAAACTAAAACGAAACCCTTGTCAGCAATATTTAGGGCCTGCTGAGCATTTTGCTCCACCATTAGAACAGCCATTCCAGCATTTCTTACATCTAAAATGTTAGAGAAAATTTCATCCATAACAATAGGTGAAACTCCTGCTGTAGGCTCATCAAGCAGCATAACTGATGGTTTTGTCATCATTGCTCTTCCAAAAGCAACCTGTTGCCTTTGACCACCAGATAATTCCTCGGCTAATTGTTTACGCTTTTCATAAAGTATAGGAAACAATTCGTAAACTTCCTCGATAGTTTTACTGATATCGTCTTTTCTAATAAAGCCACCCATTTGAAGATTTTCTTCAACTGTCATTGATGGAAAAACATTCTTTGTTTGAGGCACAAACGCCAGTCCATGAGTAATCCTATCTTGTGTCGAAAGCATTGAAATATCTTTACCATCCAAAGTTACTGAACCCGAAGTCGCCTCTAGCATACCAAGAAGAACCCTCATAACTGTTGATTTGCCAGCACCATTTGGACCAACTATGACAGCTAATTCTCCTTTTTCAACCTGCACTGAGCATTCATGCAGAATAGGAACAACACCGTATGAAGCGACTAAATTATTTCCTTCAAGATAAGCCATTAGTTAGTTGCCTCAGTTTTAATACCTTTTCCTAGATAAGCTTCAATTACAGCATCACTATTTTTTATTTCTTCAGGCGTCCCACTGGTCAATATTTGACCTTCTGCAAGAACAACCACCGGATTACACAATCTTGAGATAAAGTCCATATCGTGCTCAATCATACAAAACGTATAACCTCTCTCTTCATTCAGCCTAAGAATTGCATCACCGATTTGCTTGAGAAGTGTCCTATTAACACCCGCACCAACCTCATCCAAGAGAACAACTTTGGCATCAACCATCATGGTTCGTGCTAATTCTAATAATTTTTTTTGGCCGCCAGATAAATTACCCGCCCTCTCGTTTTTGAGATGACTGATGCTCAAAAAATCTACGACTTCTTCAGCCTTAGATTGAAGCTCCCTCTCCTCTTCACGAATTTGGTTTCGCTTTAGCCAAGTATTCATAAGGCTCTCACCAAGCTGATTAGCGGGGACCATCATTAAGTTTTCAAGAACACTTAGTGTTGGAAACTCGTGAGCAATTTGAAATGTTCTCAGAAGACCTTTATGAAAAAGCTGATGAGAGGTAAGTTCGGTCACATCTTCACCATCAAGAATGATTTCACCAGTTGTTGGTTGATAGAGTCCAGCAATCAGGTTAAACATTGTCGTTTTACCTGCACCATTAGGACCAACCAAGCCAGTGATTGAGCCTTTATCTATGTGCAAATCTACACCATCAACAGCCTTGATTCCGCCAAAATGTTTTGATAA
>CAYNES010000108.1:0-3505 GCA_964396315.1 uncultured Piscirickettsiaceae bacterium | reverse complement strand
TACATTTTAGGGTCGATTGTAAAGAAGGCTTGGATAATGTTAGCAAGAATATTTCTATGAGTCAGAACAGCACCTTTTGAAACGCCAGTAGTTCCCCCGGTATATTGAAGGAAAGCTGTGCTCTCAATCGGAATATCTAACGATTCAGCCTTTGAGCCTTCATTTTCCTTCAAAACCTCAAGGAACATTTTTGCACCATCAATTTGGTACTTAGGCACTAACTTTTTAACCTTTCTAGTAACCAAATTAATAATCTTGCCTTTAAAGCCGAGTAGATCTCCAACAGTTGTTACCAGTACTTTTTCTACACTCGCAAGATCTGATTTAGCAGCGACATTAGCAACGCCTTCCCAAACCAACAATAATTTAGCTTCACTATCTCTCAAGACATGCTCAAGTTCTCTTTGAGTGTATAGAGGGTTAATGTTAACTACAACGATGCCTGCTTTCAATGCACCATAGACTATGACAGGGTAAACCAGCATGTTAGGCATCATGACAGCCACTCTATCGCCAACCTGACAGTTACTACTCAGCCAAGAGGCAAAAGAGTCAACCTGTGAAGATAGATCATTGTAGGACATCTCAACCCCAAAGCTTTCAAATGCTATCTTTTCTTGATGCTCATTACAACAGTTATCAAAAAACTCTACTAGGTTTCCGTGTTCTTTAAAAAAATCTGTCTCTTCAAGTTTATTCGGTATGTTTACTGCCATTAGATTCCCTCAGTGTATGTTAGTTATTTTTTATTTTGCCTATTAAGATTTCCTTATATTCATTATAAACCTCTCCATCCTTTTTGAAAGCATAACATGAGTTTGCAAACTTCTTTTCTATTGATTTTGCTTCTTCAAGAGTAATGGTTTCTGACTCTCCTCCTGTTTTTTCTTTCCACAGCGTTTGATATGCAATATTTCCTGCGTATGCCAGGAGGTCAGTAATGTGTCTGCAGCCCTTTTCACCTCCTAGAGCCTTAATAACCTTTCTATTAAACCCAGCAATGACGAACTCACCCTTTAGTTTTTGGCAATTTTTAACCGCTTGCGGACAAATATTGTAGGGAGAGGCATTAATTGTTGCTTCGATATCGATAATTTTTCTTTTGTCGTTCAGGGTTAATCTCAGTGCCATATCGTGGAGAGGCTCACCGGCACTGATGTATCCTCGATGCATATTGTTAAATGAGTAGGTTTTGCTATCTATAAGAAAAACTTCAATATCCCACAATCCATCTTCTCTTTTATAGCCTTTGCCTTCAATCGTTCTATTATGTTTTAAATCTCTCCTGGTCGCCTTAGATAACATAGTTTGATCCTTACGAAATTCGATTTTTTGATTCAAGATATTGTTGCTCTAATTCTAACACCAAATCCTCAACACTTGGCACATTGGAGATAGAACCGACGCCTTGCCCAGCTGAAAAAATATCCTTCCATCTCTTCGCTGTGGCTTTACTGACATCAAAATCTACCTTAAGTTTTTGCTTGATGAGGGGCATAATCATTTTCTTAAAATCAGAGATAGTTGATTGAATTCCTCCTGCATTTGGATTAATACCAGCATTATTAAGGGATTGTTCAAGCCAGTTTCCATTAACTCCTGTAATCTTATTAGACTTAATAATATCACTTGCTGATGCATTTAAGATCATCTGCTTATAGTCTTCGGTCGCATCACTCTCTTCTGTGGCAATAAATCGAGTACCCATATAAGCCAAATCTGCACCCAAAGCTTGAATCGCTAGAACTGAATCACCAGAACTTATACTTCCACCCACTATTATTGTTCCATCAAATATGCTTCTCACTTCGGATACAAAGGCAAATGGAGAAAGGTCTCCAGTATGTCCACCTGCACCATTACAAACTAAGATAAGTCCATCAACACCAGCGCTAATTGCTTTTTTTGAGTGGTACAAATTAATAACGTCTGAATATACTAATCCGCCATACTCATGCACCTTTTTAACAACCTCTTTAGGGTTACCAAGAGAAGTAATAACGATAGGGGGTTTATGCTTAAGAATTAGATCTATGTCATCATTACTTCTGGCATACATTTTACTCACAATGATATTTACAGCCCAAGGCAGACCATCTTCTCCAGAACCTAAAGCATCTGTTATTTCTGTGAATTCTTGATCTAAGGCTTCTAAGGTTCGACAGTTAGCGGTTGGAAAGGATCCAATAATTCCTGCTTTAGAAGACGCTATGACAAGCCTAGCATTCGAAACTATAAACATAGGTGACTGTATAATTGGCAGTCTAAGATGGTCGATGAAGTTTTGATTTGTCATAAACTATTTAGCATCTTTTAATAATTCCAGCTGCACCCATCCCAGTCCCAATACACATGGTTACCATTCCATAATCAATCTTTTCTCTTTGCATTGCTGAAATAAGTGTAGACACTCTAATTGCGCCGGTGGCCCCTAGCGGATGTCCAAGAGCTATAGCGCCTCCAAGAGGATTTACTTTTTCTGGGTCTAGTTTTAATTCCTTAATAACTGCTAGAGATTGAGCAGCAAATGCCTCATTCAACTCAATCCAGCCAATATCATCAAGATTAAGATCTAAAGAATTAAGAACTTTAGGCACTGCCTTTACTGGGCCAATGCCCATTATTTCAGCTGGAACTCCAGCAACTGAAAAGCCCAAAAATTCGGCCTTAGGCGTTAGATTGTATTTCTCAACTGCTTCTTCACTGGCAACAAGAACAGCAGCAGCAGCATCTGACATTTGAGAACTGTTTCCTGCAGTGACTGATCCGTCTTGTGCAAAAACGGTTCTAAGTTTTGCCAAAACCTCCAAGCTTGTATCCTCTCTCGGACCTTCATCTTTAGAGACAATATTAGAGTTTTTTATATATTCATTTGATTCAACTGAGTAACTATCTTCGACAGTTGAAATTGGTACAATTTCATCCTCAAATAAACCGCTATTGTTTGCTTTGATTGCCTTTTGGTGACTCTCATAAGCAAACTGATCTTGCGCCTCTCGAGAAATATCATATTTCTGAACCACTTTCTCAGCTGTCAGCCCCATGCCATAAGCTATAGAAATATTCTCATCAGACAAAATTTTAGGGTTCATTGAAGGCTTAAAGCCAGTCATCGGTACACTACTCATACTCTCGACACCAGCAGCAATGACTAGGTCAGATTACCCAGACTTAATGAGGTCAGCAGCGTTAGATACGGATTGAAGCCCGGACGAGCAGAATCTATTGAGTGTATATGCAGGGGTCGAGTCTGGCAGACCGGCAAGTAATGTGGCGATTCGCGCAATATTTAATCCTTGAGGTCCCTCTGGCATGGCACAACCAACAATAATATCATCGATACTGTTGTTTATTTTTTCACTAGGGTCTGATGCCTTGAGCACGCTTTGTATTGCATGCACTAATAAGTCGTCAGCCCTTGTCTTTGAAAGAAGTCCTCTTGCTTTACCTACTGGAGTTCTTTTTGCATCAATAATATAAGCTTTTCTCATCATATTCTCCAGTT
>CAYNES010000107.1:0-3516 GCA_964396315.1 uncultured Piscirickettsiaceae bacterium | reverse complement strand
CCTGTTGCCGCGGGTAAAATACATGGGGACTTTGAAAAAGGCTTTATTCGCGCTGAAACAATTTCATACAGCGACTATGTTGAGCACTCTGGAGAAAAGGGTGCTAAAGATGCTGGAAAGCTACGCTCCGAAGGAAAAGATTACGCTGTCAAAGATGGAGATGTGGTTCATTTTTTATTTAATGTTTAGGTTTCAAATCTGATGGAAGATACAAAACTACTTTTAATTCTAGATGGATGGGGCTACTCGGGCGAGACATCAAATAACGCTATTGCCCTTGCAGATACTCCAAATTGGGATCGTTTTATGGAGAATTATCCCAATACGCTTATTGGCACCTCTGGTCAGAGCGTTGGTCTTCCAGATGGACAAATGGGTAATTCAGAAGTCGGTCACCTAACTATTGGATCGGGAAGGATTATTGAACAGGATTTTACGAGAGTAGACAACGCTATAAAGTCGGGGGAATTTTTCACAAATGACGTACTTTGTAAAGCTCTGTCTTCCGCAAGTGAAAATGGAAGAGCCGTGCATATTCTTGGACTACTATCAGATGGCGGTGTGCACTCACACCAGGATCATATTTTCGCAGCCCTTAAATTGGCCAAAAATCAAAATTGTGATGAAGTGTTTATCCATGTCTTTACTGATGGGCGTGACACTCCTCCAAATAGCGCCTCAACTTATGTCAAAGAATTAGAAAAACAAATTTCTGAACTAGGTGTTGGCAAAATTGTTTCAATTGCTGGGCGCTTTTATGCAATGGATAGAGATAATCGCTGGGAAAGGGTTTCAAAAGCTTATAAACTGATCTCTCAAGGAATAGCTGAGAGAAACTCGAACAGTGCTCAAGAGGCAATTCAAGCGGCATATACTCTCGGTGAAAACGATGAGTTTCTCTCACCAACTTCAATAGGCAGTCCTGTTAGAGTGGAAGGTGGTGATCTTGTGATTTTTATGAACTATCGTGCCGATAGGGCCAGAGAAATAACTCAGGCTTTGGCATTGCCCAAATTTGATGGTTTTACTCGAGATTATTTTGCCGCTTGTCATTTTGTTTGTCTGACAGAATATAAAAAAGACTTTGGCCTTGATTGTGCTTACCCACCGATATCTGTCAAAAATACACTGGGAGATTGCATCTCAGGCCTAGGCTTTAAGCAGCTTAGAATTGCGGAAACTGAAAAGTATGCACATGTTACTTTTTTCTTCAATGGCGGCGAAGAAGAAAGCCTTCCTGGAGAAGATAGAAAGCTTATTCAATCGCCTAAAGTAAAAACGTATGACCTGCAACCTGAGATGAGCGCATATGAGCTCACTGACAGCCTTGTCTCTGAGATTGTTGCTCAAAAATACAAACTGATTGTCTGTAACCTTGCAAATACTGACATGGTTGGACACACTGGAAACCTCGATGCGGCCATTAAAGCTGTAGAAGCTGTCGACAGATGTCTTGGAAAAATACATCAAGCAGCTAAAGAGACAAAAACAGAGATTTTAATTACAGCTGACCATGGAAATGCAGAACAAATGACAGACTCTATAACTCAGAAAAGCCATACTGCTCATACCACTAACCCAGTTCCATTAATATACATTGGAGATAGGAAAAGTTCACTAATAGGTCCACATATTGGTACACTTGCAGACCTAGCACCAACTCTTTTGTCACTCATGGACATTGAACAACCAAGGGAGATGTCGGGACAAAGCCTACTAACTAATTAATGGATAGAGCTATGAAAAAAACTAATCTTATCGCACCTTCAATACTCTCTGCAAATTTTGCAAAACTTGGTGAAGAGGTTGACAATGTTTTAACTGCTGGTGCAGACATTGTTCATTTTGACGTTATGGACAATCATTATGTGCCAAACTTAACAATTGGTCCTTTGGTATGCGAGGCTCTGAGAAATCATGGCGTTACAGCGCCTATTGATGTTCATCTTATGGTCAAACCCGTGGACAGAATTATTCCTGATTTTGCTAAGGCTGGAGCTTCTTACATTACTTTTCACCCTGAAGCCTCAGAGCATATTGACCGAACGATTAGCCTTATTAAAGAAAGTGGTTGCAAGGCTGGGCTAGTTTTTAATCCTGCGACGCCACTTAACCACTTAAATCATGTTATTGATCAGCTCGATATGGTTCTATTAATGTCTGTTAACCCAGGTTTTGGTGGCCAATCATTTATCCCTCAAACTCTAGAAAAATTAAGAATTGTTAGAGACCTAATTGACTCAAGAGGGCTTCAGACAAGACTTGAAATTGATGGCGGAGTAAAGATTGATAATATTAAAGAAATAGCCACGGCTGGAGCTGATACGTTTGTTGCTGGATCAGCTATTTTCAACACAGACGACTATAAAAGCACAATAGACACAATGCGCTCAGAGCTTGCAAAAGCAAGTTAACAAAAAAAGGGCCTTAGAGTCTTAATTTTCAGACTATAGGTGAAGACAATTTAAAAACAACTTTGTAACTAGTTATGAGAAAATATTGATTTTGTTTTCTACACTCAACATTTATGGGAAAGTCATCATTCTTAGGACCTGAAACAATTTCACTTCACTCAGGATATGAGCCAGACCCATCTTTTGGGAGCAGAGCTGTTCCTGTTTATCAAACTACTTCCTATGTTTTCGAAACTGTTGATGATGCCGCTGCGCTTTTCAACATCGAGAAAGGTGGGCATATATATAGCCGAATGACGAACCCAACAGTTGCTGTTTTAGAACAACGTATTGCTGCACTAGAAGGAGGCGTAGGAGCAATTTGTACAGCCTCAGGTATGAGCGCACTCTTTGTTACTTTTGTTAGCCTGTGCTCTGCTGGTGATCATATTGTAAGTGCCTCACAAATCTATGGCTCTACTGCAACCCTCCTTAAACACACACTCAAAAGATTCAATATTGACTGTACTTTTGTATCCATTAATGACGAAAAAGCTCTTAAAGCAGCAATACAGGAAAACACAAAACTCGTCTTTTGTGAGTCGATTGGAAACCCTGGACTTGAAGTATCAAACCTACCCAAGATTTCAAATATTGCTCATCAAAACAACCTTCCTCTAGTTATTGACGCAACATTTGCAACTCCTGCGCTTTGTAAGCCGTTCGAATATGGGGCTGATGTTGTGGTGCATTCTGTTACAAAATGGATAGGAGGGCATGGGGTTGCTGTAGGCGGCGTCATTGTTGATGGCGGAGCCTTTGACTGGGGAGCCTCAAATAAACACCCTGAACTTACAACGCCTTATGAACCCTTCCATGGAATAAATTTCTGGGAGGAATTTGGCCCTTCAGCGCTTTCAATGAAAATTAGAGCTGAGTCAATGCGCGACTTTGGCCCAGCAATGAGCCCTCACAGTGCTTTTTTACTTCTTCAGGGCATTGAAACTCTTAACCTTCGAATGAGTCAACACGTTAAAAATGCAGTCAAGCTTGCCAAATGGCTGCTTGAACAGTCTGCAGTAATGTGGGTTAACCACCCCGATCTTCCCGAAAACCCCACCTA
>CAYNES010000106.1:0-3542 GCA_964396315.1 uncultured Piscirickettsiaceae bacterium | reverse complement strand
ACTTTTGGTGAAAAACTCTATTATTACATTTTGTGTCAAAAATAGCTGTCATCACATCGTATACCTATACTAACACTTCAAAAAAGGGGTCTCATGATTGAGAATGTAGTCTGGCTGAAAGATGTCGGCATGTCTGACGTAGAAAAAGTTGGTGGAAAGAATGCCTCACTTGGTGAAATGATAAGTAGTCTCAATTCTCAAGGCGTCCGTGTACCAGGGGGTTTTGCCACAACAGCTGAAGCATTTGAATCCTTTTTAGATCATTCGGATCTCAAAAATAAAATTAATAAGCTTCTATCAAGCCTTGATATTACTAATATTCAAGAGCTTACAAAAACTGGTTTATTAATTAGGCAGTGGGTCGAAGAAGCGCCATTTCCTGAAGAGCTCCACCAATCAATAGTTGAGAGTTATGAAAAGCTTACCAGTCAGTTTGGCTCAGATGTTACCTTTGCGGTCCGCTCCTCAGCGACTGCTGAGGATTTACCTGAAGCGTCTTTTGCTGGCCAGCAAGAAACGTATTTAAATGTAGGTGGTATTGACGATATTTTAACTGCGGTTCGTAAAGTATACGCTTCACTTTATAACGATCGAGCTATTTCTTATAGAGTTCATCAAGGTTTTGAACATGAGATGGTTTCATTATCAGCTGGGATTCAACAAATGGTTCGCAGTGATATTGGTTCAAGTGGGGTGATGTTTACTCTTGATACTGAATCTGGATTTGATGATGTTGTTTTTATAACATCTGCCTATGGACTTGGAGAAACTGTTGTTCAAGGGTCAGTCAATCCAGATGAGTTTTATGTGCATAAACCAACCCTAAAATCTGGAAAACCAGCAATCTTATCCAGGAGCCTTGGATCTAAATCAATAAAAATGGTTTATGCTCAAGATAGTGCCAGCACACCAGTCGCAACAACAGAGGTTGATTACGAAGACAGATTGAGGTTCAGCCTGAGTGACTCACAAATTGAAGAACTTGCGCACTATGCCATGAAAATTGAATCTCATTACGGAAGAGCGATGGACATAGAATGGGCTCTTGATGGTTTGGATGGAAAAATCTATATCGTTCAGGCCAGGCCTGAGACCGTCAAAAGCAGACAAAGCACACAAAATATTGAGCGCTATCAGCTCCTTGAAACCTCAAATATTCTTGTCGAGGGGAGGGCTATTGGTCAAAAAATTGGAACAGGAAAAACTAAGATAATTAATGATTTATCTGAAATGGATTCTGTCAAAAAAGGCGATATTCTTGTTACCGATATGACAGACCCGGACTGGGAGCCTGTAATGAAACTCGCTTCTGCAATTATAACAAATAGGGGTGGTAGAACCTGTCACGCTGCAATAATTGCGCGAGAACTAGGAGTCCCTGCGATAGTTGGAACTGGTAATGCAACTGAATTACTTAAAAATGATTTTGAAGTGACTGCATCTTGCGCAGAGGGTGACACAGGAAAAGTTTATCAAGGTAAATTAGATTTCGAACATACCTTTTCAGAGGTTGGTGATCTACCTGAAATCCCTGTAAAAATTATGATGAATGTAGGTAATCCTTCCCGCGCTTTTGATTTTGCAAGTATCCCCAATGCAGGGGTTGGGCTTGCTAGGTTAGAGTTTATTATAAATAATACTATCGGCATACATCCTAAAGCTTTACTGCAGTTTGAGAGTATTCCTAGTGAGCTTAAGGATGAAGTTATAAAAAGGACGTCTTGTTACAAATCACCAGTCGACTTTTATGTTCAAAAACTAACTGAAGGCATTTCTACTATTGCAGCAAGCTTTTCTGAGTCACCTGTAATTATTCGGATGTCAGACTTTAAATCTAATGAATACTCTAATTTGTTTGCCGGTGAACTCTATGAGCCAAATGAAGAAAATCCTATGATTGGATTTAGAGGGGCATCTCGTTACATCTCTTCTGACTTTAGAGAGTGCTTCGAGCTTGAGTGTCAGGCAATAAAAAATGTTAGGAATGAAATGGGTCTTAAGAATGTTGAAATCATGATTCCATTTGTTAGAACCACAACTGAAGCTTCTAAAGTTATCAAGCTCTTAAAGGATAATGGACTCGAGCGTGGTAAGGATGGCTTGAGAATAATAATGATGTGTGAACTCCCATCAAATGCTGTAATTGCTGAAGAATTTTTAGAGTACTTCGATGGATTCTCAATTGGCTCTAACGATTTAACGCAGCTCACACTTGGTATGGATAGAGACTCTGGACTAATTGCTGATGGTTTTGATGAAAGAAATACTGCGGTTAAAAGTATGATTACTATGGCAATAGATGCCTGCCATCGTCAAGGAAAATATATTGGTATTTGTGGACAAGGGCCATCTGATCATATGGATTTTGCAGAATGGCTCTTGGAAAAAGAAATTACAAGTATTTCACTTAACCCAGATACTGTGGTAGAAACCTGGAATAAACTTGGCCAGCTTTAAACTGTTAAAGAACTAATATGAGAACTGTTTTTTTTATTTCTGATAGAACTGGCATTACTGCTGAGGCTTTGGGAAACAGTCTTCTGACTCAGTTTCCTGAAATAGAATTTAAGCGTGTTAATTTAGCATTTATAGACACGCAGAAAAAAGCTCAATCTGCGGTATCACTTATCAATGAGTCCTCAGAGGCTGATGGGCAGCCCGCACTCATTTTTAGCACTCAAGTTTCTAGCGAATATCGTCATCTTCTTGAAGATAGTAGCGGAATAATGTTTGATTTTTTTGATACATTTATTTCAAAACTTGAGAGCACACTTGAAACTAAGTCATCTCATGAGATGGGTCTGTCTCATGGAGTGGGGAATAAGAACACATACTCTGGCAGGATAGATAGTATTAATTTTGCATTAAATAATGATGATGGGCTAAGTACTAAGCATTATGGTAGTGCCGATATCATTCTTACAGGTGTTTCAAGATCAGGAAAAACTCCTACCTGCCTTTTTTTAGCTCTCCAATATGGAATCTATGCTGCAAACTATCCACTTATTGATGAAGATCTGAATTCCGTTGCAATCCCAAGCGCATTAAAACCATTCAAAGAAAAACTCTATGGTTTAACTATTAACCCTGTTCGACTTCAAAATATAAGAGACGTGAGAAGGTCAAATAGCGGTTATGCCTCTATCGAGCAATGCCGAAAAGAGGTTCGACGAGCAGAAGATATGTTTGTTCAAAATGACATTTCATTTATTGACACAAGTCACATATCGATTGAAGAAATCGCAGGTCGTATTCTCCAAAAAAGTAAGCTAGAGAGGCGGTATTAAGTAACAGTATAGTGAGCCACAAGGGGCTCTCTATCAAAAACTATGAGGCTTTTAATACGTCCACGGCTACAACTTTGTATTCTGGACATTTTGTCTCTTCATCCGTGACGCCACTTGTTACTTCGTTTATTAATACCTCTGGGAAGTGGAAAGTTGTTCTTACAACTCCCTTTTTAACTCTGTCAGTAACTTCTACATCGAGAGTGATTTCGCCGCGGTCAGACTTCAATGTTGCACGATCGCCAGTTACAAGTT
>CAYNES010000105.1:0-3590 GCA_964396315.1 uncultured Piscirickettsiaceae bacterium | reverse complement strand
TCATTCGAGACGCGCTCAACTTCAAGTAAAGACGAAATTCATCTTGACGTTTGTTCAAGCTGCCACCCTTTTTATACAGGAAAGCAGAAGATTGTGGATACTGCTGGTCGTGTTGAAAAATTTAAATCACGTTACGGCGCTTTCAAACGTTAATTTCAAATTGCGAGACACTTAAAGCCACAAATGTGGCTTTTTTTGTGTCAGAAGGAAACTAAAGAAAAGCCCTAAAATTGATATAATCAACTATTTTTGAGACAACATAATGGCATTTGACTACATTAATGCGTTATTAAAAAAAGAAGTATCCCGAACACCTATTTGGGTTATGAGACAGGCTGGCAGATATTTACCAGAATATAGAGCCACTCGAAAAAGGGCAGGTGATTTTTTAACGCTCTGTAAGTCAAGTGACCTAGCTTGTGAGGTAACTCTTCAACCACTAGATCGATTTGATTTAGATGCTGCCATTCTATTTTCAGACATCTTAACAATTCCAGATGCAATGGGTCTTGGGCTTTATTTTATTGAGGGAGAAGGTCCAAAGTTTACAAATCCACTCAACACGCTTAAAGACATTGAGCAGTTACAAAAACCTGATGTCTCTCAAGAGTTATCTTATGTTAGTGAGGCCGTCTCTGTAATTAAAAAAAACCTGAGAGGTAGGGTTCCACTCATTGGCTTTACAGGGAGTCCATGGACTCTTGCTACCTATATGGTTGAGGGCGGATCCAGTAAGACTTTTTCAAAAGTAAAAGGCCTTATGTATGAAAATCCAAAGCATATGCACCAGCTTCTTGATGTCCTTGCTGATACGATTATTGATTATTTAAACTCTCAAATTGAGTCAGGTGCTGATTCCGTCATGATTTTTGATACCTGGGGTGGGCTTTTAAACAAAGAGAGTTATGAAAATTTTTCATTAAGGTATATGTCAAAAATTGTTGATGGAATCAAACGAGAATATGATGGAAAAATTATTCCAGTTACCCTCTTTACAAAAGGAGGCTCGGCCTGGCTTGAGCAAATTGCTGCAACTGGTTGTGACGCTGTTGGAATTGATTGGACAGTTGAAATTGGAGAGGCAGAGAAAAGAGTAGGGAGTCAGGTTGCTTTGCAGGGTAATCTAGATCCATCAGTGCTTTATGCATCACCAGAGATCATCAAAACGGAAGCACATAAAATCCTAGATCAGTTTAAAGGTTCAACTGGCCATGTATTTAATTTGGGTCATGGAATTACACCAGAGGTTAATCCCGATAGCATGAAAGTCTTAGTTGATGCAGTACACTCCTATTCAAAATAAAACTTCTGTTAAATAGAGATATAGTTACACTATGTTAAAATTGATTTAATTAAGAAATAATAATAATATGTCGCGAATCTTTGATATTTTTAAAAAACTCGATGAGGCTGATCAAACAGCTTTTATTCCCTTTATTACTGCTGGTGATGGTGGATTAGATAATTGTGAGGCCCTTGTCTTTACTCTAGCTGATAGTGGTGCTGATATTATTGAATTAGGTATGCCATTCTCAGATCCAATGGCTGATGGACCTGTCATTGCGAAATCTCATGAGAGAGCAGTTGCCGATGGCATTGACTTGAATGATGTTTTTGCTATTGTCGAAAGATTTAGAGAGCATAATCAAGATACAGGTATTGTATTAATGGGCTATACAAATCCGATTGAAGTATACGGATTTAAAGACTTTGCAATAAGAGCTGATGAAGCTGGAGTTGACGGAATTTTGGTAGTTGATATGCCACCTGAAGAGGCTTCAGACCTTAAAAAAGAACTCGATAAATTGAATATTGATTTAATCTTTTTAGTTGCGCCTACAACAACTGATGATCGCTTAGAGAATATTTCAAAGATAGCGAGCGGATACATCTACTATGTTTCCCTTAAAGGGGTTACCGGTGCAGGAAATTTAGATGTTGATTCCGTTAACTTCCATTTGGAGAGAATGAGAAACTATATCCAGCTCCCTGTTGGCGTTGGTTTTGGGATTAAAGATGCACGAACAGCAAAACAGGTTGGAGAAAATGCTGATGCCGTTATTGTTGGCAGCGCCCTTGTGTCAATTGTTGAAGAGCTCTCATCTGATAAGGATAAGATGGTTACTAAAGTTGGGAATCTGGCTAAAGAGATTTCTAGTGCAATTACTTAACTAAGGCAAAGTATGAGTTGGTTAGAAAAAATAATGCCATCTATTGGCAAGAATGCAAAAAAGAATATACCTGAAGGTCTATGGAGTAAGTGTCCTGAGTGCAACCGAGTGCTCTATCAAGAGGAGTTAGAGCGTCTTCTCTATGTTTGTCCAAAGTGCAACCACCATTTGAGGATTTCTGCTAGAAAGAGGCTTGAGAGTTTTCTTGACATGGAAAATCAGGTTGAGCTTGCAGCTAATGTTCAATCAGTAGACCCTTTAAAATTTAAAGATCAAAAAAAATACAAAGATCGTTATCAAGATGCACAAAAATTTACCAAAGAAAAAGACGCCTTAGTTGTTAAAAGTGGTTTTTTAAAGGGAATGCCAATTGTTACAGCGGCCTTTGACTTTAGTTTTATGGGGGGCTCAATGGGGTCAGTTGTGGGTGAGAAGTTTGTGAGAGCAGCAAATTCTGCAATAAAAAACAATCAACCATTTGTCTGTTTTTCTGCCAGCGGGGGTGCACGCATGCAAGAAGGGTTGTTTTCTTTGATGCAAATGTCTAAAACATCCCTTGCAGTGAAGTTGTTAGCAGATAAGAAAATTCCATTTATTTCAGTATTGACGGATCCCACAATGGGAGGTGTTTCAGCAAGTCTTGCTATGCTTGGTGATATTCAAATCGCTGAACCGAATGCAAGGATAGGATTTGCGGGTGCGAGGGTAGTTGAACAAACAGTGCGAGAGGAGCTCCCTGAAGGGTTTCAGAGGAGTGAATTTTTGCTCGAGAAAGGGGCTATTGATATGATTGTGCCTCGCTCAGAGTTGCGAAACAAAATTTTTCAATTACTTTCAGCACTTCATTCCACATCGTAATTTTAATTTTCTTACTATTAAGTATTAAATTTTGAAAATATATTTAGCTAATCCTAGAGGTTTTTGCGCTGGAGTGGACAGAGCTATAGAGATAGTTGAGCGAGCTATTGAAAAGCACGGCTCACCCATATATGTTAGACATGAAGTGGTTCATAATAAGTATGTGGTAAATAATCTAAAGAATAAAGGCGCTATATTTGTAGATGAGATCTCTGAGGTTCCAAATGGGAGTGTTGTTATCTATAGTGCCCATGGCGTATCACAAGCAGTTCGAAGAGAGGCTAATGATATCTCAGCTATTATTTATGATGCAACTTGTCCACTGGTTACTAAGGTGCACAAAGAGGTTATTCGCCGGCAAAAAAGCAATCATCAGGTGATTCTTATTGGCCATGCTGGGCATCCCGAAGTCGAAGGGACTCTTGGCCAGTCTTTCGAATCACACAAAATTACTTTAGTTGAATCAGTCGATGACATTAAAGAGTTAAATTTTTCACAAGAGAGAAATATTTCGTACACCACTCAGACGACATTATCAGTGGATGACACAGCAGAGGTTAT
>CAYNES010000104.1:0-3627 GCA_964396315.1 uncultured Piscirickettsiaceae bacterium | reverse complement strand
ATTGGCATTTTTTCTACCCCAAACTTCTAGCATAAATAGATTCTCCTATTATTAAACACCATCAGGATTAAACCTAGGCATCACTCTCTCTGAAAATAAAGTCATACTTCTGAGAATTTTTTGATAGTCAATCCCCGGGAACTGCTGAAGAAGCATAATGTGTTTAAGTCCTATCGATTCATTGTATTTTTGAATTTTTTCAGCAACATAGTCTGCATCTCCTACCCAAATAAGTTCATACTTCATAAGGAAGTCAAACCATTCACCATTTAGATCTTCATCAGTAGGGTTTGCATCGTCGTCAAGGTAAGCTTTACGAGTCCAGCTTCCTTCAGGTCTCGACCCGCTCAAGTACTCGTAGTAGCCATTAATTGCTTTTCTTACATCTTTATCAGCTTGTTCCATAGTTTCAGCAACATAGATAACTGTGCATACGCCAACGCCATCTCCTCTTTGATGTATCGTTCCATCATATGATTCTGCATCTGCATAAGCATCCCAGCAGCTCACTAGTTTGCCTGGAGGGCTTGACATACCAATGGCTTTGAAACCTCTCTCTGCTGCAAGTTTATATGTGTGGGGTGAGTTTGACATAAGCCATACTGGAGGGTGTGGATCTTGATAAGGCCTAGGATGAATATACATGCCAGTGTATTCGCCATCCTCAGAGTGATACTCTTTTTCAAGAGGCATCAAATATCGATTCGTTTCTTTCCATCCAGGAACTGGAAACTCATAAAACTCACCTTTATGAGTAAAAGGGTCTTCAGTCCAGGCTTTAAGAATTACCTCAAGTGATTCCATAAATAATCTATAGCTTTTTTCATTATCACGGCGATCAGCCTCTTTATTAAACTGAAGTGTGACTCTCTCATTGATACCTTTTGCTACACCAAAATCAACTCTTCCCTCAGTCATATTATCAAGAAGCGCTATATCTTCAGCAACCCTAAGTGGGTGCCAGTCAGGTAAGACAATTGGTGCTTGACCTACCCTAATTTTTTTTGAATGAGATGCTAAATCAAGAGACATCATAATGGGATTAGGCGGTGCATTGAGATATCCGTTATGAGCGAAGTGGTGCTCAGTAAGCCAAACGGTTGAGAAGTCTGCTTGTTCTGCAAGTTGAGTTTGTTCTCTCATCATTTTAACAACACGATTCCAAGGAATATTCTCACCAGGGTTAAAAAAGGGGACAAAATCAAATCTCATAAGAATATTTTAAAAGTTAAGTATATGTATATGAATGCAGATAATAAATCAATGAATACTCTACAGTATTTTATTACTGTATTCCTAATCCTTTTATCAGTGGCTGTAAATACTTTTCATATTCTTTCCATGCCTCCGAACTTCCTTGATATATTTTTTTCCTTACTTGAGCAGAGCTTGCTGTTAGAACTCCCCGTTTATTTTTATGAAAATCAAGGCAGTTTTTATCCCATTTCAAATCACAATATTTAATTAAGTTACGCGTTTCTTTCTCTTGATTCATTGTTAAGTCTTCATAGCTAAGATCATATATTTTATTAGGAAATAATTCATGCCATAAATCCATTATTTCAAGATATAAGTTATAAAACTTAGCTAAATCCTCCTGATCAAAAGAAAATCCATTACCTGCTGTAAAATAATGATTATAGTTTGACCAACAAGTTGCCATAGGGTCTCTTTTGATGTGAACAATTTTGGCTTCTGGAATCGATGATAATATAAATCCCAATAATCTAAAATTCATGGGCATCTTATCAGTAATTACTTTTTCACTAGTTTTAAGGCCAGCAAGAGAATCAAGGTATTTTTGACGGATTGATATAAAATCCTCTTTAAGAAAAGATTTTCTATTTTCGCTTAAATGATTATCTAGAATCGGAGTAAGAATATTCCTAAAATATAATAGTTCACCCGCCCCATGAACAGCTTTATGGCTTGAAATAATTTGCTCTACAAGGCTTGTACCCGAGCGGGGCATGCCAATAATAAAAATAGGTTTAATATCCGAAGCTTTCTTAGATGAATTCTTTAATGATGGCTGATCTAAGCCAAACAAAGTAGTAATGATTGAATGAAAATTCTTGCTATCATCGAAAGAGTAATTTATTTCTTGCTTTCTAAGATTATTTCCTTCTTTTAAATACTTAAAGTATTCATCTGGATTTCCTAAATTTTTGTTTATTTCAGCCAAAGCAAAGCTCAATCGTGCTTTATCAGAAATATTGATGTTTTCTTTAGAATATATCGATAATATTTGTGGAATATAAGCATTTTTTGCTTTAAACTTCTTAATTTTGCTTAAATTTCTGTATGCCTCAGCAAATTCTGGATTAATTTCTATAGTCCTCTCATAATGATTTATTGCTTCTTTTGGTAGATTTAAAATTTCACATAAAATGCCTAAGTTGTGAAATGCTTGTGCATAGTTTTGGTTCAGAGAGATGGCAATTTCAAATTCTTTCTTAGCATTTTCAAACTGTTTTAGTTCTTGAAGAGCTGAGCCTAAATTATTATGTGCCTCGGCATAATTTGCGTTATATGCTATTGCCCACTCAAAAGACTTTACTGCCAAGTCAGTTTGGCCATTTCTTAGGAAAATAATGCCAAGGTTATTATGAGCATTTGGGTAAGCATGCTGTGAATTTATTGCAAGTTCATAATGCTCAGATGCATTATCAAGTTGGTTGATTTTTTGGTATGCCACTCCGAGATTATATTGAGCTTCAGCATAATCAATCTTGATAGAAAGTGCTTTTTTAAAGTTTTCTATTGCTGATTCTATTGTCCCAATCTCGCTGTGACATGCCCCACAAATATTAAATAGTAAATATTCATTTGGAAACTTTTGAATCAGAGCTTCAACAGACATTAGAGCTTCTTTTATTTGACCCGAAGAGTAAAAGCTCATCACCTCATCCAAATTTGCTTGCGTAGGGTGTATATTTTTTCCTTCTTGCAGAAGTTTGATACCTTTTTTTGCATCTTGATTGTTAGGGAAGGATTCAAGAATACTTAAATAAATTTCTTTTGCTTCTTCAATTTCTCCTTTTTTGATTAATTTTTTTGCTCGAGATATAAGGCGTTCGGTCTTTATTGACATTGTTTAAGGGTGTTTTTTCTTTAACTATAATAGGTAAAGTATACTAAAATATCCCGTTATCCTTTAGCAAATTTTTTATCTTAATATTGGAAATTATTAATGAAAAATAAACGGGCCTCAATTCCTAGAAAAGAGGTTGAATTTGTTTATGGTCTTTACTCAAAAGGTAAGATTGAAGAGGCCATCAAACAAATAAAAACTTTGAATGAAAAATTCCCTAATCAGCCCTTGCTATTTAATCTTATCGGTGCATGCTACAAAGAAACAGCGCAATTAGAAGGGGCTGCAAAAATGTTTAGTATTGCAATATCAATAGAGCCTAATTATGCTGAAGCTCATTTTAATCTTGGAGTTGTTCTCCAAGACCAAGATCAAAAAGAAGAGGCAGTAGAAAGCTATAAAAAAGCAATTTCTATTCAACCTAATTATTATGATGCACATAATAATCTAGGCAATGTTTTACTTGGTCTTGGACAAATAGATGCTGCAATTGAAAGTCTAGAGTGGGCTATTGCATATAAACATGATTTTGC
>CAYNES010000103.1:0-3743 GCA_964396315.1 uncultured Piscirickettsiaceae bacterium | reverse complement strand
ATTTAGATTACGGTGCTTTAAATGTATTTCCAGGAAGTTATGATGACTTTATGATAGCGGCAACAGCAATACAGGAAAGGATGAGAGCAGATAATGCAAAAAAAGAAGAAAAAATAAAAGATTTAAAACACTTTGTCTCTCGATTCTCAGCGAATGCTTCAAAGTCTAAGCAAGCAACATCGCGCCTAAAACAGTTGAATAAAATTGAACTTGATGATATTAAACCCTCTTCAAGGGTAAGTCCTTACATTATTTTTAATCAAAGCAAGGAGTTGTTCAGAAATGTATTAGAAGTTCAGGGCCTGGTTAAAAGCTTTGATGGTGAACAAATTTTGAAAGATATCAACTTGATGATTGAGACTGGTGAGAGAGTCGCAATAATTGGACAAAATGGTATCGGTAAAAGCACATTGCTTAAAACTTTATTTGGTGAAATTGAGCCTGATAGTGGGAATAAAAAATGGAGTGAAAACTCCAATATTGGCTACTATGCACAAGACCATAATGAAGAGTTTGAGAAAGATATGAGTGTTTTAGATTGGATGACACAGTTTAAGAATGAAAAAGATGACATTCAAATGATGCGCTCAGTTTTAGGAAAAATGCTGTTTGGAAAAGAAGATGTTAAAAAATCTGTCAAATCATTGTCTGGTGGTGAAAAAGGAAGAATGATTTTTGGAAGGCTCATGCTTCAAAAACCTAATATTTTGTTGATGGACGAGCCTACAAATCATCTTGATATGGAATCTATTGAGTCTTTAAATCTAGCCCTAGATAACTATAAAGGCACACTAATTTTTGTTAGTCATGATAGAGAGTTTGTTTCGTCTTTATCAACCAAAGTAATCGAGCTCAAAGAGGATGGAGCACACTATTATTCTGGAAATTACGAAGATTATTTGTTGTCTCAAATTTGAATTTAATTAACTTCAATATCGAAATCTATTGATTATTCAGAGTAATATTTGATGGTTAAATATTAATATATTAATTAAACTGCATATTTTAACTTTTAAGCTATTAATTTAATGTTTACAGGAATTATTCAAGCCCAAGGAAGTGTTCATGAGATTGAGTCTTCAGATGACGGTATTCATTTGAAAATTAATTCGCATGATCTTGATTTGAGTTACTCTAAAGTTGGAGACAGTATTGCTGTTGATGGCGTCTGCTTAACGGCAACCCAAATCTCTAAAAATTGTTTTACTGCAAATGTTTCTAATGAAACCATAGCATGCACAACTTTCTCTGGACTTTCTCAGGGTCAAAGTGTTAATCTTGAAAGGTCTATGCGGCTTAATCAGGGAATTGATGGCCATTTAGTTAGCGGTCATGTAGATGGCGTTGGGGTAATTCATGCTATAGATCAAGATGGTGATAGTACTCGAATTTCAGTTGAGGCTAAGGAAGATGTTGTTAAATATATTGCTAAAAAAGGTTCTATATGTATCAATGGGGTCAGTCTTACAGTTAATAACGTTGAGAAGAATATTTTTGATGTTAATATAGTCCCACATACATTTTCGGTAACAACCCTTGGAGATCTTAAACATAAATCAAAAGTTAATTTAGAGATTGACCTAATTGCGAGATATGTTGAAAGACTGTTCAAACAACATAAATAATAAGAAAAGTTATGCAAGCTTCAATTAAAGAGCTAATAGAAGATTATAAGCAAGGAAAAATGATCATCCTCATGGACGATGAAAGTCGTGAAAATGAAGGAGATTTATTGATTGCTTCAGAGAAAGTTACCAAAGAAGATATCAATTTTATGGCTACCCATGGTCGAGGTTTGATATGTTTAACTCTAACCCAACAAAGATGCCAACAGTTAAATCTTCCACTTATGGTGTCTCAAAATAGTGATCTTCATTCTACAAACTTTACAGTCTCTATTGAGGCGGCCTCTGGAGTGACGACAGGAATTTCAGCTGCAGATCGTGCGAAAACAATATTGGATGCAGTCGCAAAGGATGCAAAACCCATGGATATTGTTCAGCCGGGCCATATTTTCCCTCTAATGGCTCAACAGGGCGGGGTTTTGATTCGTGCTGGCCATACAGAGGCAGGATGTGATTTGGCTCGTTTAGCTGGCTTTGAGGCTTCATCAGTCATAGTTGAAATTCTTAATGATGATGGATCAATGGCTAGAAGCGAAGATCTTTATAAGTTTGGTAAAAAGCATGGTATTAAAGTAGGGCACATAGCCGATTTGATTCATTACAGAGTAGAAAATGAAAAAACAGTAGAGAGGATAAGTCAGAGGCCGTTTAAAACTAAATACGGTGATTTTGAGCTTTATTCTTATCTAGATACTATTCATAATGATATCCATATTGCACTTGTTAAAGGTTCTATTAGCAATAAGAGTGAACCTTATGTTAGAGTTCATATGGAAAACATCTTTAAAGATGTTCTTCAAGAAGTTCAGAGAGGCTTTAGTATTAATAGTGCTTTGGATATGATTTCAGATGTTGATAATGGCGTTTTTTTACTTCTTAGAAAACAATCTAATCAGGCTATTCTGGAGAATATTGATAATCAAGACTACAGCAGTAGTGACGATGACAAAACCTTCGGAATTGGTGCCCAAATACTCTCAGATTTAGGTGTGTCAAAAATGAAGTCTCTCGGAAAACCTAGAAAGTGGCCTGGACTAGAAGGTTTTGGAATAACAATTACTGAGTACGTAAATATTAAGGAGTAAAAATTGAAAGCTATTGAGGGTGATTTAACTATTAATAATAAGAAAGTAGCTGTAGTTGCTGCTCGTTTCAATTGGTTTGTTGTTGAGCATTTGATAAGTGGAGCAAAAGAAGCCCTATTAAAAAGTGGCACTAATGAGGATGACATTGAAATATTTTATGTTCCTGGAGCTTTTGAAATTCCATTGGCACTTAAAAAGGTAGTGAATACTGGTAAATTTGATGGGATTGTTGCATTAGGGGCTGTAATTAGAGGCGGGACCCCACATTTTGAGTATGTTGCTGGAGAGTGTGTAAAGGGGATTTCACAAATCACTATTGAATCAGAAATACCTATCGCCTTTGGTGTTTTAACTGTAGATACAGTTGAGCAAGCCATAGAGCGCTCAAGTAGTGCTGAAAACAAAGGTGCTGAAGCTGCTGAAAGCACCATCAGAATGATTAGCTTAATAGAGAAACTGTGACCCCTAAACAACGCTCAAGAGCTAGAGTCGTTCAGGCCATATATCAGTGGCTTGTTTCAGGCGAGGATATCAAAAAGATTGAGCAGCAGTTTTTAAACCAAAAAGAAGGAAAGATTTCTAAGGCTTTTTTCTCTAACTTGTTGTTAAATATTCCTAAGAAAATTGCAGTTCTGGAGGACATAATAAGCCCTACGCTTGATCGAGACATTGATGAATTAGGACCTACTGAAAAAGCCATATTGTATCTTGGGGTGTATGAGTTGAAGTTTCAACTTGAAGTACCATACAAGGTTGTGATTAATGAGTCAATAGAACTAGCCAAGCTTTATGGTGCTGAGGGATCCTTTAAACTAATTAACTCATCATTAGATAAAATTGCTCCAGAGTTAAGGTCTATAGAGTTCGTCTAAGGCACCAATCCTCAATAAAACTTTTACTGAAATAAATATATATTTAAAAATTGAACTTGCTTCGATTGGACTATCAAGAAATCACACTCTGGTTCCATAGTTCTTTTTTTCTTTTAATCAATAATAAATTAAACTCATCTTCGAAAATTTGATTGATTTTA
>CAYNES010000102.1:0-3789 GCA_964396315.1 uncultured Piscirickettsiaceae bacterium | reverse complement strand
AGAACCATTCCAAACAGTCAGATTGCGGTTTCTCAACTGCTTTATCTGTTTAATAGCTCGAATCCGGAAGAGCGAAGAGCCCTGGTCAGTGATGACTACAGTAAGAGTCATATTAGTGTTCAACTCAGAAATGCAGGCTCAAATGAATATAAGGAGTTTTTTGAAGAGATTCAGAAAGACATAAACAATGAGTTTAACAAATTAACTGCAAGTTATCCTGATCTTAAGGTTCAAATTACTGGTTCATTTGCATTGATGATGAGGCTAGCAGATGATATCAGCAAGAATCAATTTAAGAGTTTAGCGATAGCAGCAGTTGTCATCAGTTTACTTATGATGGTGACTCTTGGTTCGTTACAGGCCGGTGTGATGTCGATTGTTCCTAATCTGATTCCAGCAACATTAGCATTTGGATTGATGGGTCTACTTGGAATCCCGCTCGATACGGATACGCTAATGATTGCTCCTTTAATTATAGGTATAGCGGTCGACGATACAATTCACTTTATAAGTCATTACAGAATGTCTCTTGCTCAAAATCACAATATGAAAATTGCGTTGGTTGAAACAATAAAAGAGGTTGGACAGGCGGTTACATTTACAACTCTAATATTGGGTTGCGGGTTTTTTATGCTAACCTTTAGTGACTATTTAGGCTTGGCTAAAATTGGCGGATTTGGATCCCTGGCAATCTTTGCAGCGCTACTCTGTGACTTGTTGTTTTTCCCTGCACTGATAATGATCTTTAAGCCAAAATTTGGCCAGAAAGATGTTGAAGATAATTTAAATTTTATAGAGGTTGCAAAATGAATAAACCATTAATGAATCATTTAAATTTAAAACTATTCGTAGTTTTACTAAGTATTTGTTTAGCTCTAATCAGCCCGTCTGTCATTGCCGAAACGGATCTAAGTGCCAGAGAGATCATGGAGAGAGTTGACGAGGAGTCTAGAAAATCAACAGACTCTGCATTCACAAGAATGAAATTAACGACTTGTAAATATGGCAAAAAGGATGGAAAGATTAAGTGCGCTGAAAAGCCACGTATTAAATTGGTCGAAAATGCACAAATCAATACGGGTATAGATAATAAAGACACCAAGAGTGTCGCAATTATCCTTGAACCGGCAAGTGAAAAGGGAATTGGTATGCTCTCATACAGCTATGATGATAGTAATCGAGATAACGAAACATGGTTATATTTATCTGCACTTGGCAAGGTCAAGAGGATAAGTGTCAGAAATAGTGATGACGAAGAGACTGAGTCTGCAAGTATTTTTGGAACTGAAATGACAACAGAAGACCAAGAGTCTGGAAAGCTTGATGACTATACCTATGAATTGTTGGAGCAAGGCAAGTTTAGGGGTCGTGATGTTGCGGTCATTGAGTCGACGCCAAAGCCCCATCGACTCAGTAAAAGTAGTTATGGCAAAACTCAGAGTTGGATTGATACCGAGAGATTTATTACGTTGAAGGTTCAAATGTTTGATAAGAACTCCAACCCTATAAAAAAGCTTGAGGTAGGTAAAGTTGAAAAAATTAATGATGTTTGGATGGGTAGAAGTCTGACATTTTTTAATACTGTTAATAATAGACTGACTAATATGAAGCTCGAAGCTATCAATTTTGGTGTGGATATCAAAGAGGATTTTTTAACTCAGAGAGCTCTAACGGATCAAGCCTTTAGAGAAAAATACCTGAAAGATCTTCGCAAACAGGCTAAATAATTCATAAGATGTTTAATATTGTTCTAAGACAATTTATATTTGTAATATTTAGCTTTGCCATCTTATTGAATGTAAGCGCAGATGACTCATTTTTTGATGATGATATTGTATTTGATGAATCTGAAGGAGAGTTTGATGAGTGGTCTGATGAAAGCGATGTTTTTGGTGAAGATACTTCTATTGCAGAAAAGCCATTATCCTGGTTAGATCTTGGCATTACTCAGAAATGGGGCTTTAATCCGGCAAGTGATTATAGTACGACTCAAGAAAGAACAGAGATTACTTTTGGAACTAGCGGTTCAGTCTCGGATTCAGGCTATGGTGAGGTTGAGCTCAAAGCGATACAATATTGGCCAAGTGATAGTAATCACTCGACTGAAAAAAATGATTTAGAAGTCGAAAAGGCTTTTTTGCAGTTTAGTTTTGATGATTGGAGTACTAAGCTAGGGCGCTATACTATTGGGTGGGGTGAGCTCGAAGGCGGCGCACTTGATGTTGTTAATCCCTCTGGAGGATTAACAGATCCATCGATGTTACCTCAATGGTTTCTGAGCGCCACCCGTTATTTTGAAAATAGTGATTTAAGTTTTTTTTACAATACAAATCCAAGAGTTTCAAAAGACAAACTTCAAACTTTAAAAAATGATTCCTATGATGAATTTGGAATGCGTTATGGTATAAGTAGTGAGGGGAGTGATATGGCATTTTATATAGGCCAACTCGTGCCTAATGATGCACTCACAAATCTGACTGATGGATTAGTTTATGCTACCCCATATAACCTAGTTGGCTTTGGTATGAATAGAGCATTTGATGACTATTTGCTTAAGTTTGATATCGCTTACAAAAATAATATTCAACACAATAGAACAGGGCAATTTATTAAAGTAGATCGGGTTGATTGGGATTTAGCTTTTGATATTCAGAATGATGATAGGCAGTGGTTAATATCTATTAATTCTCAGTATCTTTTGGATTATGCTGATGATTATTTAACGCCTTCAATTTTAGGTGTTGGTGTTAGCGCAAAACGAAATAACATGAGCTATATGGCCAGTGTTAGCGATAAGTTTGGAGACTCTGATTGGAAATGGGGTCTATCAAACGTCATATCTTCAAATAATGACCTAAATCTTAGTTCTGCAACTCTAGATTGGGACATTAATGATCAGTGGCAAGCCTCTTTTAGCGGAACTTATATCGACGCTAAAGATAACCGTGCTTTTGCTGCATTAGATGATTATCAGAGAGTTAATTTAGAAATTAAGTATCAATATTAAAATGCAAGATATGAAAGTCAACCACAAAAGACTGATGCAATGCTTTCAATGACTCTATCAAACCAGTACATAGTATAATTTATGGATAATAATTTAACTGAGTATCATGTTAGAAAGTAAGCTTTTAAGAGGTAATATCGATTTTGTAGTTGATCAACTCAGCAGGCGAAATTTTTCCTTTGATGTTGATGAATTCAATGAACTTGAAAATGAAAGAAAAATTATTCAAGTACAGACTCAAGAGTTACAAAATCTTCGCAACACTAAATCTAAATCTATAGGTCAGGCAAAGGCTAGCGGTGAGAGTATTGAGGCTTTATTGGAAGAGGTTTCTGAGCTTGGTGGAAAGCTTGATGATGCCAAAGCTCAGTTACAGGAAATTCAGTCTAAGATTAGCGAGATCGTATTATCAATGCCCAATATTCCTCATCCATCTGTACCACAAGGAAGTACTGAAGATGAAAACGAAGAGGTCTTTAGTTGGCCACTAGAAGGCCCGACTCAATTTGATTTTGAACCTAAGGACCATGTTGATTTAGGTGAAATGCATGGCATTGATTTTGCAGCGGCAGCCAAAATATCTGGCTCAAGGTTTGTTGTTATGACAGGAAAATTGGCAAAGCTTCAGCGCGCCTTAACTCAGTTTATGCTGGACCATCATACTGAAAAAAATAATTACCAAGAAACCTATGCTCCTTATTTGGTGAATTCAGATTCTTTAACGGGCACAGGTCAACTGCCTAAATTTGAAGCAGATTTGTTTAAAACTCATCTCCATGGTG
>CAYNES010000101.1:0-3810 GCA_964396315.1 uncultured Piscirickettsiaceae bacterium | reverse complement strand
GGGAATATTGGTAAAGAGGATCGTGTAAGGGAAGTTGTCGCATCTGCAAAAGATAATGCTATTCCTATAAGGGTTGGAGTTAACGCGGGATCACTTGAGAAAGATTTGCAAAAGAAATATACTGAGCCTACTCCAGAAGCAATGGTGGAATCCGCTTTTAGGCATATAGATATTTTAGATAGGTTAAATTTTGATAACTTTAAAGTTTCTCTCAAGGCTTCTGAAGTTTTTATGACCGTGTTTGCCTATCGTCAACTTGCTTCACAAATTGATAACCCACTTCACCTCGGTATTACTGAGGCTGGGTCTTTTCGCTCGGGTGCAGTTAAATCATCAATCGGTATGGGTCTTCTTTTAAGTGAGGGCATAGGGGACACAATACGGGTATCACTGGCATCAGATCCTGTGAATGAAGTTAAGGTAGGTTTTGATATTTTGAAATCACTTCACTTAAGAAAAAAAGGTGTCAATTTAATTGCCTGTCCATCATGCTCAAGACAAAAATTTGATGTCATTTCTGTAGTCAATGAATTAGAATCTCGTCTCGAAGATATTACTGAATCTATAGATGTTGCGGTAATTGGTTGCGTAGTCAATGGCCCAGGTGAGGCAAAAGAGGTTAGTGTAGGTCTTACTGGAGGTTCACCTAACTTATTATATATTGATGGTAAAACTCACAGTAAAGTAGACAATGAATCTTTGGTTGATACTCTTGAGATGCAGATTAGAAGGAGAATAACTATTTCAAACGTCTAACTCTTTTGAAAGCTTTATATTTATAGATGCCAATAATTGAGTAATAACCTATAGATGCCGTAACTACCGAAGTAATTAATCCGCCAACCCAAAAAGCTAATGTCGCATTTCCAAAATTTTGCATTAAATAGGTGAATGTAAATTCGAATTCTGGATCCATCTCAATGCCCATAATAGAGGCGCCTAATTTGTAAGTAAAGAAATAAAAAGGAACCATTGTAATTGGATTGTTGACCCATACAACAAGTATTGAAAGCAGAATATTTGCTGAAAAAACCACCGCAAAGATTGCAACCAACAGAGTGTGCATTGGAAGAGGAATAAATGCAAAAAAAAGACCGATAGCAAAGGCTTTAGCAATTGTTTTTTTATTCCATTTCCAAATTTCAGGATTTGTTAAATGTTTATTAAACCAGCCAAGATTAATATTCTCTGGTTTAGGGCTATATTTTTTTAGTGTCTCTTTCATTAATATGCTGAAACCTTAATAATGTTTTCTGACGTCAAGCCGTAAAGTTCATAGAGCTCAGATTGTGAGCCGTGTTCAGTTACATAGTCTGGAACCCCTAGTATATGAAGATTCGTTTTGATATTGTTGTTTTGAAGTAATTCATTTACGGCGCTTCCTGCACCCCCATTTACGGTATTGTCTTCAATCGATATGAGAGTTCTAGATTCATTTGCAATTTTAATTATTAGGTCTTTATCTAGAGGCTTTACAAATCTCATATCTACAACGGTTGCATTAATTTTTTCCGAGGCTTCAAGTGCAATATCAAGCATATTTCCAAAAGAAAAAATGGATATATCTTTTCCAGTTCTTACAATGTTTCCTTTACCAATTTCAAGTGAAGATTCTGTGACAAATTCATCTACACTAGATTTTCCCCTTGGAAATCTTATACAAACTGGACCTTCAAAATGATTTGCAAAGTTGAGTGCTTTATACATTTCTAAAGACGAGCTTGGAGCTATGATGATAATATTGGGTATACATCTTAAGAAACTCAAATCAAAAATTCCTGCATGAGTTGCTCCATCAGCTCCTACAAGTCCAGCCCTGTCGATAGCAAAAGTAACATTTAAATTTTGCAATGCTATGTCATGGATAAACTGATCATAGCCTCGTTGTAAAAAGGTTGAGTAAATCGCAACTATTGGTTTTAATCCCTTGGTAGCCATCCCACCTGCAAGTGTTACTGCATGCTGTTCAGCTATGGCTACATCCACAAAACGTTCAGGAAATTGATTTGCAAAGTCAACCATTCCTGAGCCTTCAGACATCGCTGGAGTTATTCCAATAACTTTTTCATCATCCTTGGCAGTATTGCAAAGCCAATCTCCAAAAACACTACTATAGCTTGGGAAATTATTACTTGATGTTGAGGGGGGTGAGATACCATGAAATTTAAGTGGATTTTCTTCAGCTGCTTCAAGTCCATGGCCTTTTTTTGTAATGATGTGAAGAATTCTAGGCTTCTCAAGATTTTTTAGATTTTCTAAAGTTTTAATTAAGATGGAAATATCATGACCATCAATTGGCCCAAAATAGTCAACACCTAATTCTTCAAAAAGAGTTCCTGGAAGAATCATTCCTTTTAAATGTTCTTCTGATCGTTTCGCAAATTTTTGAATTCGTGGAAGTCTTTCTAAAAATTCAAGTGATTTAGATTTCATTGTAGAGTAGATCTTTCCTGAAATCAGCCTAGTTAGATATTTACTGAGCGCTCCTACGTTCTTAGAGATTGACATATCATTGTCATTGAGAATGATCAAAAGATTGGCATCAGTATCTCCAGCATGATTAAGTGCCTCAAAAGACATGCCGCCAGTTAGAGCGCCATCACCAATCACAGCAATAGAAGTATCAGGCTTATTGTTCAGTTTATTTGCAAATGCAATTCCTAATGCAGCACTTATAGAGGTTGATGAGTGGCCTGCTCCAAAGACGTCATGTTCACTTTCACTTCTTTTTGTAAAGCCAGACAATCCATCTTTCTGACGAAGCGTGGACATCATATCTTTTCTTCCAGTTAGAACTTTATGGGTGTAGGCCTGGTGACCCACATCCCAAACAAAAGTATCATCAGGGCTATCAAAAACATAATGCAGAGCCAAGGTTAATTCAATTGTTCCAAGATTAGAGCTTAAATGACCCCCAGTCTTTTCTATACTTTCAACTAAAAATATTTTAATCTCTTCTGCAAGCGTATTAAGCTCATCAATACTTAGGCTTTTAATATCAGTGGGATTTTGGATTTGATCTAATATCATCTTAGAAGAATTAATAGTTTATCTTGAAACAGAATAAAGAGTCGAATTATACACTTCTCAGCGCAAATTAAAATGAAGCCCTAATGGAGTTTTTATGTTTATTAGAGTACTAATTAGACATTTTTCTAATTGCGGTGAGTAAAATTATAGGTTTTAGAATAATATCTTTCAAAATATGCATTCTATCTGTGCTTTATATAAGTTTACTAGGCTTGATGATTTTGAAGCTATGCAGCTACCTCTTAAATCGTTTCTCAATTCTTTAGCCATCAAAGGCACTCTTTTGTTAGCTCGAGAGGGAATAAATGGAACAATTTCAGGCACTAAAGATAGCCTTGAAAAGGTTCTTGACTACTTGCAGTCAGATTCAAGATTTCTTGGACTTGAGTATAAATACTCCTATAGTAAAAAAATTCCATTTAAAAGGCTTAAGGTTAAATTAAAAAAAGAAATAGTAACTATGGGTTTGACAGAAATTGACCCAACATATTCTGCTGGAACTTATGTAAAACCAAAAGATTGGAATGAATTAATCAATGATCCTGATGTCGTATTGATTGATACTCGAAATAATTATGAATATGAAATTGGAAGTTTTAAGGGTGCTATCAATCCCAATACTGAAACTTTTAGAGAATTTCCAAGTTTTACAAAAAATAGTTTAGAGAAGTATCGAAATAAGAAAATTGCCATGTTTTGTACTGGAGGTATTCGCTGCGAAAAATCTACAGCTTATCTTAAATCCGAAGGCTATGAAAATGTTTATCACTTACAAGGAGG
>CAYNES010000100.1:0-3818 GCA_964396315.1 uncultured Piscirickettsiaceae bacterium | reverse complement strand
GATTCTATCCATTTCTAATAGAACCCTTTTAAATTCAAATCTAAGTGAAATTAATTACCAATTTAAGTGATTAATTTGTTGATAATTACTACCTAATCAACCAATAATTTAGGGGAGTTTTTTTTTAATGAAGATTGTTGACGGTAAGCTTCTTGCTCAAAATCTTAGAAAAAATATTGCGAACGAAGTCAAGCAATATTCAAGACCCCCTGGTTTGGCAGTCATACTAGTGGGTGATGATGAAGCCTCCCAAGTGTACGTCAGAAACAAAACACGAGCTTGTGTTGAGGTTGGTTTTTATTCTGATCAAATTCATAAATCAGCAAATATAACTGAAGAAGAGCTGCTTTCAGAGGTCAATCGTCTGAATGAGAATCAAAATATTGATGGTATTTTGGTTCAGCTTCCATTGCCTGATCATATTGACTCAAATAAAATTATCGAGGCAATTATTCCTGAAAAGGATGTGGATGGCTTTAGTAGTGAAAATGTTGGAAAACTGAGTCTAAATAAGCCATTTATTAGTCCCTGTACGCCCAGAGGTGTAATGAAAATGCTGGAGTCCATTAAGTATGATTTAAAGGGTAAGGATTGCGTTATCATTGGTGCCTCGAATATTGTAGGAAGGCCCATGTCAATGGAGCTTCTTAATGCTGGTGCAACAGTACAGGTGTGTCATAAAGGCACAAAAAACATCACAGAAAAAACTAAATCAGCTGATGTCATTATTGCTGCCGCTGGCGTTGCAAATCTTGTTAAATCAGACTGGGTTAAAGAGGGTGCGGTTATTATTGATGTCGGCATCAATCGTCTTGAGGATGGCTCACTTGCTGGCGATGTTGACTTTGAAAATGTTAAAGATATAGCCTCTGCAATTTCCCCAGTTCCTGGTGGGGTTGGCCCGATGACAATCGCAGTTCTTTTAGAGAACACTTTGATTGCTTATCAAGCGAAACTATAAATTTGCTGAATTCTTAGTTCTGAAGTCTGACACTTGTTTAGCAATCCAGTGATGAAAACAGTGGGTGGCACTATCCATAACAGGAGAGAACTTACCTCCATCGAACATTAAGCCACTTCTTCCACGCTGCATCCCTTCAACAACCCCTATATCTTCACTAAAAACCGTTTTCCAAAACGAGGCGTTGGATTCAATTAGTTTTTCTAGGTGAGGCATTTCTGATGGATTTTTCGCATAATAAAGTGATACATGCTCAAGAGTTATATTGGTAGACAATGGCTCAATGATTATTGAGAAAAAATGATCTCTATGAACTCCTAGAAGTACATTTGGATAGAGCGCTATGTATTCACTCGTAGTATCCCATTTAGTTGAGAGCTCAGCAAAGTCAGGAAATACGTTTCCGTTGCCATCCTTTATTTGGTTGTAAACATGAGAGCCTTGGCCAGAAAAGTGACCTTGTTCTTCGATATGGTAATGATCCTCAATACTTGAGTTGAGGTTTAGTTCAGGATGAACCCATGGCAAGTGGTAGCTTTCACAATAGTTCTCAACAGCAAGCTTCCAGTTAGTGTCTAGGGACAGTGAGAAAGAAGAGGCTTCACCGCCATAATAGAGTGGCTTTTCAAACTCAGACCATCGATCGATGACCTTCGAGGCGTAATCAGAAAATTCAGGGGCACTATTGGATATATTGACAAAGATGATGTCTTGCCAAAGTGCTGAACGAATCTTAAATAAACCTAATTCATCATTATTGATTGATTCATGGCTGTTGATGTCAGTACCTCCAACCATTGGAGTTGCACATAATTCACCACTCAGATTGTAACACCAGCTATGATAAGGACACCTTATCACTCCGTTAATGTTGGATTGCTCTTCGATCAGAATCATACCTCTATGGCGGCAAGTATTTTGAAAGACATTAATATTACCGCTACTATCACGAACCATAATTAAGGGCATGCCAACAAAATTGATAGGCTTAACATCACCCACGTTTGGTATATCTTTACCGGTTCCTATAGCCGACCAGTTATCAAAAAGTATGGCCTGTTTTTCTTCTTCAAACACTTCCTGACTAACGTAATGTTCATTAGGCAACCCTTTTGCTTTGTCTGTTGATGTTAAAACATGATCAAGGTTGCTTAGTGGAATTGAGGACATACAGAAAGCATTAAAAAAAAACGATATGATACTATTGCTAATCAATAAATAATAGCAATAAAATTCAAATAAAAAATTGAATTTATTTCATGAACTAAAAATTGAACTAAGGTTTGGCGATTAAAAAGTCTCTTAGTATTTTTACATTTTCTGGGAGTAGATCCTCCTTCTCACTCATAATGTAGAGTGCAGAAGGCGCTGGAATCGATGTGTCTCCATAGATCACAAGTTCACCGCTATCAATCTTAGGTTTACAAAGGTGCTTCCATCCTAGAACAATTCCCATCCCGTCAGCAGCAACTTGAAGGGCAATCATGTAGTTATTGACGTGGGTTCCGGGCGCAATTTTTCCTTTATATCCGAGAGCATTGAACCATGAAAACCAATTCGACCAGTTTTTGTCTTTAGCCCTCAGATGAATCAAAGGGGCCTGAGCTAAATCCTCGATCGAGGCACTAGGGTTATCTCTTGCAAATGAAGGACTACAAAGCGGCACTAGCTCATCTTGAAAGAGAGTATGTTTTTGGGTCGACTCGTTCTCAACAAATCCATAACAAATCTTCAGGTCAACAGCTACGCCTTGTGAGTCAGTGTTGTCTGTTACGTGCTGATTCACAGGGATTTCAGGGTGCTGCTTCCAGAATTCAGCTAATCGAGGTGGAAGCCACATAAACGAAACCGCTGTGGTAGCACTTATAATAACTTCTTTGTCACTTGCAGAGCGCCTAAGATTGGCAAGAGTTGAGGATACCGAAGTAAAGCTACTTTGAAGGACAGCAAAGAGTGATTCACCATGGTCAGTTAAATTATTACCGTGATGCTTTCTGTCAAATAGAGATAGACCAAGCTCAGTTTCTAAAAACTTAATTTGGTGACTAACCGCTCCTGGAGTTACTCCAAGTTCTTCTGCAGCACCCTTAAAGCTTCTATGACGAGCAGCAGTTTCGAATGTCGCTAGTGAAGTTAATGGCGGTAATTTATAATATCTGCGAGACATAAATATTTCCTAAATGTTGAATACAAGTATACTTACTTTTCATATTTTGTGTTCAAGTTGAGCCTATTTATTTTTGAATACAGTTATTAAAATATCTAAAGTGCATATAATTTATATGCTTTAATAGCGGTATATTTAAAGATTTATTGCTAAATATAACAAAACTGAAACCCCTTTCTTATTATGTGAATAGAGTATATAAATATTTTTTTCATGTTTGTAGAATTATTTTCACTTCGATTTGAATTTTTTAACCTGACAACCCTTTCAAAATATTGATAATTATGTTTATTAAAAATCATTTATATATTTTTTAAATATTTCATAAAAACTAAAATCACAAGGAGATTAATATGTCTTTACCAACTCAAGCCGAATACGTTATAGCTGGCGCAGGAATTCATGGATTATCAACTGCATGGCGCCTAGCAGAACGTTTAATTGAAAAAGGCGAGAATGTTGAAGGTCGAATCGTAATTATTGATAAAGCTAACAGAATAGCAGCAGGTGCGACAGGTATCGCTTGCGGTGTTGTTCGTAATAACTATTTTCAGCCTGCTATGCGTAAGCTAATGGCACACTCGGTCAGTATTTGGGAAAGTGATCCAGAGGCTTTTAGTTACCACGCTAATGGCTACATGCAAATCTCTTGTGAAAAAATGAGAGAGGATGTCAAACAAATCCATGCTG
>CAYNES010000099.1:0-3842 GCA_964396315.1 uncultured Piscirickettsiaceae bacterium | reverse complement strand
ACGTTTGATAATATCTCAGGCCAAGAAGTAAGAGCTGTCAGAAAGGGAGAGGTTGTGTATAGCGGTGACAGAATGGCTAGTTATGGAAAAATGATTATTCTCAAGCACGCCTATGGCTTCTATAGCATTTACAATCAAAATCAAGAGTTACTTGTTCGTGAAGGAGACACTATTGAGAAAGGCGAGCTAATAGCAATTACTGGTGACAAACCATTTTATTTCGAAATGAAAAAATACGAGGAACCTATTAATCCATTAAAATATCTCTAATGAATGACTTTATCCAAAATATAAGCCCAGTTCAAACAATTGCGGTTCTTTTCGTTATCACAATTATTACTCATTTTGTTTTGGGTAAGATTTTAAAGCAGATAACTAAGCACTCTGGAAGCACAAAAACACAAATTGATGATTATTTAATTGGTGCTATTTCAGCGCCACTTAAACTCTTAATTTGGTATGGATGGTTATACTTTTCGTTAAAAGAGTTAACTTCTGAAATTCAATCTTTAAATGATATCGTTGGCTATATAGCTATTGCACCTGTATTTATTTTAACTTGGGGAATCTTGAGACTGATTTCAAGTGTTGAGAGCTTTTTGTTGGAAGGTGAAGGAAGTGTTGATAAAGACTCCATCAGGCTTTTTACCCGTTTAATTAAAATCATCTTTGTATTCGCTATCATTCTTGGAGTAGCTCAATTTTACGGTTATGCTGTTTCCTCTATATTAACGCTTGGAGGTGTTGGTGGTATTGTTATAGGTTTTGCAGCAAAAGATATGTTAGCAAATGTCTTCGGCGGCCTTATGATACAAATGGATAAGCCATTCTCGACTGGAGACTGGATAAGAACAACTGACAAAAGCATCGAAGGCGTTGTTGAAAAAATTGGTTGGAGGATGACTCGCCTCAGAACGTTTAATAAGAATCCTGTTTATGTCCCAAACTCTATCTTCGCAACCATACCAATTGAAACCCCTTCAAGAATGACAAATAGGCAAATTCATGAAGTTATAGGTATTCGCTATGACGACATTGCCCAAATGGAGAGCATTATTGAGAAAGTTGAAAAGCTACTCTCTAACAGTGAGCATATTGATAATAATCAGCCTTGTAGAGTAAATTTTGACTTGTTTAATGCCTCATCGCTTGATTTTGTAATTTGGGCATTTAGCTCTCTTACAGATGCTGGGGAATTTAAGAAATTTAAAGGAAAATTACTTCTTGATATAGCTCAAATCATTGCAGATCATGGGGCTGAGATTGCATATCCGACACAGACTTTACATATTCAAAAATCCTAAATGAGTATCTCCAAGCTTCACATCCGCACCTTTGGGTGTCAAATGAATGAGTATGATTCAAATAAGATGAGTGACGTACTGAAAGCCTCTCATGACCTTGACTTGACTGAAGATATCAATGAAGCCGATGTATTATTAATTAACACATGCTCAATTAGGGAAAAAGCTGAAGATAAGTTATTTCATCAACTAGGTCGCTGGAGAAAACTAAAAGAAAAAAATCCCAATCTAGTGATCGGTGTTGGAGGGTGTGTTGCCTCTCAAGAAGGTGACCTTATTCTGAAGAGAGCGCCCTACGTTGATATGATTTTTGGACCTCAAACCCTTCATCGACTTCCAAATATGCTAAATGAGGCACTAAATGATCATGAGATAACTGTTGATATCTCATTTCCAGAGATTGAAAAATTTGATTATTTACCTGAGCCGCATAGTGATGGTGCATCAGCCTTTGTCTCTATTATGGAGGGATGCAGTAAATATTGCACTTTTTGTGTGGTCCCATATACAAGAGGTGAGGAAATTTCACGACCATTCATTGATGTTATTCGCGAAGTAGAACAACTAGCAGAACAAGGGGTTAAAGAGGTCAATCTTCTTGGGCAAAATGTCAACTCTTATAGAGGCCTAATGGATGATGGAGAAGTTGCAGATTTAGCTCTTTTAATTACGATTGTTGCACAGATTGAAGGCATTGAGAGAATTAGGTTTACTACATCTCATCCGGTTGAATTTAGTGATAGATTAATCGAAACGTATGCTGAAGTACCTGAGCTCGTATCCCATCTACATCTCCCAGTTCAGGCTGGCTCAGATAAAATTTTAAGCCTAATGAAGCGGGGCCATACTGCCATTGAATATAAGTCAAAAATACGTAAGTTAAAACAAATTCGACCAGATATTTCTATTTCTTCAGACTTTATTATTGGCTTCCCTGGGGAAACAGAAAATGACTTTAATGACACAGTTAATTTGATAGATGAAATTGGGTTTGATAAATCATTTAGCTTTATCTACTCTAAAAGACCTGGCACAATTGCCTCAAGCTTTGCAGATGATGTAAGCACTGAAACAAAAAAGAAGAGACTTTCTATTGTTCAAGAGAGACTTAACAGCAATACAGAACAGATATCAAAATCAATGATAGGAAGTATTCAAAAAGTTCTAGTAGAAGGCTTCTCAAAAAAAGGCAACACCCTTTCAGGCAGAACAGAGAACATGAGAACTGCTCACTTTGAGGGTGAACAGGAGCTCATTGGTCGGATAGTATCCGTTAGAATATTAGATGGAATTGCAAACTCCTTAAAGGCTGAACTAATTTAAAGCCTTAACCACAACTTTGAGAACCAATAGTATCGACCGTTTTCCTTAAATGGCATAGTACAGTTATATCGACTCCTTCCAACTCCGAGAGGCTTTTCCGGTGCGATACTGACAGACTGTAGGCCACTCCATGCTAATTTAGCTTTATTTTGGCCTGAAATGTAGCATGCAAAATTATCTTTCTCATAATTAGTTAGTGGTCTTGAAAAAACTAGGTCCAGAACGGGCTTAAAGCTATCTGAAATAATCATAGATTTTGGCATAATGCTCTCTAATGGCATATCCACAGTATTCACTTTAAGAATAAAGCTTTTCATTTTGGCATATGGACCAGACATGGAAAATCTAGGGATATTTAAAAAATCACTATTCTGACTCGCTACGCCAGACTGTTGACCAAAAGCGATATATTTATTTGATTCTAGAAATGAATAAGTACTATCATCAAATTCACCATAAGGATATGCAAAATACTTATCTTTCACTCCTAGCTCTTTTGAAATTCTATCTTGAGCAATATAGATTTCACTCTCAAGAATATCTGGAATTAGACTGACCAAATGAGGATGATTCACAGTATGATTAAACACATCAACTAAGGGCGCCATTTCACGCAACTGACTCCAAGTCATCATTGCATCATAATTTTTATCAATAGGGTTAGTTGAAACAAATATGGACATTGGATATTGATAGTCGGTTAATAAAGGATAAGCTTCATTGTAGATTGACAAAAAGCCATCATCCGCTGTCAAACTGACACAGTTAATGGGTAAATTTTCTTTTGCTTGAAGTTTTTCAATGACTTTTTTTAGAGGGAGAACTGAAAATTCGTTTTCTTGTAAATAGGTTAAATGTTGCTTAAATATTTCTGGTGAAGTACTAGTAGATTTAGGACCTTCATCTGAAAAACGATGATACACAAGCACAACACAATCAGTCTCTAATGCATGCGATACAGAGGGAGAGAAAATCGAAATAAACAATAAAAAATTGAAGAATATTTTTAACTTTTTCATGGGTTAAATGATAAATCAATTAGCGAGTAAATTCTTACAACTTAACATTTGTTTTCAAAGTAATTCAGTAAAATATTAATCATGAAATTCTCTTTAGATATTAAACGTTCAGAACAGCTTGCAAACATTTGCGGAAGTCTCGATAAAAACCTTGAAAACATTGCAAGCAATCTAAATGTCACTATTAGCAACAAAG
>CAYNES010000098.1:0-3847 GCA_964396315.1 uncultured Piscirickettsiaceae bacterium | reverse complement strand
AATTGAATGAATTCCATAGTTATTTATTGTCCTGTAAAAAAGTATCAAGCATTTGATGTCCGTGCTCGGTAAGAATCGACTCTGGATGAAACTGAACTCCTTCAATGGGGTGAGTTTTGTGACGAACCCCCATGATTTCTTCAATTTCACCAGACTCCGTGTTAGTCCATGCTGTCACTTCAAAGCATTCCGGCAAAGAGCCTTTATCAGCAACTAATGAGTGGTACCGAGTAGCATTAAGGGGATTCTTAAGGCCTTTAAAAACACTTCTAGAAGTATGATGAATAGGAGAGACTTTTCCGTGCATAATTTTTTGAGCACCAATAATATTTCCACCAAAGGACTGCACTATTGCTTGAAAACCGAGGCAAACACCCAGTATTGGAAATTTGCCCGCTAATTTTTCAATTAGCTCAAGTGATATTCCAGCCTCATTTGGAGTGCATGGGCCTGGCGAAATAACAATGTATTTGGGATTAAGATTTTGTATCTCTTGAACTGAAATATGATCATTTCTATGAACAATAACCTCTTGACCTAGTTCACCAAAATACTGAACTAAGTTATAAGTAAATGAGTCATAGTTGTCGATCATTAATAACATATTGAACCCAGCCTGAAGGCGAAAATAACTTAGTTCATTTTACAGATAAAAATGAAACAAAGTTAAGGCACTGAAAGAAGCAACTAGTCTCTTTAAAGCCACAATTATGCAAGCGTTTAAGATGCGTTTCTTTTGTTTCAGTAATGAGAACATTTTCAATCGCCTGACGTTTGTTTGCAATTTCTAGTTCGCTGTATCCATTCTCTTTTTTAAAATCCATATGGAGTTTTGTAATTTGATTTTGAGTCGCTCTGTCATCAAAGTGTATTTTTTCACTTATTATTAAAACCCCACCCGGGTTTAGGCCGTCATAAATTTTTTTAATGAGGTTTGAGCGAAGGTTTACATCGATGAATTGAAGTGTCAAATTCAGAACCACAATGGATGCATTCTGAATTTCAATGTGGTTAATGTCATCACATATTGCATGTAAATTATCTACTTTATTTTTTAGATTTTTTTTGCATTGTCTAGTCATTTCCTCGGAGTTGTCGATGGCAAAAAATTGATTGTTCTTGTGCTTATTATTAAGGGCTATGGATAGTGAAATCGCACCTGTAGATGAACCAAGGTCATAATAGCTTGTGTTATCTTGGCCATACATTCTCGCAATCAGACCAATCATTTGTATCATTGAGTCATATCCTGGGACTGACCTTTTGACCATGTCATCAAACACCTTGACAACCTCTTTATCAAATCGAAAATCAGCAATATTGATTTTCTTATCGAATAAGTTATCACGCATACAATGACTCCAAGAATATCTCTGTTACAAGAAGTTTAGTCTCACCCAGGGTAAATGTTGAGCGCCTTGCCCATGCGTTTTCAAAACTTCCAACTTCAAGATGACCACGCTTTATTTCAGGGTCATCAAATAAGATTTCACCGAGTGGCCTAGATCCGATAGTTAAAATATCCCTTGTATCATCTGTTAGTGGTATGAGTGAGCGTGCGTTCACGACAGGTTTTTGATTTCCTAGAAGTTCAACTTCTCTAACAATAACACTTTGGTTTTTAGCTGCGCCAAGGAGCTCATATTCACATTGATAGGGGTTATTTTCTTTTTGTGAGATTACGTTCACTTTAAAGTCTTCGTATTTTTCTTTAAGCTTGTGGGTTAAAGACGTGCTATCCAGTAGCCAAATACTAACGTAGCTTGGTATCTTTTCTCTTGGATCAAAAATTCTCCAATTAAATTTATCTGGATTGAACATAAGCGATGTATTTTACAAGAATCTAAGTTTTTATAAATTCAAAAAAGATTATGCATCAAAATAATCGGTCTTCTCTTCATCTATCCATCGATTGATTAAGGCATTTTGACTGTCCTGGGTTGCCTCCAGCATTTTTGATGAATAGTAACCCGCTTTTTTTAGTAAATAGGTGTCTCTGACTATATTGGCAATTTTCATAGATGCTATTCCAGTTTGTTGAGTTCCTAATATTTCTCCTGGACCTCTAAGTTCTAGATCTTTTTGGGCAATTATAAAACCATCATTGCTCTGTCTAAGGATATCAAGTCTCTCTTTGGCATTGTCACTCAAAGGTGATTGATACATGAGGATACAGATGCTTTTTTCAGACCCTCTTCCAACGCGCCCCCTTAGCTGATGAAGCTGTGCTAAACCGAGACGCTCTGAATTTTCAACAATCATCAGGCTTGCGTTTGGGACATTGACTCCAACCTCTATAACAGTTGTCGCAACAAGAAGGTTAATTTTTCCCTCTTCAAAATCTTTCATGATGTTTTCTTTCTCTGGCTTTGTCAACCTTCCATGAATCATGACTACTGTTAAATCCTCAAGATTGTCATTAAGGTAATTAAAGGTTTTTTCTGCTGACTCTGCTCTGAGTGCTTCTGACTCCTCAATAAGGGTGCAAACCCAATAAATTTGACGTCCTTCGTCTGAGATCTTTCGTATTTTGCCTATTAATTCGTCTCTTCTGGCGTTACTCAATGCAACCGTCTCAACAGCTTGACGACCTGGAGGTAGTTCATCTATGACAGAGGTATCGAGATCAGCATAAGCGCTCATTGTTAATGATCTAGGAATTGGGGTAGCAGTCATGACTAGTTGGTGTGGAGTTTTGTTGGCTTTTTTCGAAAGAGAGAGTCTCTGGTGAACACCAAACTTATGCTGCTCATCAATAATCACTAGTGATAAGTTGTTGAATGAGACGCTTTCCTGAAAAAGAGCATGGGTTCCTATAACAACTTTTGCTTCGCCGCTTTCTATGAGGTTCAGTTGATCCTTTCTTTCCTGTAAGTTTTGAGAGCCTGAGAGGTAGGCAATTTGAATTTTTAATGGCTTTAAGTAATGAGTAAAATTTTGAAGGTGTTGGCGAGCTAAAATTTCTGTGGGAGCCATAATTACAGCCTGAAAGTTATTTTCTACTGCTTGAATTAAAGCAAAAACTGCAACAATAGTTTTTCCAGATCCAACATCTCCTTGAAGAAGTCTAAGCATTGGCTCTGAACTAGCTAAATCATCATTAATTTCATTAATGCAGCGAGACTGGGCATTAGTTAACTTGAAATTAAGAGAGCCGAGAAGGGCATTGCTTAATGAATTTTTAATTGTGAATGCGTTAGTTCTTTTTCCTTTTCGGGCTTTTTTAGTTTTCAAGAGGCTGAGCTGGTGGGTTGCTAGCTCTTCAATAATTAATCTTTGTTGCGAGGCATGTTTAAAGGACTCAATTTTTGATAGATCTTCAGTTTTTTCAGGGTGATGGAGCAGCATTAATGAGCTTTTAAGGCTGGGCATGGATTGCTGTGTGATTTTTTCAAAATAATCATCAAGCTGACTTAGTTTTAAAATCTCTAGAGAGTAGTTAACCCATTGCTTCATTTTATTCTGGCTGATGCCAGAGCATAGCGGATAGATTGGGGTAAGTGTTGGCTCTAATAGAGGGTTTTGGTTTTGTGATATGATTCGATATTCAGGATGATGCATTTCAAGACCCTTGCGACCAATCTTGATTTCTCCGAAGCACTGCATTGTCTCCCCACGTATAAGTGCCTGTTTTTGATATTGCGTAAAATGAAAAAAACGTAATAGAATTCTATGGTTTTGGTTGTCTGAAAGGTAACATAGCAACTGCCTTTGCTTTGAAGGAATAACCTCAATTCTATCGATAGTTGCTTCAATCAAAATCTCATCATTAATGCTTGCATCTGAGAGTGGAGTGATTGATGTTTTGTCTTGATACCTACTTGGCAAATGAAAAACTAAGTGCTCT
>CAYNES010000097.1:0-3905 GCA_964396315.1 uncultured Piscirickettsiaceae bacterium | reverse complement strand
AAATAACTCTATCTGCAAAAAATTCAAGGCCCATTTGTGTAACTACACCCTTAACCCTGTTATTTTCTAGAATTAAATCATCAACTGGTTGCTGGAATATTGTTAAATTAATTTGGTTTTCAACCTTGTTTCTGATTTCGGCTTTATACAATAGTCTGTCTGCTTGAGCTCTAGTAGCTCTAACAGCAGGTCCTTTTGATGCATTAAGAGTTCTAAACTGAATACCTGATAAATCTATGGCTTGAGCCATTGAGCCGCCCATTGCGTCAATCTCTTTTACAAGATGTCCTTTGCCAATTCCTCCAATGGCTGGATTGCAACTCATCTGACCAATGGTCTCAATGTTATGGGTTATTAACAATGTATCTACGCCCATTCGCGCTGAAGCAAGTGCTGCCTCAGTGCCAGCATGACCACCCCCTACAACAATTACAGGATAATATTTACTTTGTTTCATTCTTAGTGCAAATCTCAAAAAAAAGGCCCGACAAATCGGACCCTTAATTATACGCATTAAGGCTATGACTTGATAAATTTAGTCATAGCATGAGTTTAACGCAATATTAGTACTTATAGCCTGCCTCAAAGAGAGTCTCTTGTGATGAAGGCTGAGAGCCTGCAACATAGTCTCCTGTAGATGCTTCTGAATTAGCTTGACATCTTGCTAATAAAGCTTTTTGACCAGCTGCTTCATCTTTACCTTTCCAGGCTTGCAAGCAAGACTGCTGAAGAGCTCTACCATAAGAGAAAGTCAAACTCGTATTACTCTTATGCTCTATGCTATTCATGGTGTTTAAATAAACAGACGCATCCTCCTCAGTTAAACCTCCTGATAGGAACATGATTCCAGGAACTGATGCAGGGACACATCGGTTCATAGTCCTAACAGTCATCTTGGCAACTTCTTCAGATCCAGCCTTATTTTTATTGTCAGCACCAGAAACGGTCATAGAAGGCTTCAATAAGGTTCCTTCTAAAAATACATTGTTTTCAGAACAAGCCTTATAAACCTCGACAAGGACTTGTTCTTGTACTTCTGCAGTTTTCTCAATAGTGTGATCTCCATCCATTAGAATTTCAGGCTCAATAATTGGAACAAGTCCAGACTCTTGACAAATCTTTGCATATCTTGCAAGGCCCCATGCGTTCTCTCTAATAGCAAGGTCAGTAGGACAGCCGTCAGCTGTAATTTGTAAAACAGCTCGCCACTTAGCAAATCTAGCGCCCTGCTTATAGTACTCTGCAGTTCTCTCAGCAAGACCTTCTAAACCTTTACACCAAGTTTCAACTTCATGTCCTCCAGCCAATGGACTTAGCCCCTTGTCAACCTTAATTCCAGGAATAATGCCCAGCTTATTTATTTTTGAGACCATTGCTTCACCATCAAGATGGTTTTGATACAGCGTCTCCTCAAAAAGAATTGCACCACTGATGAACTTTCCAAGGTCTTCTGTTGTAAAAAGCATCCCACGATATGCCTGTCGGTTTTCTTCGGTATTTTCTACATTAATTCCTGCAAGACGCTTTCCAATAGTTGGGGTAGACTCATCCACCGCAAGCAATCCTTTACCTTTAGCAGCAAGTTGATTTGCTATTTGCCTTAACTCTTCTTGATTATTTACCATATTATTCACCTTTTATATTTTCTATTAATAATTTCCATCACCAACACGCAAAATTTTCATCAGGTTCGTGCCTCCTGATTTATCTTTATGCATCCCCTTTGTAACAATCACAATGTCTTTATCAACAACTACAGATTTTTTTAGAAGATTTTCTATAACGTTGCTATTAACATCATTCCAGTCATCAGCACTGTTTTTTTCGATATAACAAGGATAAACCCCTCTATAGATTGTTACTTTTTTTAATGTTTTGTAATTGTCAGACATCGCAAAAATTGAAATGTTTGAACTAATTCTTGACATCCAAAGTGCAGTTTTTCCAGTTTGAGTAAGAGTTGCAACTACTTTTGCTCCAAGATGGTTAGCTGCATACATCGAACTCATGGCTATAGTTTCATCAATACCTTCAAAGTCTTCATGAAGTCTATGATGCGAGACTTTAGCTGTTGGACTCTTCTCAGCTTCAATGCACACATCGCTCATTGTCTTAACTGCCTTCACAGGATAATCCCCCACCGCAGTCTCTGCAGAGAGCATTACTGCGTCTGTTCCATCAAGGACAGCATTTGCAACATCAAAGACCTCGGCTCTAGTTGGAATAGGGCTAAGAATCATTGATTCAAGCATTTGTGTGGCAGTAATAACGAATCTATCATTAGCTCTTGCTAACAATATTAATCGTTTTTGTTGAGCTGGCAATTGTGGATCTCCAATTTCAACACCTAAGTCACCACGTGCCACCATGATTCCGGCAGATTCTTGAATGATTTCAGTAATTACATCATCCTCCAATGACTCAGCTCTTTCTATTTTTGCAATAACACTTGCATTAGAGCCAGCCTCCGACAAAAGTCTTTTAGTTTCTCTAACGTCATCTGCATTCACTGGAAAAGAAATTGCCACATAATCAGCGTCTGCTTTAGCAGCGGTAACAATATCTTTTTTATCTTTTGTGGTTAAAGCACTCGCACTCAAGCCGCCGCCACGTAAATTAATCCCTTTATTATTTGAAAGAGTTCCACCCTGCATGACCTGAGTTTTGATTTTTTTTCCTGATATTTGTTCAACCTCAAGAATTATCTTTCCGTCGTCGAGTAAAAGCGTATTTCCAATACTCAAATCACTTGGAAGTTGTTTATAGGCAAGGCCAACTGAATCCTGATCACCATCATTCTCAGAAAGTCCAGCATCAAGAGTAAACTGGTCACCTTTTTTGAGCTCAATCTTTTCTGATTTAAATGATGCAATTCTAATCTTTGGACCTTGCAAGTCCATCATCACTCCAATAAAAACATCATTCTCTTTTTCGTATTGTCTTACCTGGGCAATCCGAGCAAGGTGCTCTTTTTCATTGTTATGCGAAAAATTAATACGTACAACATTAACTCCTGCATCCAATATGCCTTTTAAAGCTTCTAGATCGTCAGTTGAAGGGCCAAGCGTGGCTAAAATTTTAGTTCTTCTTTTAATCATTAGATGATTTCATTCTTTTCTCGAGAATCTCAACAACTGGCAGTTTTTTTCCCTCAAGAAACTCTAAGAATGCACCTCCTCCGGTAGAAATATAAGATATTTTGTCTTCAATTTTAAATTTATCTACTGCAGCCAAGGTGTCGCCTCCTCCTGCAATAGAAAAGGCATCAGACTCTCCAATTGCTCGTGCTAACTGCTCCGTCCCTTTAGCAAACTGATCAAACTCAAACACACCAACAGGGCCATTCCATACAATTGTTCCTGCATCGCGCATAATCTCACATAGCTCAGAAGTTGAGTTCGGACCAATATCAAAAATCATGTCGTCTGGAGCTACTGCACTCGCATTTTTACTTTCAGCAGTAGCAAATTCTGAAAACTCTTTGCCACATATAACATCACCAGGGACAGGTATTTGGCAATGCTCCATTAATGACTGGGCTGTTGGAATAAGATCATGTTCACATAGTGATTGGCCTACACTATTACCTTGTGCAGCAATAAATGTGTTTGCAATACCCCCTCCTACCACGAGCTGATCAACAACCTTTGAGAGTGCATCCAATACTGTTAATTTTGTAGAAACTTTTGAACCTCCTACAATTGCAACCATTGGCCTCTTAGGATTATCAAGCGCCTTGCCAAGCGCCTCCAATTCTCCAACTAAAAGCGGTCCTGCACACGACACTGGTGCAAATTCTGTTACACCGTAAGTTGAAGCATGAGCCCTATGCGCAGTTCCAAAAGCATCCTGCACACAGATATCACACAATGAGGCCATTTTTTTTGACAAAGCTTCGTCGTTTT
>CAYNES010000096.1:0-3909 GCA_964396315.1 uncultured Piscirickettsiaceae bacterium | reverse complement strand
AAAAGAAAGACCAACTAAAGTTTGTTATTGCTTCAAGATCAGATTTTGATTGGTGCACTGAGATATTAGATAATCATGAAGTAGAGTCTGAAGTCTTATTTTCCCCGGTTTATGAGAGTCTAAAACCTGTTGACTTAGCTGACTGGATTCTAGAAAAAAACCTTAATGTAAGGCTCCAAGTGCAGCTCCATAAGCTTCTTTGGGGGGATCAAAAAGGAAAATAATGAATTTTAATTTGTGATAGTATCTACTTATGTTTAACTAACTAAATATTATTATGAGAATGAAATTTTCAACTTTATTTGGACCTTTATTATTAATCATATTTTTATCTTCTTGTACTCCTAGTGTGCTTGATGTAACTTTATATACAACTGACATTGAAGCTGCAAATGAAGGCGAAGTATTTGAGGTTCCTGTCAGAGCATCGTTTACGATGTATAGTGACGATGATGGCGAATTAGAATCAGCTACCGTCATCGCTGAAAAATACCTTGCTCCAGACTCTGTATTCTCTCAGTCATCTGGTGATTGGGGCGAGACGCTCGTAATAGAAACAACAATTCCAATTGGAACGCTTGATAACCTTCAAAATTATTTGTCAAGTAATAATCGAGTGGCTGTTCTTCTCGTAGAGAATACAGGTGAGCTCGAAGTCAGCTTAAGCCCAACGGATTATGCTGACGCACTGAACAGCGAATTAAGTGATATAAATTTTATACTTGGATTTGAATTGCCTGGCGATGCTACTAATTTTAGAGTTATAAGTGACAACAGAAATGATGTCCAAGTTGATGCAACAGCTGTGTTTGTCTCTGAAAAACCATATCTCTACTTCTCTAAAACACTAGAGCGCAGAGATGAGGCTGAAATCGTATTTAAGGGAACTTCTGGAAGCGTCTATAGCGAAATCAATCCTATAATTTACGTTAATTTTCAATAAGTAATTAGTTTTAGACACTTGCCTTGGAATAGGCAAGTGTCTAATTTTTAGTTAATCATTATTTGTTGTACTTCTGGCTCAGGGTTAACATTCTTTGGCATGGTAACAACTAATTCTCCATCCACAAAGTCAGCAGTAATTTTTGACTTATCAACATCTTTTGGGATCAAGAATTGCTGCATAAATGATTGACTTGATTGACTGGTTTCACTAACTGTTTTCTTTTCTCCTTTTATGACAAGCAGGTCCTTATCGACATGAATCTTCAGGTCCTCTTTGTCCATCCCATCAAGAGCAATTTTTAGTTGAATGTTGTTTTCATTTTCACTCTGATTCAAAGATAACCAGCTATTATTATTGTGTCTTAAATCCATCTCTTCAAACAAATGGCTGTGGTGCATATTCATCATCTCCATATGATTAAACATGCGCTTCATCATAGACTCAAAGTCATTGTTTAAAGGACTGTGTGACAACACTGAACCAGAAAGTAAAAACAAAGTAATAATATAGATTTTTTTCATATTTATATTTCCTATTTTGCTACAAGGAAAAAAATTATATAAAAAAATTAAAACAAAATCAAGATGTAGAATTACGATTTAATAGGCTAAATATTTCCTTCGATTCGAGCCTTTGCTTTGTCAATAGCAACATGATATTGAGGATCCTCGAGTACATTCACTTCAACCAAGTGTTGAGCTGTTTTAAGGAGCAATCTGCATTCCTCGCTCAAATGCATCAAGTGGAGAGTTTTTCCAGCTTTCTGATAACGCTCAGCAAGCTTATCGATAGCCTGTATAGCGGAGTGATCAATGACTCGAGAATCTTGAAAGTCAATAAATACATTATCTGGATCCTCTTTTGGATTAAATATTGAATGGAACGTATTGATTGACGCAAAAAATAATGCGCCATGAAGCCTATAGGTTTTTTTACCTTCCGTTTCGTGTTCTTCAACTGAATGAATCTTGCCAGCCGACTCCCATGCAAAAGACAGCGCAGACATAATAACTCCTGCAATCACAGCAAGCGCTAGATTATCGGTCAGAACAGTAATTACAGCTACTGCAATACCAACCACTATATCTGGTAACGGAACCTTGCCAAATAGCCTTAATGAGCCCCACTCGAAGGTTCCAATAACAACCATCATCATGACCCCGATGAGAACTGCAACTGGAATCATTTCAATGTATTTTGAAAGGTATAAAATAAAGAATAATAGTACCAGTGAAGCGACAATCCCTGACAATCTTCCTCTTCCTCCAGACTTAATGTTAATGAGGCTTTGTCCAACCATTGCGCAGCCTCCCATACCCCCAAAAAATCCAGTCACCGTATTCGCAACACCTTGACCAATGCATTCACGATTTGGCTGGCCAGTCGTTTCAGTTAAGTCATCAATCAGGTTCAATGTCAATAAACTCTCAATAAGGCCAACTAAGGCCATAACTACTGCATATGGGAAAACGATGCTAAGCGTTTCAAAGTTTAATGGAACTTCAGGAAAATGAAACGGAGGAAAAACCCCTCCAATAGGTGCAATATCACCAACTGTTCTGGTATCTAAGCCAAGAAAAAGTACAGCCAAGGTTCCAATTACGATTGCTACAAGAGTTGAAGGTATAGCTCTAGTTAGTTTGGGTAAAAAATGAATGATAAGCATTGTAACAGCAACAATAATTAGCATCAATGCTAGTGGATTGCCAGTAATCCACTCACCGTCAACCTTGAACTGCTTGACCTGTGAGAGAAAGATAACTATTGCTAGACCATTCACAAAACCAAGAAAGACTGGGTGCGGGACAAGTCGAATAAATTTTCCCATTCTCAAGATGCCGAAGACAACTTGAATGATTCCAGTTAATACAACTGCAGCAAACAAGTACTCAACGCCATGAATCGCAACCAGAGTTCCAATAACAACCGCAATAGCCCCAGTCGCTCCAGAAATCATTCCAGGCCTACCTCCCAAAATGGATGTAACAATTCCAATCGTAAAGGCTGCATAAAGACCTACTAGTGGATTTAATCCAGCTAAAAGCGCAAAAGCTACTGCTTCTGGGACAAGTGCAAGTGCCACGGTAAGACCTGACAAAATATCATTTTTTGCGTTACTAGGTACGCGCTTATGAATGAGCTTGAACATTATTTCCTTTTTGATTGAGTGATATTTACTGCTTGGATGCAGGGATAGGAGGCGTTACTGACTTAACGTCAGAGTTTTGGGCGCGATTCCTTAGGGCGTGATCCATCAGTGTAATGGCTAGCATTGCCTCTGCAATAGGGGTTGCCCTAATGCCAACGCAGGGATCATGTCTACCCGTTGTACTAATTTCTGTAGAATGACCTTTCTTGTCGATACTCTCTGCTGGAAGTCGAATGCTGGAGGTCGGCTTAAGAGCAATAGAAATTAATAGATCTTGCCCGGAGCTAATTCCACCTAAAGTCCCCCCAGAGTTGTTTGATTTAAAGCCTTCAGGCGTTATTAGATCTCTGTGGTCAGAGCCTTTTTGGTTTACAACATCAAATCCAGCACCTATTTCAACACCTTTCACTGCATTGATGCTCATCATTGCGTGCGCAATATCGGCATCAAGTCTGTCAAATATAGGTTCTCCAAGACCAGTAATCATGTTACTAGCAACAATATTGATTCTTGCTCCTATTGAGTCACCTGATTTTCTGAGGTTGTCCATATACTCCTCAAGTTCTGTAACTTTATTGGCATCAGGACAAAAGAAAGGGTTGTTGTGAACTTCATTCCAGTCAAATTTATCATAAGCTATTGGACCCAATTGAGCTAAATAACCTTGGATTTTGATATTAAACTTTTCACTAAGGTATTTTTTTGCGATACCGCCAGCAGCAACTCTGATTGCAGTCTCTCTAGCAGAGGAGCGACCACCACCGCGATAATCTCTGATCCCATATTTTTGTTGATAGCTAAAGTCAGCATGCCC
>CAYNES010000095.1:0-3976 GCA_964396315.1 uncultured Piscirickettsiaceae bacterium | reverse complement strand
TATTTATGGTGTTTCTATTCCTTGCTATTTGTATTGCTATAATAGCTTGGATGTTCAGAACTGGATATAAACTAAAACAATAATCAGGCTTAAGGGGAAGTTATGGCTCAAATTACTGATTTATATATCTACCCAGTAAAATCTCTTAAGGGTATTGCTTTAACAGAAGCTAAAACTGCAAAACGCGGACTTGAATTCGATCGAGAGTGGATGGTCACCGATAATAACTACAACTTTATTTCTCAGCGTGAAGTAGAGTTAATGACAACAATAGAGACCGATATTGATTCTCACTCATTAATTCTTACTTCAAACAATCAAAAGGTTCTCAAAATTCCCATTGATTCAAAAAGAAGCAACAAAGTTAAAGTCAAGGTTTGGGATGATTTCTGTGATGCATTCGATGAAGGTGATGAGGCTTCTAGATGGCTTACTGATGGTCTAGGTATGTATGGTGGAAGTACGCTTAGGCTTGTCAGATTTGACCAAAAGGGTGAGCGACCAGTTCCTAAAAAATATTTACATGGCGTTCATGCTGAAAGTGCATTCTCTGATCAGTTTCCATATCTAATTACCTCATGGGAGTCTCTAAGTAAGCTTAATAATGGTCTTTTAGAAAATGATTTATTAGAGGTTTCAATGAATCGGTTCAGACCCAACATAGTTATCAAAGGATTAGCTAATCTCGAGACAATGACCTCATATGATTTGATAGGCAAAGAAGTTAGTTATAAATTTGGATTAAGAAAGCCTTGCAAGCGCTGCAAAATTACAACTATTAACCAAGAGACTGGTGCAATTCAAAATCCAAAAGAGCCTTTGGCAACTCTTACCAAGCTAAAATTTAGTGAAGAAGCAAATGGAGCATTTTTTGGCCAAAATGCTATTTTGTTAGGTAATCATGCTATTTTGCGAGTTGGAGATTTTCTTGAGTTAATACCTTCAGCTTAAGACAAGTGAATAATTAATTCTCGAGTGAAATGGATTCAAACTTGATGTCGTTTTTCCAAGCGTGTCCATAGATGACTTCATAGGTCGCAGGAATTTTTCCGTTTTCACGATAGCTTTCATACATCTCTATCATTTTATTAAATTTTGTTTTTCCAGTCAGCGACTTAGATCTATTTTCAACACTCTGAGCTCCAATCCCTTTGAGGTCTTTCATCAAGTCTAAAACCTTCTCGTAGGTAAGCGTCAGCTTTTCCATCTCCATGATGGGGCTCTGAAAACCTGATTGAATCATCTGATCACCAATATCATGCATATCAATGAATTCATTAACGTGAGCCTCATTGTCAACTACTGACCAGCTTCGCTTCAATTCTTTTAGTGTTTCTGGGCCAAAGGTAGTAAATAAGATTAAACCCTGAGGTTTGAGAACTCTATGGCACTCATCAAAAAGTGTTTTCAAATCAGGACACCACTGCATCATTAGATTTGAAATAACAAAATCAATGCTATTTGACTTGAATGGGAGCTGGTATGCGTCAGCACAAACTTTTAGTTTTTGCGTATTTTTAATCAGAGACTGTTGAGCAAAATCCAGGCAAATTAAACTCGCATCAGGAAATATGTTTGCAGTTTTTTCGCTAAGGAATCCTGTACCAGAGCCGAGATCAATGATGCTTTCTGGTTTGATAGAGATGACCTTTAGTTTTTCAGACAGCCTAGAAGCAATCTCATTTTGAAGAAATGCATTCTCGTTGTATTTGCTTGAAGCATTATTAAAGCTATTTCTTACTCGAGACATGACGCAATTTGATTTGAAATTTTCTTCATTAATTTAGAATACAGATCAGGTCCTGGATTAATATCTTGGCCTAGTATATCAATCTTTGCAGTTTTTAAATTGAGACCTTCGGACAATACAGAGACCTTACTTTTTCTGACCTCATTTCCATAAAATAGACAAGAAGTCTCGAGATTATTCATTGTATTTTTAGAGGCAAGAGTTCTGTTAATGCTAAGTCTTGCGCCATGGTAAGGCGTTACGATAACTGGCCTACCTATATTGTATTTTTTTTCAAAATATTGAACGGTGTCTGAGTAGGTTGCATAGATTTTTGATGAAAATGGAAGCATTTGGTTTTCTAATTCAATATGCAAAGTATCAAGTTTTGAAGTTAGTAACTCCAGGTTTTGATTATATTTGTGCTGGTTGATAGGATCAATATCAATAAGCAATAAATGGATATGGTTAGCTATTTTTTTCATGTTGTCAATATCTAGCCATAAGTGCATATCATTTGTAACGGCTTCATGACTATGCTGTTCTTGGTGTTCTATTTCGTATATTTTGTCAGCCCTGTATTTGTGAATCTTTAGATTATCCAGCTTTGTGATTTCAAAGCGAGTAGATTCATCCAGGTTCTTTAATGCTTTGCGAAGTCCAATTTCAAATTCATCACTAATAGAGATTACAAGGCTTGCATTCTCAATCACGCTGATCTGTGAAGGCTTTAGATGAAAGGTATGAGCTGAGTTATTAGATTGAAGAAGAAGCTCAGGTATAGCTACATCCTCCATGAGGGATGAAACTATACTGTGAATGGGTTTGATACTTGCGACAACCAGAGGCGCTGATTGAGCATGAATATTTTTAAAAACAAATAATAAAACTAAACTGATGACAAGACGGGATTTCATAGCAGGCCTCAAAGTGAAGGTAAATTATACGCTTATTGAGTAAATCATCGATTGATTAGTTACTGCAAATAATAATTGCTCGCTTTGGTGCTGGATAACCTTCAACTGTTAGATTTAAGTCTGAAGGATCAAGAAAATCCTCAAGTGATGCTGGATTATCTCCAATCCATGGAGTTTGTCTTTGCTCATCAAGCGTTGTTTGAGATACGTCTATGAGGTTTATATTTTTAAAGCCTGCATCTATAAGCCATGACTTGAGAGTTTCAACACTAGGAAGACAATAAACATTCCTCATGTTTGCATACCTCCCTTCAGGAACTATTACAAAGTCTCTCGGGCCATCAACTATCAGTGTTTCTAGTATCAGTTCTGAGTCAGAGGACATCATTTTCTTAAGTATAGATAGATGCTCCATATGGTCTCGTTGGTGATAGAGCACTCCCATCGAAAATACACTATCAAATACTGGCATAAGTGGTAATTCTTCAAGCCTTAGTGGAAGCAACATTGAGTTTGTGTTTTTTTTAATTAAAGTATCGATTGCTGCAAATTGATAATTGAATAATAGAAAAGGTTCAACTCCTAGTGCCTTTTTAGCTCCTTCCAGAGCCATCCTTAATGTGAAATATCCATTTCCAGCTCCCACATCGAGAACTCTTTTATTATTGAGTGGCTTTATCTTATTTTTGAGGCGTTGCCATTTTAGGTTGCCTTGCCATTCGCTCTCTAATTTTAAATTGTTGAGAATAAAAGGCCCTTTTCTCCAAGGCAAAAGTTTCTTGAAATTGTTTTCAATATTTTCTGAAGAAGTGCCGATATTTTTTATCGATATATATGGCTCATTCAGGACTAAATCCCCCTTTATAAAAGCCTTTATCTCATCTAATGCGCTAGTCCATTTGGGGATATTTCCATTTTTAACTTGGAGCGCTTTAAGGCTTTTTAAAAGGCATTCATTCTTAAATTCTTGAAGTACTAAATCATTGAAAAATAACTCAAATTTATCTTCAAATAATTTCATCAATTAAATCTTTCCATAAAATACATCTAGTATAAAATAAGTTGTAGATACATATATATGTTACTTTTAACTCTTTTGGAGATTAACGTGATTAATAAATCAATTAAATTTTTTGCACTACTGTTTTTGGCTTTTAATGTCTATGCAGGTGGTGATGATAGAGATCAGGTTTACTATGAAAACCTTGATGAAGAGCTAGCTGCTTTTGAAGCTCAACTTGCTGAAGATTTGGCAAAGGCTGAGATAGATGCCTTTAAAGCAGAAATGGATGCTGCTCTAGCGCAGCAAAAACTAGAAGATGAACTTGCT
>CAYNES010000094.1:0-3987 GCA_964396315.1 uncultured Piscirickettsiaceae bacterium | reverse complement strand
GTGTTGAGTTTGAATCTGATGAAGATCTAAATGATGCTTTCTCAAGATTTAAAACTCTGGCTGATAAAAAGCATGACATCTTTGATGAGGACCTTCAAGCCCTAGTTTCGGAGACTCAAACTGAGGATACAGAAATCATTCAACTAGTTTCTCTTAAGGTCTCTGCAGAGTCAGGCAAGGTGAATACTGCTGATGTTACTTTGTCCATTAATGGTAGTGAACATAGCGCTTCGGCTCATACTTCTGGTGCTGTTGATGCGACATTCAATGCCATTTTGTCATTGGTTGATATCGAGCCAAAACTTCAGCTTTATTCTGTCTCAAATGTCACTCAGGGTACAGATTCATTAGGTGAGGTTAATGTTAGGCTTGAGCATGAGGGCAAGATCGTTAATGGTCAGGGAGTTGATACCGATATCATTACTTCTTCAGCCAAAGCATACGTCCACGCACTAAATAAAGTAATGGCTAATGTAGAACGAGCGCACCCGCAGATTTGATGAATCCTGACAGAAGTAAATATCTTGAGGCCTTAGGAATACCTGATTTTTTATATTCTTCTGTCAGCCCTGAATTGTCAGCTAAATTTAAATTGTTGGTGCTTGAGCTAGATTCTGAGGATTCATTTTGTCAATCCGGAGCTAGTCAAGATTTACTATTTAAAATGTTGGCTTCTATTGGACTTGGCCTGAATGAATGCAGCCTAATCTCTATAGATAAGTCTGAAATGAATCGCTTTATTCAGAACCACCCTTCAGATTTAATGCTGATTATGGATTCATCCATTTCAGCTGAAGGTCAATCTTTATTTATTACTCATCATCCAAAAGATATCATTAAGAATCCCCAGCTCAAGAGAGACTCTTGGGAGGTTTTGAAGAAGGTTAAATTATGTCTAGAATAGATTACTCTCTAGAATCCTATGAGCGACCCAAGCTAAAAACGCCAAATGGCGAGAAAAGGCTTTTACTTCACTCATGCTGCGCACCCTGTGCAGGCGAGATTATGGAGGCTTTAGCTGCTTCTGAAATTGATACCACGATATATTTCTATAACCCTAATATCCATCCCTTTGATGAGTACGAGCTCAGAAAAGAGGAGAATATCCGTTTTGCTGAAAAATTAGGCATGCCAATTATCGATGCTGATTATGACAGGGATGAGTGGTTTGCTAGAACCAAAGGACAAGAGAATGAGCCTGAGAGAGGTCCAAGATGTACAACTTGCTTTGATATGAGGTTCCAAAAAACAGCACAATATGCTTCAGAGAACAACTTCGATATTATTTCATCAACGCTTGGCATATCAAGGTGGAAAGATATGAAGCAAATTAACGACTCTGGCAAAAGATCATCAGAGCCCCACGATTTGCCTTATTGGGATTTTAACTGGCGCAAACAAGGGGGCTCCTCAAGAATGCTAGAGATCTCAAAAAAGGAAAATTTCTACCAGCAAGAGTACTGTGGTTGCGTTTACTCGCTTCGAGACACTAACAAATGGCGACTCTCAAAAGGTAGAGAAAAGATTGAGAGAGGTGTCAAGTTTTATCAAGAGGCTAAATTAAAATTATCTCAGCTAGATTAACCTTCAATTAGGTAAAGAAGTAAAGATTTTTGAGCATGAAGGCGATTCTCAGCCTCACTCCAAACAACACTTTGATTGCCATCAATTACCTCGGAGCTAACCTCTATGCCGCGGTAGGCTGGAAGGCAGTGCATAAACACAGCATCGTTTTTAGCCTGACTCATTAGTTCTTGATTGACTTGAAAGCCCTTAAAAGCACTTTCTCGCTGTTTCTTTTCAGATTCCTGGCCCATACTGGTCCAAACATCCGTAACAACAATATCGGCGTCCTTGCTAGCATCCATTGGATTATTATAGAAATTAATGTTTTTCTGATATTTTTGAGTAAACACATCAGAGGGCTCATAGCCAACTGGAGTCGCAATGGAAAGTTCGAAATCAAATATTACTGCCGCTTGCATATAAGTTTGGCATACATTGCATCCGTCTCCAACCCAGGCAATTTTTTTACCTTGAATAGACCCTTTTTCTTCCTGATAAGTCATCAAGTCAGCAAGAATTTGACAGGGGTGTGACTCATCAGAAAGGGCGTTAATAACGGGTTTGCTCGAATGCTTTGCGAATTCAACAATATCTTCATGAGAAGAAAGCCTTAGCATTACTGCGTCAACCATAGAGCTGATAACGATTGCGCTATCAGTAATTGGCTCACCTCTACCCAGTTGTATATCTTTTTCAGATAAAAAAAGTGACTCACCTCCAAGCTGTGTCATTCCAGCTTCAAAAGAAACCCTAGTTCTAGTAGAAGATTTATCAAAAATCATTGCCAAGGTTTTGTTTTTTAGCGATTCATTTATCTTTCCACTTTTGTGTTCTTTTTTTAAAGTAATGGCGCGATCGATGATGCCCTGTAATTCTTTATGGCTAAGATCATCAAAATTAATAAAGTTTTTTGTCATGATTTTTCCTAATTACCTATTAGTGTAACAAGTTTGTTTATTATGGTATCAATTTCCTTTTTAGAGATTATTAAAGGTGGCAGCATTCTTATTGAGCTTCCAGTAACGTTGATGAGTAGTTTGTCTTTAAGCGCTTTTTTTACTAGCTGACTACAATCAACTTTATCACTATCAAGACTAATTCCAATCATCAATCCCTTTATCCTAACTTCTTTGACTGCATTATTGTGACTGAAATGCTTATCAAATTCTGATCTAAAGTAAGCGCTCATTTGATTGACATTATCAAGTACCCCAGTATTCTGAAATACATCTAGGACACCCAAAGCAGCAGCTGTGACCAATGGATTCCCACCAAAGGTTGAGCCGTGAGTTCCAGGCGTTAGCATTTCTGATGCAACACCTTTTGCTAAGCACGCTCCTATCGGAACACCATTGCCAAGTCCTTTTGCAAGACAAAGTATGTCTGGAGTTATGTCGTTATGTTCATGTGCAAAAAGCTTGCCAGTTCTTCCCATGCAAGATTGAACTCCATCTAATATGAGTAGCCAGCCATTCTTTTTACAGATATTTTGCACCTTATTAAGATAGTCATTTTTCGGAATGATAACGCCAGCCTCTCCCTGAATCGGCTCAACCATGACAGCAACAATATCCTTGTTATCGGTCAATTGGTGTATTCCATCTACATCATCATAATCGACATGAATAAACTCACTCATGAGTGGAGAAAAACCAGCTTGCACCTTGGCTTGTCCAGTTGCCGACAAGGTTGCCATTGTTCTGCCATGAAAACTTTGACTAGCAGTTAAGATGACCGGATTTTCAATACTCTTGCTGCGCGCATATAGTCTTGCAATTTTAATCGCTGCCTCATTAGCTTCAGCTCCCGAATTAGAGAAAAAAACCTTATCCATGTTTGCTAAATTACATAAGTTTTTTGCTAACTCCTCCTGATTTTCAATTCGATAAATATTCGAAGTATGAAGTAGCTGCTGAGACTGATCCACTAGTTTTTTTGTTACAGTTGGGTGGCAATGACCGAGGTTAACGACTCCGATACCAGATAAAGCATCGAGATATTCATCCCCCTTTGAATCAGTCAGCCAGCACCCATTACCCTTTACAAAGGTGACTTCAAGTGGAGAGTAATTAGACATTAAGTTAGACATAAAAAATTATTAAGGTAGTTAAATGAAAAAAGCCCCAAACTGGGGCTTTTGAAACTAGGTATATTATTACATTCAAGACAAAATAGCCACCACTGGGATATAAGATAGAAGACAAGATCTTCGTGTATTAAATTGTCTTATAGCTTTAGATGTCTTCATCTTTAGGGAACTTCTTCAATAATAAACATAATATTATAACCTAATTTTAGTCCCCATTCTTTCTGTAATTTAAGCAATATATAAGATAAAAAAGTTTAATATTGTTCGTTTTTTATGACACAATAGAGTTGCAAGAAAAACAATTTTATTTCATTAATCTAAGGAGTAAAAAT
>CAYNES010000093.1:0-4021 GCA_964396315.1 uncultured Piscirickettsiaceae bacterium | reverse complement strand
TCTTTGATAAGGAAGCCTTTGCTAAAATTGCTGATCAAGCAAAAGCTGGGTTAGCACAGTAGAAAAATCTTACTAAAAGACTGTAACATAGGTTGCAGTCTTTTAAATAAAAAAAGTAGGCATTTTGATTAACAAAATTATCACCAACGCCACCAAATCTATAGCGAGCGCTATGGACTTAAAAGCTCTTGACGACTCAAGAGTTCAGTACTTGGGAAAAAAAGGTGAGTTGACAGACCTTTTGAAAGGTTTAGGTAAGCTCTCTAAAGAAGAGAGACCTAAGATGGGTGAGGCTATCAATGAAGCCAAAGTCCAAATCCAAAATTTAATCGAGTCTCGCAAAGAGGAGCTCGAAGACATTGCTTTAAATCAGAGGCTCCTTGATGAAAAAATTGATGTCACACTTCCGAGCAGGAACTCAGAAAAAGGCAGCCTTCATCCAATCACTCAAACGCTCAATCACATTCAAGATATTTTTACTAAGGCTGGCTTTGAGATAGAGCTTGGACCAGAAATTGAAGATGACTTTCATAACTTCAGCGCGCTCAATATTCCAGAGCACCATCCTGCAAGGGCAATGCATGACACGTTCTACTTTGATTCAAATACCGTCTTAAGGACACACACTTCACCAGTTCAAATTCGAACTTTGGAGAGGCAAAAGCCTCCTGTAAGAGTGATCGTTCCAGGTAAAGTTTATCGTTGTGACTCTGATGTCACTCATACTCCTATGTTCCATCAAGTCGAAGGTCTGATTGTTGATAAAGAGGCCTCCTTCTCTCAGCTCAAAGGTCTTCTCATTGACTTTCTTAGGGCATACTTTGAAAAAGAGGATCTTAAAGTGAGATTCCGTCCATCCTACTTTCCTTTTACAGAGCCCTCTGCTGAGGCCGATATTGAATGTGTGATTTGTGGTGGAGAAGGGTGTCGTGTCTGTAAAAAGTCCGGCTGGCTTGAGGTTTTGGGATGCGGCGTTGTTCATCCAAACGTATTGAAGGCGGTTGATATTGATTCTGAAGCCTATTCAGGTCTTGCCTTTGGAATGGGTGTAGAGAGACTTGCGATGCTAAGATATAGCGTCAATGATCTTAGGTTGTTTTTTGAAAACGACGTTCGATTTTTAAATCAATTCTAGTGCACAGGTATTATTTATGAATATTTCAACTAGATGGTTAAGAGAGTGGGTTAATCCAGATGTGAGCGATGTAGAGCTCTCTGAAAAGTTAACTATGGCTGGCCTAGAGGTTGATCAAATTGCGCCTGTAGCTCCGCCATTCGAAGGCTTAGTCGTTGGTCATGTCGTAAATTGTGGTAAGCATCCCAATGCAGATAAGCTGAGTCTTTGTGAGGTTGATATTGGAACAGGTGAAAATCTGCAAATTATTTGCGGTGCCCCAAATGTAAGGCAAGATTTAAAGGTCGCTGTTGCAACTGTTGGCTCAGTTCTTCCCAATAAGCTCAAAATTAAACGCGCAAAATTAAGAGGCGTTGAGTCAAATGGAATGTTATGCTCAGAATCTGAAATGGGTATATCGGACAGTCATGAAGGAATCATTGAGCTAAATTCAAAAGCTAAAATTGGTGATGATGTTCGATCGGTACTTGATCTTGATGATCAAATTATCGAGTTTGATATTACTCCTAATAGAGGTGATTGTTTTAGTGTTCTTGGAGTTGCTAGAGAGGTATGCGTCAACTATAACTTATCTCTTCCTGCATTAAATTTTAAAGCTGATCAAAAAGGTAACAGGTCTTTTAAATCTTCGGTCAGCAATCCGAAGGAGTGCCCAAAGTATTTAACAAGAGTGATTGAGGGTGTTGATAATAATGCATCAACGCCAGAATGGATGGTACAAAAACTTCTTCGTGCTTCTCAACAGCTACACTCACCCATTGTTGATATTTCCAACTATGTTCTTTTGGAGCTCGGTCAACCTATGCATGCCTTTGATTTATCGAAGATTAATGGCAATATCAATGTTAGATCAGCAAAAAAGGACGAAGAGTTAGAATTACTTAATGGACAAAGCGTCACATTATCAGAAGACACTCTAGTGATTGCAGATGAGAAATCTGCCATAGCCATCGCTGGCGTAATTGGTGGAATGGGAACTTCAACACTTGAGAATTCAACTGATATCCTTTTAGAGAGTGCATTTTTTGAGCCGGTTGCAATCTCTGGAATTGCGAGATCATATGGTCTACATACTGATGCTTCACTTCGCTTTGAGAGAGGTGTTGACTTCAATATGGCTGGCCATGCAATGGAGAGAGCAACTGAGCTTGTTCTAGAAATATGCGGCGGCAAAGCATCTGAAATCAATGAGACTGTTGACTCAAAATCACTTCCTAAATTAGAGCCAATTCAAATATCAATTGAAAAAATATCAAAGGTTCTTGGCTTTGATCTTGACCCTTCATGGGTAGAGTCAAAATTCAAGTTTCTTGATTTTGATTTCAAAAAGAATAAAGACAATTCTTGGACTATCATACCGCCAAGCTTTCGTTTTGATATTCGTATTCCAGCGGACATCGTTGAAGAGCTAGCAAGGCTTTATGGATATGACAAGATTCCAGTTCAAAGGCTTGCTATTGATGCCAATATTTCGAATGCAGCTCAGGCCAAGATCAGCTCTAATGATCTCTCAAATGCCTTAGTTAATAGAGGTTATCAAGAGGTAATTACCTATAGCTTTATCTCTAACGAGATGCATGATTTAGTTGACCCAGGTTCTAAGAAAATCTTACTGCAAAATCCAATCTCTGATGACATGGCGGTGATGCGCTCAAGTTTATGGCCTGGACTCATTGATTCAGCCAAATCTAATATCAGAAGAGGGCACCACAACCTGCGTTTCTTCGAGATTGGTCTTTGTTTCTCAGGAGTTGAGGTAGAGGGTCAGATTCAAAAAATTGCTGGCATTATTTCGGGTAATCGTTATAACTCACAATGGGCAGGAGCGGACCGAGAGGTTGACTTTTTTGATGCCAAGTCTGACGTCGAAGCGCTATTAAATCAATGTAAAAAAGATTTCACATTTGAGGTCGCTGAGCATCCAGCACTCCAGATGGGTCAAACAGCAAAAATAATGAAAGAAAAAAATCATGTTGGTTGGGTGGGCGCACTGTCACCAAAACTCCAGAAGAAGTTGTCGATGCCAAATGCATTCCTTTTTGAACTGACTCAGTCCGAAATAGAGCAAGGCGAAACGCCGAGCTATGAGTCTTTTTCATCATTTCAGGCCTCTCAAAGAGATATTGCTATAGTAGTATCCAAGGAGATCTCTAGTGATGAACTTATTCATTCAATTCAGTCATTAAAACAAAATGATTTGATTGATGTTAACTTGTTTGATGTCTATGAAGGGGAGCATATCGAACAGGGAAGTAAAAGTGTGGCCTTAAATTTAACTTACCAATCGGAAGAAGTTACCCTAACTGATGAACAGTTAGCCGAAAAAGTTAGTAAAATAGTAGGTCATTTAGAATCAAAATTTTCTGCTAAATTAAGATAATCAAATGTCCCTTACAAAACAAGATATTGCAAATACCCTCGTAAAGAAAACTGACCTCACACAAACTCAAGCTTTAGCTCTCACTAATGAGTTCTTTGAGCAAATCATAGAGACTCTAAAAACAGGACAGGAGATCAAGTTATCAAGCTTTGGAAACTTTGTAGTTAGGGAAAAAACGCCAAGACCAGGAAGAAACCCAAAGACCGGTGAAGAGGTCATGATTAGTGCAAGAAAAGTGGTCACCTTTAAGGCCGGCCCTAAGCTTAAATTAGCGACTCAAAAGGGTAAAAAGTAAACCTAGTCGGTTATTGCCACCATAAACCCTTTTAAGACTGGAATCACAGAGAGCATAATAAGTTGCTGCTGATTCTCGTCTTCTGTTTTCCCGCTGGCAACTCTCTTTTTTAGAGACGGAGTGTAATTATCATCGATTGAAAATGAGACAAAAAGCAGCTCCATTGAGTCATCAGACTCGCCTTCATTTTGAACCATCTCAATATCATAGA
>CAYNES010000092.1:0-4031 GCA_964396315.1 uncultured Piscirickettsiaceae bacterium | reverse complement strand
ATGCTTCTGGTCTATATTCAATGCGTGCTGCTGCGAATGACCCTTCAGAGCACGTTGTACTTCCAGAAATCATCTCTAAAGAGCCTTTAGGGCCTGTTGTTCGTCAAGGTGACGATCAGTGGTTCAACATTGTAAGATGGTCTCTTAATGCTATGATTACTGCTGAAGAGCTTGGTGTAACAAGTGCAACTGTTGACGATGTTAGTAACAACCCTGAGCGTGAGCGCCTAATGGGTCGCTCTGGTAGTACTCATGAGTATGTTGGTCTGACTCCAGACTGGACTTACCAAATCGTTAAGCAAGTAGGTAACTACTCTGAAAGCTTTGAGCGTAATATCGGTATCAATACGCCGATTGGTATTGCCCGTGGTGTTAACGCACTATGGACAGATGGTGGAATTCTATATTCACCTCCATTTAGATAAGCAATTATCTAGTTAGAACCTAAACCAGCCTGCTATACTTTAGCAGGCTGGTTTTTTTTATTCCTTTTCGACCTCACAAAGTTTTTTTTAGTAAAATTTACAAAATTTTTAATATTTATAAATAATCATTTATGAAAAAAATAATCCTCGACTCTATTGGTAAATCGCAACACAGAGGGTTAAACTTTCGTGACATGCTTTATAACAATGAGGCAAGAGCTTTTTTCTTCCAAGTTGTAACCTTTATCCTGGTAGTAGGGCTTTTTTATACTGCAATTGGAAACCTCTTTCATAATATTGAAGAGAGAGGGATCAACACTGGTTTCACATTTCTAAAAAATAGAGCTGGCTTTGATATTTTGCCTTTTCTTGGCAATTATTTAGTTGAATACACGCCTGAATCTTCTAATTTCAGTGTTTTTTATGTAGGACTGATAAATACCCTTGTTGTAGCGTTTGTAGGAATAATTTTGTCCACTCTGATTGGTCTCTTCATTGGTATCGCTAGACTCTCAAATAACTATCTGGTAGCAAAGCTAGCAGGAGGCTATATTGAACTCTTTAGAAATATACCTATTCTTTTACAAATTCTTTTTTGGTACAACTTATTTATAAACCTTTTTCCACATCCAAAACAAAGTTTTGCCTTCTTTGACATCATGTTCCTCAATCAAAGAGGACTTTATTTACCAAAGCCAATACCTGAGAGCGGCTTCATGGCCGTTGTATTTGCTCTGCTTCTTGGACTAATAGCTTCTTATTTTATTAAAAAATTCTATAAGAAAAGGCACGAGCTAACTGGAATTCATACGAGCACATGGCCATTCTCTATTGCTTTAATTGTTGGGCTTCCAATTATAGTTTTTTTGGTACTTGGATCCCCATTACAGTTTGATATCGCTGTACTAGGAAAATTTAACTTAAGAGGAGGTATGAACGTTGTTCCAGAGTTTTTGGCGCTAACATTTGCCTTAAGTGTTTATACTGCAACCTATATAGCTGAGGCTATAAGATCAGGTATCGAGGCGGTTGACAAAGGGCAAAAAGAGGCTGCAGCTGCAATTGGTCTAACGCCAACACAATCTCTCAAATTAATCATCCTGCCTCAAGCTTTGAGAGTAGCAATTCCTCCAACAATAAACCAGTATTTGAATCTTACAAAAAACTCGTCACTCGCTACAGCAATTGGCTATCCAGAACTGATGAGCGCTTTTGGCGGAACGGTTCTCAATCAAGTAGGCCAGGCAGTTGAAATTCTAGCAATGGCGATGCTGGTTTATCTAGTAATCTCGCTCTTTATATCCTTATTGCTAAACTATGTTAATAATAAAATGGCCATCCAGGGAAGATAACTATGCCAGTATTTGATCAACAAGAAACAAGAAAGCCACCAATATCTCAAATTGGTGCTGTTCTCTGGCTTAAAACAAACCTCTTCTCTAGCTGGATAAATTCTCTATTAACTTTTGCCTCACTCTACTTGCTTTATATAATGATTCCACCTTTGTTGAATTGGATGGTATTTGATGCAAGTTTTAGCTTTGGAACTGTTAATTTCTTTGGCTTTGAGATTAAGTTTAGTGAAGAAATGGCGACAAATGATAATTGCGGTAGGGTTGGTGCTTGCTGGCCATACATCTACGAAAAACTCTACATGTACACCTATGGTTTCTACCCTAGAACAGAAACCTGGAGACCTAACACTGTATTTGCGCTAACAGGGTTGCTATTTGTTATAGTACCTCTGGCTAAAAACTATAAATACAAAAATAGGGTGGTTTTATCACTAATTATTTTATACCCTCTAATATCTTATGTGCTAATAGCAGGAGGATTTGGTGTACTTACGCCTGTAGATACTGACCAATGGGGCGGATTATTATTGACATTAATTATTGCGTCAGTAGGCATTATTGTTTCTTTTCCAATCGGTGTTTTATTAGCGCTTGGGAGACAATCTAACTTAAAAGTAATCAAGCTATTTTCAACCCTTTTTATTGAATTTATTAGAGCTGTTCCACTAATCACTATTTTATTTATGGCATCTTTTGTGCTTCCGCTATTCTTAGAGTCAGGAAATTATTTTGACAAGCTTTTAAGAGCGCTAATTGGTATCGCTCTATTCCAGGCAGCATATTTTGCTGAAGTCGTTAGGGGAGGGCTTCAAGCAATTCCAAGAGGACAATACGAGGCTGCAGACGCTATAGGATTAAGCTATTTTCAAAAAAATGTACTCATAATCCTGCCTCAAGCTTTGAAAATATCAATTCCTAATATTGTTGGTTCATCAATATCCTTATTCAAAGATACTACGCTTGTATTAATTATTGGACTATTTGACATGCTTGCAATGGTTAATCTAACGAGTAATGATCCATACTGGCTTGGAAGAGAGCCTGAAGGGTTTGTATTTGTAACAATGGTCATGTGGGCTATACTATACACAATGTCTCGCTATTCCAGAAAACTAGAGTTACGTTTCAATACTGAAAACAAAAATTAAAGGTCAAAAAAAATGAGCGATAAAAAAACAAATATCATTGAAATATCTGAACTAAATAAGTGGTATGGAGACTTCCACGCACTAAAAAACATTAACCTGGATATTCAAGAGGGTGAAATAATAGTTGTATGTGGCCCATCTGGGAGCGGAAAATCAACACTGATACGATGCGTTAACTTTCTTGAAAAGTTCCAAGAAGGGACTATTCTGGTCTCTGGTACAGAGCTGACAGACGACGCACAAAAGATTAGGAAGATCAGAAGTGAAGTTTCCATGGTGTTTCAACACTTCAATTTATTTCCTCATTTAACAATATTAGACAATCTAACGTTAGCTCCGATATGGGTTCACAATGAAACAAAACAAGAATCTAGAGAAAAAGCATTAAAGCTGTTAGACAGAGTTGGGATTAAAGACCAAGCTGAAAAGTACCCAAATCAGCTCAGTGGTGGCCAACAACAAAGAGTGGCAATAGCAAGATCATTATGCACAAATCCAAAAATAATGCTATTTGATGAGCCTACTTCAGCTTTAGATCCTGAAATGATATCTGAGGTCTTAGATGTAATGATTGAGCTAGCTAAAGGAGGTATCACAATGATCTGTGTGACTCATGAAATGGGCTTTGCAAGAAAAGTAGCGAATAGAATAATATTTATGGATGATGGTCAAATTGTGGAAGAAAATGACCCTAAAAACTTCTTTGATAATGCTGAGTCTGACAGGTTACAACTCTTCTTAAACCAAATACTAACTCACTAAAAGTAAAGTTTTAATTGGCAAAATTCGGCCTATACATTGTCAAAAAAGGCAGAATACGTATTAAGGTATTCTGAATAAGTTTATAATTAAACGTGTCATTTATTAAATAGATTGCAAATGTTTAAGTTCTTAAAAAAAGAAATACCAATACAAAAAGAACTAGAAGAAGTCATACAAACAGATGACTGGACAAAGGATATTAAGAGAAGTAAGAAGATTGGAAAGGAGGTTGAACAACTATCCTTATTATACTACTCTGAAGGGGTAAATGAAGTATTAGGGACTAAGAAGGGACTAAGTAGGGACCATCTTAAAATTCTTAAAAATTGTAAAGAAGAAAG
>CAYNES010000091.1:0-4104 GCA_964396315.1 uncultured Piscirickettsiaceae bacterium | reverse complement strand
AGCAGATTTTGATCAATTCTAAAATGTGTGCTCTTGGAAAAAGACCTATCTGTCAAGATACTGGAATTGTAAATGTCTTTGTTGAAGTTGGCATGAATGTTCAGTGGGATTCGGAGCTATCTCTTGAGGACATGATTAACGAGGGCGTGAGGAGGGCATACAACGAGCCAGACAATCGTCTGAGAGCATCGATAGTGAGTGACCCTTTATTCAGCAGAAAAAATACCCAAGACAACACGCCGGCGGTAATTCATACAAAGTTAGTTAAAGGCGATAAGTTGGAGATTACAGTTGCCGCTAAAGGTGGAGGTTCAGAGAATAAATCTAAATTTACTGTTCTCAACCCTGATGACAATCTTACGGATTGGGTTCTAAGGACAATTCCAACGATGGGTGCAGGCTGGTGCCCACCAGGAATGATTGGGATTGGTGTTGGAGGTACTGCTGAAAAAGCGATGTTGATGGCTAAAGCTTCCTTGATGGAGTCAATTGATATCAACGACATTAAAGCTAAACAGAAACAAAGTGATGTTGAGAAATTAAGGATTGATCTATTTGACAAGATTAATGAACTAGGTATTGGCGCCCAGGGACTAGGTGGACTTACAACAGTTTTGGATGTGAAGATTAATGATTACCCTACTCATGCCGCCTCTCTCCCTGTTGCGATGATTCCAAATTGTGCTTCAACAAGACACGTCCATTTCTCATTGGATGGGTCTGGTGTTGCCGAATTGCCTGAAATTAATTTAAGTCTCTATCCTGATTTAGAGATGGATGTTTCTAAATACACAAAGGTTGATTTAGATACTCTGACTCAATCACAAATGGATGACTGGAATATAGGTGACACCCTTCTTTTATCTGGAACCATTATTACCGGAAGAGATGCAGCCCATAAGCGACTCAAATCAATGATTGAAAGTGGAGAAGGGTTACCAGAGGGTGTCAACTTTGAAAATAAATTTATTTATTATGTTGGACCCGTCGATGCTGTTCGCGATGAGGTGATTGGACCTGCGGGACCTACAACTGCCACCCGAATGGATAAATTTACCGATCTGATACTTGAAAATACTGGGATTCTTGGAATGATCGGTAAGGCTGAGCGTGGTCAGGCGACAGTTGAAAGTATCAAAAAGCATCAAGCCAGTTACTTGATTGCAGTAGGAGGGGCTGCTTACCTGATTTCTAAATCTATCAAAAAAGCTAAGGTTGTAGCGTTTGAAGAGATGGGTATGGAGGCAATCTATGAAATGGAAGTCAAAGATATGCCGGTGACCGTTGCGGTGGATACTGATGGAGAGAATATCCATAAAGTGCTTCATAATATCCCCTTAACATTCAAGGGATAGTTTGTTTTCACAAATTCATAGCGCTTTGTTTTAAAGCAGAGTTCATAGCGTATAATTTTCCCTGAAGTTGGCCGGATAGTCGCTGGATGCAATTGCATTGAGAGGAAAGTCCGGGCTCCAAAGAGCAAAGTGCTAGTTAACGACTAGGCGCAGTGATGCGACGGAAAGTGCAGCAGAAAATAAACCGCCTGCTTTAGCAGGTAAGGGTGAAATGGTGGGGTAAGAGCTCACCGCAATCTTAGTGATAAGTTTGGCATGGTAAACCCCACTTGGAGCAAGCTCAAATAGGAAGGCATTGGCGCTGCTCGCGTTGTCTTCGGGTAGAGTGCTCAAGATTCTTGGTAACAAGTCTCGTAGATGAATGACTATCGTGGCCTTGGCCATACAGAACCCGGCTTACAGGCCAACTTCAATCCTTTTTGATTGGATTAAATCTTTTCTAAATAATATTTCTTAAGGTTATACTTTGCATTATTTAAAGTAAAGTTTAAAACAATGAGTTATTTCTATCTAGCATTGGCCATTGCTGCTGAAGTTGCAGGAACAAGCCTTTTAAAGGCAACTGAAGAGTTTTCAAAGCTTATTCCTACAACATTTCTTGTAGTGTTTTATGTGTTGTCTTTTTGGCTGATGACCTTGGCTTTAAGAGACTTGCCTTTGGGCGTTGTTTATGCAGTATGGTCAGGTCTAGGAATATGTCTGGTTGCCATTGTTGGGGCATTAGTTTACAAAGAAATGCCAGATCTAGGATCTATCATTGGGATGGCTTTAATCATTTCAGGCGTTGTTGTCATGCACTTATTTTCTAAAACGATAAATAACTAACTTAAAATTATGACAATCGAATCAAAAAAATATAATCTTTCTGAAACACTAAACGCATCCAATGAAAGGCCAGCTGTCGGTTTAATCGTTTTAAATACTGACTTTACATTTGAGCGTGATTTTGTAAGGATGTATTCAGAAAAAAAACCCAATTTCGACTTTTATTTCAATCGAATTCATTTCGCCAACCCAATGACACCAGAGTCATTGGCTGCTATTGGGGATGATTTAACCGAGGCCTCTGCAGGAATCCTTCCAAGTTACGATCTTGACTTGGTTGTATTTAACTGTACTTCATCCTCTTCAATAGTGGGTGATGATGCAATAGAAAATGCAATACAAGAGAGTAAGCCAACTGCCAAAGTACTCTCTACATCTCAAGCAGTTGTTGCTAACTTTAAGGATCGAGGCTTTAAAAAAGTAAGTGTTTTAACTCCTTACAGCGAAGAAGTATCGTCTTTATTAATAGATTATCTTCAAAAAAATGACGTGGAGATTGTTTCTTCAATGTATATGGATATGAGTGACGATAGAGACGTTGCAATGCTTCCTGCGGATGAAATAATTAGTGCTGCCAAAGCAGCAATCCATGATGATGCTGATGCAATCTTCATTTCATGTACTGCAATGAGATCTGCGGAAATTATTCCAGATATTGAAGTGGCTATTGGAAAGCCTGTGTTGACATCAAATCAAGCTACTTTTGATCAAATTTCAAAGACGATAGAAAATTTGAATAACTAAAGTATTTAAAAGTCTTATAAATCACTGATTATTATTAAAAATTCAAACAAGAGTGAATTTTTTTGATTAAATAATCTTTAAATAGAGCGATAATAGTGTTTATGCACAAGCTCGATGAAAGAGACATCCAAATTTTATCCATTCTTCAAGAAGAAGGCAGGATTACCAAAACAGCGCTCGCTGATAAGCTCAATTTATCGCTGACACCGTCATGGGATAGACTTCAAAGATTAGAAGAGGCAGGGATAATAGAAAGTTATGGAGCGAAACTATCTTCTTCATTTTTAAGTAACTTTCATCTTGTCATCACTGAGGTTGAGTTAGAGAGTCACAAGCAGGGAGAATTTGCAAGATTTGAAGAAGCTATTATGGATTTCGATGAAGTTTTATCCTGTTGGTCAATCGGTGGAAGCTTAGATTACATTTTGAGAGTCCTTGTAAAAGATGTAGTTGGTTATCAAGATTTTATTAAAAGGGTCTTAAATGCAGATATCGGTCTTAGGCGTTATTTCAGTTACGCTGTATTAGACTGTATAAAGCACACAGATAATGTCCCTGGGAGCTTAATAAAGCAATCCGACTTAGCAAAAAAATAATGAGACTGTTATTTGACCAATAGTTTTCTTGGAACATGTGATAAGCACTCGCCACCATTTTTACCAACGCGAATACTCTCAGTCATTTCAAACCCCCAGTCATCAAACCATATCGCTGGCATAAAGTGGAAGGTCATGTTTTCCTCAAGCACGGTTTGATCCGTTCCTCTTAGGCTCATTGTTCTCTCGCCCCAGTCAGGAGGATAGCTGCAGCCAATTGGATAGCCGCATCGATTGTTCTTTTCATAGCCATACTTTTTTAGGGTGGCAGTGAAATTATCTGAAATTTGTGCACAGGTATTTCCAGGCTTAAACATTTCAATTGCGTTGTGTATGCATTCATTGATTACTTTTTCAATATCCAAGTATTCTTTTGGAGGCGATCCTAGAAATAAGGTTCTAGAGCAGGGGCAGTGATATCTAGCATAAGCTCCACCCAACTCAAGAAACATACCTTCGTTATTCTTTAGGGGTTCATCATTCCAAGTCATGTGACATGCCGCTGCCTCCTCACCCGCTCCAATCAAAGGGACAAAGGAGGCGTAATCACCATAATGACCTTCATGACCACTTACGCCAGCATG
>CAYNES010000090.1:0-4144 GCA_964396315.1 uncultured Piscirickettsiaceae bacterium | reverse complement strand
GCAGAAAATTCAGGAATGTCAGTTCTTAGTTGCTCACTTTCAATTTGATCAATTAAATTCACGATTGCACCTATTTGGGGTTTTTAAAAAAGCGCTAATTATACATATCTTTTAGTATCTTCACAAGAAACTATTGTCTTAAATAAGTCTTAAAAATAGATATTATTGATGTTATTTTTTAAATGTTTTTCATGATATTATGAGATAATACTGCGCACAAAAATTAAAAGCAACTCATGGGTAAAGCAACTGGATTTTTAGAGCTAGATAGGGAAGTTGAGTCATATCGCGAGGTGGACGTTCGCATAAATGATTATGATGAAATTTTCTCAGGCAGTCATAATTTAGATCAGCTTCAAGAACAAGGTTCAAGATGCATGGATTGTGGTGTTCCTTTTTGTCAATCTTCAAATGGATGCCCAATCGACAATTTAATTCCTGAATGGAATGATCTTGTTTATAAAAATGAATGGCAAGAGGCATTAGAGCGCCTAGAAAAGACTAATAATTTTCCTGAGTTTACTGGAAGAGTATGTCCTGCTCCATGTGAAGGATCGTGTGTCCTTGGTTTAAACAATCCTGCCGTAACAATTAAGAACATTGAATTAGCAATCGTCGATAAGGGTTTCGAAGAAGGGTGGATTAAACCAAAAGTGATTGAGTCTAGATCAGGTAAAAAAGTCGCAATAGTAGGTTCAGGTCCTGCAGGTCTAGCAGCAGCAGATGAGCTAAATCAAATGGGTCATTCGGTTAAAGTTTATGAGCGCGGTGATCGTATTGGTGGTCTATTAATGTATGGTATTCCCAATATGAAACTCGGGAAAGATGTCGTTGATCGACGTATCGGATTATTACGTGAGGAAGGGATTGAGTTTATTACTAATGTTGATGTTGGAAAAGACATTACTACCAAAGAGCTTCAGGAAAATTTTGATGCGGTCATTTTTGCAACGGGCGCAACACAGGCCAGAGATTTACCTGCTGAAAATAGAGATGCTAAAGGTATCTACCCTGCAATGGATTTCCTAACATCAAACACTAAAAGCCTTCTTGATAGTGGACAACCCGATCAAAGTGATCTTTCTGCCAATGGAAAAAATGTTATTGTTATTGGAGGCGGTGATACCGGAACTGACTGTATTGGAACCTCTTTAAGGCAGGGTGCTAAATCAATTATTAATTTTGAGTTAATGAGTAGGCCTCCTGAGGACCGCTCAAATAATAACCCTTGGCCAGAGTGGCCGGTTATCTATAGGGTTGATTATGGTCATGAAGAGTCCAGTAAAGTTTTTGGCAAAGACCCAAGACACTATCAGCTACTGACGAAGTCATTTATTAAGGATGTCGAGGGAAATGTTAAAGGAATAAATACTATCAATGTTGATTTTATCGATGGTAAATTATTAGAGATTGAAGGAACTGAAAAAACCTGGGATGCTGAACTCGTTTTATTGTCGATGGGCTTTGTATCCCCAGAGCACTATCTAAGTGATGATGCAGAAATTGAGCTTGATCAGAGGGGTAACTATCAGTCCGAACATGGTAATTATAAAACATCAAAAGAAGGGATTTTTTCAGCAGGCGACTGTCGAAGAGGTCAGTCACTGGTTGTCTGGGCAATCAATGAGGGGCGAGGTGTTGCATCAAGTGTTGATAATTATCTAGTAAATTCTTAAAGGTTAATAATAGTTATGGCAGAAATATTGGGTGCTGAAGTGGATGAAGAGGGCTACTTGCTTAAGGTATCCGATTGGACGCCTGAGATTGCAAATGCTATGTCCAATGAAGATGGTATAGAACTGTCGCCCGAACACTGGGAGGTCATCAACTTTCTTCAGGAGTATTATAAGGAATACGAGTTTGCTCCAGCTGTTAGGGTGCTTACTAAAGCCATAGCAAAAAAGCTTGGGAATGATAAGGGAAATTCACGCTATCTATACTCTCTTTTTCCCTATGGTCCTGCAAAGCAAGGTTGTCGGTTCGCTGGCCTACCAAAACCAACAGGCTGCGTTTGAATAATCATTGTTGGTTTTGCTATTCAGCACTGACTTAGATTTTTTATCTTAGAGATAGAGTCATATGTCGCTGATAAGTATTTTTTTAATATTCTTTTTTTATATTGCTGCCCTGATCTTTATATCCGGATTGTCATATAAAATCATCCAATATTGGAAAACACCTGCGCCTCTTAAAATTCCAATTGCACCGTCTGCATTAGATAAAAAAGGGGTTTTTCTGAGATATTTTCGAGAGATTTTTTTGTTTGCAAGCCTCTTCAAGGCAAACAAATGGACCTGGATTTTTGGGTGGAGCTTTCATTTAGCATTGGTCCTATTATTTTTTCGACATTTAGTCTATTTTTGGCCAGGCGATGTGCCTTTAATCCTCTATAAGACTGAACCATTAAAGTATGCTGCCTATCCACTCATATTTGGCTTATTAGGGTTATTAGGAAGAAGAATATTTGTTGACAGGGTTCGATATATTTCTGCACCATCCGACTACCTGATGTTACTCGTTTTTATTTTTATTGCTTCAACTGGAATGATAATGACTTTTGCGAACAACCATCCAAATTTGCTTATGGTTAAAAATTTTGCAGCAGGTTTAATTACTTTTCAGTGGTCAGAGCTACCTGGAGAAATTATTTTTTTATTGCACATTTTCCCTGTCTTTTGTCTCATTGCTATTTTCCCAATATCTAAATTGTTACATGCTCCAGGGTTATTTTTTTCGCCTACTTTTAATCAGGTGGATAATGCTCGAAAGAAAAGACACATCTCGGATTGGGCATCTAAAAAAGAAGATAATTTAAAAATAGATATTGAAAATAACCATTTAAAGGATAAGTAGTTTTGTCAACTAATAATCAAATTAAACTGCCAACCTATGTTCAAACGCCAGTAATCAATAGAGATTCTATGTCTGGCGATGGTCCATTTAAGGCTACAGTAGAGATCCAAAATAACCTTGGATTTCCTGGAGAAAAGGTTGACAACTGGCAACAAGTCGCAATTAACAAAATGGCTGAAACCAATTCTAAATACAAATCGGTCCAAGTTTTTTTGGATAGCTGTATGAAATGCGGTGCATGCACTGACAAGTGCCATTACTTTTTGGGTACAGCCGATCCTAAGAATATGCCAGTCGCAAGACAAGATTTATTTAGAAGTGTCTACAGAAGACATTTTACCTTTGCCGGAAAATATTTTCCAAAGCTTGTTGGGGCTAAAGATCTTGATGAGGATATGCTAGATGATTGGTATAACTATTTTCATCAGTGCTCTCAATGCAGAAGATGCGCAGTATTTTGTCCATCAGGCATAGATACAGCCGAGATATCTATGGCGGCTCGTGAGGTCATGAACGTGATTGGTGTAGGCCAAAAATACACCAATCAAATTTTAGGCAAAGTCAAGAAAATAGGAAACAATTTAGGGATGCCAGAGCCTGCTCTAAAAGACACACTCATGGATCTCGAAGAAGAGATTAAAGAAGACACTGGGGTAGATGTTAAATTGCCAATAGATATCAAAGATTCAGAAGTATTAATGGTTTCACCATCAGCTGATTTTTTTGCTGAGCCTCATATTGATGGCCTCATTGGATATGCCAAAGTTTTTCATGAGAGCGGAGTGAGCTGGACTCTAAGCTCTTATGCCTCAGAAGCAGCAAACTTTGGAATGTTTATTGGAAATTACGATGTTATGAGAGAAGGTGCCCTTCGAATTCGTAAGGCAGCACTTGATCTAAATGTAAAGCGCATTATTATTGGAGAGTGTGGACATGCTTGGCGAGTTGCATACAGTTTTTGGAATACACTTTCAGGGATTGGTGATGGCGCAGTGGATGAGTATGCATTAAGACTCCAAACTCAACTAGACAATAACTATCCTCAGCCGCAACATATGATTGAGTTTACATATGATTTAATTAAAAATAATAATTTATCATTTGATAAATCAAAAAACAATCATAGAGTAGTAACCTTTCATGACTCTTGTAATGTTGCTAGAGGGAGCAACATGGGTGACATTAAAGACGGTCAATTTATTTTACCAAGAGAGGTAATAAAAGCCGCCTGTAATCATTTTATTGATATGCCTAAAAATACGATCAAGTCTTCTACTTTTTGTTGTGGAGG
>CAYNES010000089.1:0-4157 GCA_964396315.1 uncultured Piscirickettsiaceae bacterium | reverse complement strand
CAAAGCTCAAAATCGCAAGCTGAAAAAGAGCATATTGAGCAAATTTATCAAGATGCACTTAAATTAGAGCATGAAAATGAAAAACTCATTCAAGAAAAATTACAATTAAAAGCAGAGCTTCAGCTCGCTGAAAATAATACTCAAATTCAAAAAGATACCAGCTCAAGAAATTGGTTCATAGTTGGCGCAATAGTTCTTTTCTTTGGAATGATGATTGGATTTATTGTCCCTAGTCTGCTTAACAAAAGACGATTTTAGATTATAGGAGATTCATGAAAGAATTAAAAAAAGCACTAACCTTTGATGACATATTGTTAGTTCCTGCGCATTCAGAAGTTCTTCCAAAGGAAGTAAGTTTAACCTCTAAACTGACCAATAAAATCACTCTAAATACGCCAATTATTTCTGCAGCAATGGATACAGTAACCGAAGGCAAACTTGCGATTGCAATTGCTCAGGAAGGGGGTATGGGTGTAATACACAAAAATATGTCTATTGAGTCTCAAGCAATGGAGGTTCGTAAAGTCAAGCGATTTGAGTCTGGAATCATTAGAGATCCTATTACTATTGATCCCTCAGCAACGATTAAGGATGTCTTTGACCTTCAAACACAGCATGGAATATCAGCAATGCCAGTTGTCTCAAATGACACTCTAGTTGGACTAATAACCAGTCGAGATGTTCTCTTCGAAACTCGTCTTGATGAGGTTGTTGAAAATGTAATGACTCCTCAAAAATCACTGATCACAGTGAACGAAGGTGCTTCGATGAATACAGTTAGAAAGCTGCTTCGAAAGCATCGTATTGAACGTGTTCTGGTTACTGATAATCAATTCAAACTAGGTGGAATGATCACTGTCAGTGATATAAAGAAAACAAGTGACTTTCCCAAAGCAGCAAAAGACGATCAAGAGAGATTAATAGTAGCTGCTGCAGTTGGAGTTGGAAAAGGCTCTAGTGAAAGAATAAGGGCTCTGGTTGAAGCTGGAGTTGATGTAGTTGTCATTGATACGGCGCATGGTCACTCCCAAGGCGTAATTGATCGAGTAGTAAAGACCAAAAAAGATTTTCCAAATTTAGAAATTATTGCTGGAAATATTGCAACAGCTAAGGCTGCCATTGACTTAGCTAAAGCTGGAGCAGATTGTGTCAAGGTTGGGATTGGGCCTGGAAGCATTTGCACAACCCGAATCGTTGCTGGTGTTGGGGTTCCTCAAATTAGTGCAATTTCCGATATCGCTGAAGCTTTGAAAAAAACAAATGTCACGGTCATTGCAGATGGTGGTATACGTTACTCTGGTGATGCTGCTAAAGCTTTTGCAGCTGGAGCACATTGCGTCATGCTGGGTTCAATGCTAGCAGGAACTGAGGAGTCACCGGGTGAGGTCGAACTATATCAAGGAAGGTCATATAAGGCTTATCGTGGGATGGGTTCAATAGGAGCAATGGGCCAAGCTCACGGCTCGTCTGACCGTTATTTTCAGGCAGAACTTGCTGCTGAAAAATTAGTTCCAGAGGGGATAGAAGGCAGAGTTCCTTATAAAGGCTCTATTAGACCAATTATTCACCAAATGGTGGGTGGAATTAGATCATCTATGGGCTATACTGGATGTAAAAATCTTAATGCTATGAGAACCAAGGTTGAGTTTGTACAAGTTACCTCGGCTGGAATGACAGAATCTCATGTCCATGACGTTTCAATAACCAAAGAAGCGCCAAACTATCATCAGTAGAAAGGTTAATTAATATATTTGCTATTAATTAACTCTGGCAACACAATAATAACCCATAACATTTTTTTTTGTCATGTAGTCTTGCTTGCTGAGTTCAAGAAGCTCCCATACATTTTCAGACTCGAGCCTTTTGATGACCTCATCAAATCCGTAGGATTCGTAGACATCCTCATTAACGGTGAAACATACTAATCCTTGTGATTTAATGATTCTAGTTAGCTCTTTTAATCGACTTGGACCAACATGGCCATGAGTAAATACGCCAACACACAGTGCAGCATCATAACTATTACTCTCTAAAGGAAGAGACTCATTCAAATTACCAATAAATAGTGACCGGTAACCCCTATCTTTAGCTATATCAATCATCTCCTTAGAAATGTCTATACCATCAAAATGAGTGTAACCAAGCTTCTTAAGTTCCAGGCCAACCAAACCTGTTCCACAACCAACATCAATAATTTTTTGATTTTTATCGGTTATGTGTTTATGAAAAATTTGAACTGAATTCGGCTGAGATACCGTCCCAAGTAAATCATCATTATCTTTGTCATAAATTGATGCCCACTTTTTATAAACATCTAACAACTCTTGATCGTTCTGACTTTCTGAAAGGTCTAAATTGTCATAAAGTCCCAAACCTTTATTGCTTTCTTTCATAATTAATTCAATTTTCCAAAAAAGGTCATTCTAGCTGTTTCCGAGAGCCTTACATTGGGCTCCGAATTGTAAGCTAAGACCGACAATATTCTGGTTTTATCTCCAATAGTAGGAGTCACGCGATGAATAGCATCCTTGCCTCTAAAGAGAACCAATGAGCCATTTTCCATAGTGAGTTTTTTAGCCTGACAACACCCATTAATTAAATCCAAAACTTGATCATAGTTGTTGTCATTATTTTTTGAATTTCTGAAATCTCTAATATATTCGAATTCTCCGCCTGCCTTAGGCTTCTGTATAAGCAAGGTGATTGCAAATGACGAGTTATCAAAATGCCAACCAAGCTCTTGACCATCCTTTGCATAGTGGATATTGATTGAAGATAAATTATCATCATATTTATAGAGTGCTTTCTCATCAAGAACATCGCAAAGAAACCCTTTAAAATCGGTCGAATCATAAAGACCTCTTAATGATGAGTCACTTGGCACCTGATCATCAGTTATACAACCTTTCGAAGAGACAACCGTTCTGTTTCTTGGGTGACTTTTTTTGTATTTAGTGTCGAAAGGTTCTAAGTAAACATTGTGTTCGTTGATACAGTAATATGCTAAATTTTCCTGTCGCTTGGCTTCTTCAAGAATACTTTGAATTGATTCAGTCAAAAGAAAATCTTTAAGTACTAGAACGCCATCTTTATCCAACTTTGTTTTGCATTCTAACCTATACTCAGGCTCATCAATAGGATGACTCTTTAAATTTAAAATTGACGCTAGTTTATTTGTTTCGTTATTCAAGGCACTCATTTAAAATAATTATCTTAAGCAAGATCTATCAAAGATAATTTGTTAGAAAGAGCCTATATGTTAATAGATAATTAAACAAAAAAAATAAATAGCAACGAAATGATTCATTTTGGTCAGATATCTAGAGAAGAATTTTTAACAGATTATTGGCAGAAAAAGCCACTGCTTTTAAAGAATGCTATCCCTAATTTTGTATCTCCATTATCTCCAGATGAGCTAGCTGGTCTGTCTTGTGAAGATGAGTTTGAATCAAGAGTTATCAAAGGCTCAACTAGAGGCAAAACCTGGTCTCTTGTGAATGGCCCCTTCGATGATGATTTTTATGAAAATATGCCAAATGATGATTGGACACTTCTTGTTCAAGGTGTCGACAAACACATTCTTGAAGTCTATGAAATGATAGAAGAATTTGACTTTATTCCTAGATGGCGCTTTGATGATGTAATGGTTTCATTTGCAGCTCAAGGTGGAAGTGTTGGACCTCATTATGACCACTATGATGTTTTTTTACTTCAGGGCCTTGGAAGTAGGCTATGGCAGATAAGTTCACTTGATTGCAATCCCAACAACTATGTTGAAAATAGTGAACTGAGAATAATGGAAAACTTTCAAGGGGAGGATGAATTTGTTACTGAGCCAGGAGACATTCTATACATTCCACCTGGAATTGCACACCATGGAATCAGCCTTGATAGTGAATGCATGACTCTCTCGTTTGGCTACAGATCATACTCAGCGAATGAGATGTTGGAGGCACTTGACCTAGATTGTGACAGGAAAAACAATAGCTATTATATTGACCCTATTTGGCTATTCGATAGGGGTAAATCTGAGATTTCAAATTCGGCTATTAACCAAGCCTTAGAGCTTTTAAATGTTGATAAATTACCATTTGAATTCTTCGGAACTTTTGTAACACGACTGGACCCCTTTGAACAGTATAAATTTAACGAAATAA
>CAYNES010000088.1:0-4214 GCA_964396315.1 uncultured Piscirickettsiaceae bacterium | reverse complement strand
CCCAAAGGGAGCTCTAACGGATTACTGTTGATATCCATGTCATTTCCCCATGAAAATAGTCCTGACTCGACTCTTTCAATATTGTTTGGCGTTCCTGGTTTTATGTCATATTTTTTTCCAGCCTTAGCAACGATGTCCCATAGCTTCTCGCCTTTTGAGCCGTCACGAAGATAGAGCTCAAAGCCTCCTTGCTTGCTCCAGCCAGATCTCTGAACAATTAGAGGAATTCCCTCAAGTTCAAACTCTCTAAAAAAGAAGTACTTAACATCCTTAACCCAGTCACCAAATAAATCAATCATTAAAGGTAAATGGTTAGGGCCCTGAATGGCTAGAGGGGAGACATCTGGCTCACAAATATTTACGTCCCATCCTAACCCACAGGCAAGGCCTCGGGTCCAAAGGAGTACGTCGCTGTCTGCAATCGATAGCCAAAAATGACTCTCGCCCAGTCTCAAAATGATAGGGTCATTAATGATTCCACCATTTTCGTCTGTAATGAGGGCATATTTTCCTTGACCAATTTGAAGTTTTGAGAGATCTCTCGAAGTAATATATTCAACAAATCTATAGGCGTCACTTCCGGTAACTTCCACTTGGCGCTCAGCCGCAACATCCCACATGGTGACGTTATTCATAAGGTTCCAGTAATCCGCTTCAGCACCCTCATATGAGGTAGGCATAATCATGTGATTATAAATTGTAAAGGTTTTGGCACCCGCTTGCAGAGTTGACTCATAATAGGGCGACTTTCTTAAGCGATCTGAAAGCGTAAAGTTGACATGTCCTTCCATCTGCAAACTCCAAAAAAATTGAACTGAACGCGTAATACTCGTTCAAGGATAAAAAATTCGTATTTTATACCTATTTTTTTAGAATTTCCAACTATAAATTGTCTGCTGGAATACCGCTAGCTTCAAGCCATTTTTTAAACTTTTCTTGAATCTTCTTTAGTTCAGCTTCGCCATTTCCCTCAAAGCGTAATACTAGGCACGGCGTTGTGTTCGAAGGTCTGACGAGCCCCCAACAATCTTCATAGTCGACTCTGAAGCCATCAATAGTGTTAACTTTGGCATCAGGAAAATCTATGTTATTCGATAACGAATCCATTGCCTCATACTGATCACCATGCTTCTCAAAGTTGATATTAATTTCTGGAGTGCTTAGGTTGACAGGTAATTCATCAAAAATCTCAGAGCAGGTCTTGTCACTTTTTGAGACTATCTCTAACAGTCTCGCTCCAGTATAGAGTGCATCATCAAAACCATACCAACGCTCCTTAAAGAAGATATGGCCTGACATTTCCCCTGCAAGCTCTGCGCTTGTCTCCTTGAGTTTCTTTTTGATAAAGCTATGCCCAGTTCTAGAAAGGATGGGCTCGCCACCATTTTCTGAAATAAGTTTTGGAAGAAGAGAGGTGCATTTGACATCGTAGATTATTTTTGCGCCTTTGTTTCGACTGAGAACGTCCATTGCATAAAGCATCATTTGATGGTCAGCCCAAATAACCTTTCCCGTATTGTCTACCACTCCAAGTCTGTCACCATCACCATCAAAGGCAAGACCCAAATCAGCATTCGTTTCGATGACTTCTTGGATGAGATCCTTCAAGTTCTCAGGCTTAGATGGGTCAGGATGATGGTTGGGAAACCTGCCGTCTACTAGACAAAATAATTTGGAAACTTTCACCCCTAAGGCCTCGAAGAGTTTAGGAGCGATATTGCCTGCAACACCGTTTCCACAATCTATAATAACCTTGAGTTCTTTTTCTAATTGTATGTCTGACTTGATAGTATCAATATAGTCTTGATCAATGTTGATAGAGGTTGATGTTCCATGTCCATTTGAGAAATCATTTTCTAGAATCCTTGAATACAAAGCTTGAATTCTCTCTGCAGATAAAGTTTCTCCAGCAATCATAATCTTTAATCCATTATATTGAGCAGGATTATGAGAGCCTGTAATCATGACTCCTGATGAAGCTGCCTTTGTATGTGTTGCGAAATAGACAACTGGGGAGGGCACCATGCCAATGTTCACCACATGGCAACCACTCTCTATAAGGCCAGATATAAGAGCTTCAGAGAGTTCAGGGCCTGATAGTCTTCCATCTCTTCCAACAACCACTCCTCTTTCACCTTTTTCAATAGATTCACTGCCAACAGCTCTACCGATTATTTTTACAATTTCGGGCGTTAATTCAGTTTTTACAATGCCTCTAATATCATAGGCTTTAAAGATTGAGCTTGGAATTTTCATGAATTATTTTATTGATTGAGAAGAACAATATTTTACAGTATCTAAAGTTCAAAAATATAACACGACCTGCTTGGTTTTTTGGGTCTTTTTAAGGGATAATGTGAATCTTATTTTTTACAAAAAATGATATTTTATGTCTGAAAAAGATATTGATCCCCAAGAAACTATTGAATGGCTAGAAGCCTTTAGGTCAGTGGCTCGTTTTGGGGGTGAAGATAGAGCTAAATACATTCTTCAAAAGCTTATGGATATGGCACATGAGGATGGTATGGATCTGCCTCAGGGAGTCAATACAGCCTATTTAAACTCCATTCCTGTTGAGAAGGAAAGTGAGTTGGTCGTCAAGCATGATATTGAGCATCGTATTAAATCAATTATTAGATGGAATGCGATGATTATGGTGGTTAAGGCAAACCAGGTTTCCTCTGAGTTGGGCGGACATATTGCCTCCTTTGCATCCAGTGCTACTTTGTATGAAGTTGGCTTTAATCATTTTTATCGTGGAAACGGCCTAGATCAAGGCGCAGACCTCATATTTTTTCAGGGTCATATCGCTCCAGGAATATATTCAAGAGCTTACCTTGAAGGGCGTATCTCTGAAGATCAAATGTTAAATTTTAGGCAAGAGGCCAATAAAGAGGGCTTGTCTTCTTATCCACATCCGTGGCTCATGCCAGATTTTTGGGAATTTCCAACGGTTTCTATGGGGCTGGGTCCTATCATGTCAATATTTCAGGCTCGTTTTATGAAGTATTTGCAGCATAGAGACATTGTTCAGACTGATAAAAGAACAGTCTGGGCCTATTTAGGAGATGGTGAAACTGATGAACCAGAGTCTCTTGGAGCCATATCTCTTGCAGGAAGAGAGAAGCTTGATAATCTAATATTTGTTATCAATTGTAATCTTCAGCGCTTGGATGGGCCAGTAAGAGGTAATGGCAAAATTATTCAAGAGCTTGAGGGGATGTTCCGAGGCGCCGGCTGGAACGTGATTAAAGTTATCTGGGGAAGAGGATGGGATAAATTACTCGCAAACGATACCTCTGGGCTTCTCAAGCAAAGAATGGAAGAGGTAGTTGATGGAGAATATCAGGCTTACAAAGCAAAAGATGGCGCTTATGTAAGAAAACACTTTTTTGGAAAATACCCAGAAACTCTCAAGCTTGTTGAGCACATGTCAGATGATGAAATATACGCCTTAACAAGAGGCGGACATGATCCAAATAAAGTTTACCAAGCTTATAAAGCTGCTAAAGAGCATAAAGGCCAGCCTACGGTTATCCTAGCTAAGACTGTTAAGGGGTACGGCATGGGTGAGGCTGGAGAAGGTAAAAATACGACCCATAGCCAAAAAAAATTAGGTGTAGATGCTTTGGTTAAAGTAGCTCAGAGATTTGATATTCCTGTTACCAAAAAAGATGCTGAGGAGTTAAATTTCTACAAGCCAGCTGAGGACAGTGAGGAGCTAACTTATTTAAGAGAGAGAAGAGAAGCATTGGGAGGATACCTTCCTACTAGGAGCTTCGAGCTTGAGTCTTTTAACATCCCTCAATTAAACACTTTTGAACCTCTTCTAAAATCAACCGAAGAAAAAGAAATGTCTAGCACTATGGCTTTTGTTCGCTTCTTATCTCTATTAATTAGAGATAAAGAAATTGGGCCAAGAGTGGTTCCTATTGTTCCTGATGAGGCTAGAACTTTTGGGATGGAAGGTCTATTTAGACAAATGGGTATTTATTCTTCATCTGGTCAACTTTATGAGCCAGAAGATTCTGACAAGGTGATGTGGTATAAAGAGGATATCAAGGGCCAAGTCCTACAGGAAGGCATAAACGAGGCTGGTGCGATTTCAGATTGGATTGCAGCGGCTACTGCCTACGCCTCACATAATGTCACCATGATTCCTTTTTATATTTATTACTCCAAGTTTGGCTTCCAACGAGTTGGAGATCTTGCTT
>CAYNES010000087.1:0-4343 GCA_964396315.1 uncultured Piscirickettsiaceae bacterium | reverse complement strand
CGTGAGGGGAAGTGGCAAATCATGATTCATGGTGAGAGCTATAAACCAATTGTGGCCGAGGCAGCTCGTAATTCAGTAGATAAAATTTACAACAGAATCATGGTTACTCATCTATTGATGGACGAGTCCAAAGAAAATCGAATAGGTGGTGCAGTAGGATTTAACTGCCGTACTGGTGATTACCATGTTTTCCGAGCAAAAGCAGTTATTGTTGGTGCTGGTGGAGCCTCTCACATTTTCAAGCCTCGCTCAGTTGGCGAAGGAATGGGAAGAACTTGGTATGCTCCATGGAGTAGTGGATCAGCATATGCATTACCAATTCAGGTTGGTGCAAAAATGACTCAGATGGAAAACCGTATTGTATTAACTCGTTTCAAGGATGGATATGGCCCGGTTGGAGCTTACTTTCTTCATCTCAAAACTTATACTCAAAACACCTATGGTGAAGAATACGAATCAAAGTGGTATGAACACACCAAGGCAATGGTTGGAGAATATATTGATCATACGCCGACTCCTACATGCTTAAGAAATCACGCGTTTATTGAAGAGGTTAAGGCTGGAAGAGGTCCAATCCATATGGTTACAATGGAAGCCTTTCAAGATCCTCATCTAGAAGTTATTGGATGGGAAAACTTTTTAGGAATGACTGTGGGTCAGGCTGTTGTTTGGGCATCTCAAAACATTGATCCTAAATATACAAATCCTGAATTAACAACTTCTGAGCCATATGTTATGGGATCACATGCAACCTGTTCTGGAGCATGGGTAAGTGGTCCAGAAGATATCTCACCACCAGAATACTTTTGGGGTTATAACAGAATGCTTACTGTTGAAGGCCTATTTGGAGCAGGAGATACTGTGGGAGGTACCGCACATAAATTCTCATCAGGTTCATTTACTGAAGGAAGAATTGCGGCAAAAGCCGCGGTTAAGTATATTCAGGATCTTGGTGATGATAAAATTCAGGTCAGCAACAAACAGTGTGATGACCTTAAAGAAATTATTTTCAAACCTCTTGAAAACTATACGGTTGGACGAAATGAAATTACATCTGGAACTGTGTCACCAAGTTACTTGTTACCGATTCAAGGTCTTCAAAGACTAGAAAAAATCATGGATGAGTACGTTGGCGGTATCAGTGTTAATTATATGACTAACGGCAACCTTCTTAAAAAAGGTATCGAGTTACTAGGCATTCTTCAAGAAGATCTTGAGCACATTGGTGCTGAAGATTTACACCAACTAATGAGAGGATGGGAGCTGAAACATCGAACAATTACTTCAGAATGCGTTGCTCAGCACACCCTATTTCGCGAAGAAACACGCTGGCCAGGATATTACTATAGAGGTGATCACATGAAGTTGGATGATGACAATTGGCATTGCTTAACTGTGTCAAGGCGTAATCCAAAGTCTGGCGAATGGACGATGGAAAAAGCACCGCTTTACCATATCGTTGATTAATTAGTCATCTAAAATATTTTGAATTGAGGCCTCTTTTGAGGTCTCAGTTGTTTTATATAATACTATCTTTGTACACTTAATTTAAAGGCTAACGAAATGAATTTACTCGAAAAGACTGATAAAGAAATTCTCGAAATTGCTAACCCAATGTGGGATGAGCTCGTAGAATCTTCAAATAAAAGGGATTATCTAGGGTTTATAAAACACTTCTCTAAAGAGATGTTAATGGGCGCTAATGAAATTGAAATTGGAAAGCAATGGACAAAGAATAAAGTGCTCTCTAGCCTATCAATTGAACGTGAGTTCTTGGGGTGTCTTAGAAGAGGGGACTATATTACTATCCTTTACAAACAAACTAGTATCGAGGTGCCGGGAGAATTTTTGGGGAGACTAGTGTTGGGTATTGAGGACGATGAAGTCAAAATTTTTGGTGCCACAATTTTCTAAGTTATTCGCATGACCGATACAATTTCTACTAATAAGTTCGTTGAATTAACCTATAGGATAGTTGACAAATCTAACGGTGAAGTTATCGAGCAAGTCGAAGACCCTTTGGGATATGTTCAGGGAGACAACACATTATTATTCAACCAAGTAACCAAAGAGCTAGAGGGTAAATCTGTTGGTGACGAGGTTGAAATTCTTTTAAAGGCTGAAGACGCTTTTGGTCCAAAAATTGATGAATTAATTTTTACTGATGACCTTAATAATGTCCCCTTGGAATACAGATACACAGGTGCTTCCGTGACAATGCAAAATGACAAGGGGGGAACCAAGGACTTTATTGTTACTAATATTGAAGATGGAAAGCTCACTATTGATGGAAATCATCCCTTAGCTGGCAAGGATATTATTTTTTACGTTGAGGTTTTATCTATCCGTGATGCGACAGCTGATGAAATTATTGAGGGTGGCACTATCGATTAATTGGAGTTTCAGCGAAAGACATAAAGGTGCTGAGACAAAAATGATTAAAAAACATCATCAAAAATCTGAGGCTCAATAACCCATTCCTTCTCATTTTTTATAGTCAGTTTTAAACATTTTGCAGCACCATAGTTTCGAATGTTCCCAGCAGATCCAGGATTAACGACCCATGTTGGCTGGTCTTTGTCAATAACTTGCTTGTGAGTGTGGCCATAAACAATAACCTTGGCATTTGGGTAGGTTGCTCTTAAAGATTCATGGCTAGGTTGGACATGTCCATGCATATGTCCATGTTCTACAGCTATATTACCTCCAGGAAGATCTAACAGCTCAACCTCTCCAAGAGAGGTAATATGGATATCATTATTTCCTTTCACAGCAATCATTTTTTGTTTTGGCTTGAGGGAATCTAAAGAAGCTTCATCGACAATATCTCCAGCATGAATCACAAAATCACATGCGTTCATGAGTTTAATTACTTCAGGATGAATTGCCCCATGAGTGTCAGAGAGGATACCTACTTCTATCACTTCTATTGTAGAGATTTTAGTCTGAGTCGGAGTGCATTCAACTTGATAAAGCCCTCGGCATCTTTTTGGTTGTAAGCTCCCTCATCATCTTCAAATGTGGCTATTTTTTCACTAAATAAGCTGTTTTTTGATTTTCTACCAACAACAGATACACTTCCTTTGTATAGCTTGAGTCTGACTTCACCACTCACATTTTCCTGAGAGGCGTCAATGGCAGCCTGCATCATTTCACGTTCTGGAGCAAACCAAAAACCGTTGTATATTAATTTTGCATACTTCGGCATCAGTTCATCCTTCAGGTGTGCGGCTTCACGATCCAAAGTTAATGATTCTATTGCACGATGAGCTTTCAACATTACAGTTCCGGCGGGTGTTTCATAACAACCTCTAGACTTCATTCCAACAAAACGATTTTCAACGATATCAAGCCTACCTATTCCGTGAGCTCCAGCAAGTTCATTCAATTTTTCCATAACCTTAGCTGGAGACATCAACTTGCCATTAATTCCAACGATATCTCCTTTTTCATAAGATAGTTCAACGTATTCTGGTTTGTCTGGAGCATTTATAGGTGAAACTGTCCAGCGCCACATATCATCTTCTGCCTCATGCCATGGATCTTCTAAAATATCTCCTTCATAGGAAATATGAAGCAGGTTTGCATCCATCGAGTAAGGAGATTTTTTTGACTGTTTTTGATAATCTACTTCGATATTATTTTTCTCAGCATAATTCATTAAGCTTTCACGAGAAGATAAATCCCATTCACGCCATGGAGCAATAATCTGAATATCAGAATTAATAGCGTAAGCGTTAAGTTCAAATCTGACTTGGTCATTTCCTTTGCCAGTTGCGCCATGAGAGATTGCATCTGCACCAACCTCTTTTGCAATCTCTACTAATCTTTTAGAAATCAGAGGCCTTGCAATTGAAGTACCTAATAAATACTCGCCCTCATAAATAGCATTTGCTCTGAACATTGGAAAAACGAAATCTCGCGCGAACTCCTCACGTAAATCCTCAATATATATTTCCTTAATACCCATTGCTTCAGCCTTTAGTCGAGCAGGCTCCACCTCTTCACCTTGACCAATATCTGCTGTAAAAGTTACTACTTCACAGCTATAAGTATCTTGAAGCCACTTTGCGATAATGCTCGTATCTAAGCCACCCGAATACGCTAATACAACTTTTTTCATTGTTTATTTATATAGTTAAATTCTTTTTTAAAAAACACTTCATCTTTGGAGTTAATTACCTCTACCGTCCATTCTCCTAACCAGGTAGGCCAAAGATTTTTTGATGACCAAACTCTCCATCTTGGGCCATTGACATCAAATTCTACTTCAGCCATTACTTTATTATTATAAATCCAGCGATGCTTTACGCTTTGACCTTGAAGGTTGCGGATGTTAGTAA
>CAYNES010000086.1:0-4432 GCA_964396315.1 uncultured Piscirickettsiaceae bacterium | reverse complement strand
ACTATGCCATTTGACTCTGTTGAGACTTCTGCTTCCATAATAATGAAACACCTTGCTTATCTAATAATCTTTCTAGATAGTGACTAGTGACGTTAATTTCAAGTAGCCATTGGCCAAATTCATTCATTATTTCTTTTTTAATAAATCCAACTTTATGAATTTCACTTCTAATATAAGCTGACTGAACATCTAATTTAATGCTAGCAAAAGTCATCATCCCACTTAGACTTTGAGAAAGCGCCTCATAAAGAAGCTCAATACCATCTCCGGTATGAGCTGAAAGCCATACACGATATATATTGCCTTCATTGTCCTTATCAATTCTTGGCTGAAAATCATCGATATCATCGATCTTATTCATAACAATAATTCTGGGAATCTCCTCAGCATCAATTTGTTCAATAATTTCTTCAACTTGCTCAATTTTATCTCTACTATTTGGATCAGAAGCGTCTACAACATGAAGAAGTACATTGGCCTGTCGAGTTTCCTCTAATGTTGATTTAAAAGCCTCAATTAGCTCATGCGGTAAGTCTTGAATAAAACCTACTGTATCAGCAATTACTGCCTCTCCAGATGCTGGCAGCATGACTCTTCTGATAGTTGAATCCAAAGTGGCAAATAACTTATCATCGGCATACACTTGGGATTTAGTTAATACATTAAAAAGGGTTGACTTGCCGGCATTTGTATAACCTGCGAGAGAAATCATAGGTAGCTGATTTTTAACCCTTGATTTTCTCCCCAGATCATGTTGCTTATGAACTTTTGAAAGGCGCTTATTGATGTTTTTAATTCTTAATGAGATTAGCCTTTTATCTGTTTCTAGCTGAGTTTCACCCGGTCCTCGAAGTCCGATACCTCCTTTTTGTCTCTCTAAGTGAGTCCACCCTCTAACGAGTCTTGTCGAGAGATGCTTTAACTGAGCTAGTTCAACTTGAAGCTTCCCCTCAAATGAGCTCGCTCTTAATGCAAAAATATCTAGTATTAGACCTGTTCTGTCCATCACTTGGCATTTTAACGCTTTTTCTAAGTTACGCTCTTGAGAGGGTGATAACTGTAATGAAAAGATAACAAGTTCAATTTCATTCTCACTGACAAGTGATGCCAGTTCATCGACTTTTCCTGTTCCAATAAAAAACTGTGCCTTTGTAAAACTCCTTTTGATGGTTAATGTTTCAACAATATTTAATCCAGAAGAGTCTGCAAGTTGTTTGAATTCATCAACACTTCCAGTTGATTGGGCGAATGAAGTCAGTTCAACGTGAACAAGGATCGTTCGTTCACCTTGGCCAACAGCTTCTTTCTGGCGATCAAACAACTCCATAGACATATTTAAATTTTAATCATATAAGCATTAAAATCATTAACTTGCTTTGCGAATACTTTTTTTCTTGCTATTCGATTCATGAAGAATTATGGGCTGCTTTAAACCCTCTACAACCGCTTTATCAACAACAACTTCCTTTGCACTTGGGGTAGAAGGTATTTCATACATGGTCTCTAGAAGCAGATCTTCCATGATTGCTCTAAGACCTCTTGCACCAGTCTTTCTTTTAAGAGCTAATCTGGCAATTGCGACTAGAGCATTTTTTCTTATTGAAAGCTTGACGCCCTCAATTTCAAAGAATTGCTGAAACTGTTTAACTACTGAATTTTTTGGTTTAGTAAGGATTTCTATCAAAGCTTCCTCATCGAGCTCATCTAATGAAGTATGAACAGCTAAGCGCCCAACCAACTCAGGAATAAGCCCAAATTTTATTAAATCATCAGGCTCTAAAAATTTGTAGAGTTCTGTCAAAGTCTTTTTGTCATTCTCATCTTTAACGTTAGCAGAAAAACCTATTCCAGTAGCTTTTTCTACTCGCCTATCGATAACCTTGCCAAGACCATCAAAGGCTCCACCACAAATAAATAATATTTTAGAAGTGTCAACATCGATTGTTTCCTGATTTGGATGTTTTCTGCCACCCTGAGGTGGAACGGATGCAATGGTTCCCTCAATTAATTTAAGCATCGCTTGTTGAACGCCTTCTCCAGAAACATCTCTGGTAATTGATGGCGAATCAGAGCGACGAGAGATTTTATCAATTTCATCAATAAATATGATGCCTTGCTCAGCTTTTTCTGGATCAAAATCACATTTGGAAAGCAGGCTTTTGATAACGTTTTCTACGTCATCCCCTACATAACCAGCCTCAGTTAGTGTAGTTGCATCAGCCACAGCAAAGGGAACATCTAAAAATCTAGCTAAAGATTGTGCTAAGAGTGTTTTCCCGCTCCCTGTTGGCCCTATAAGTAATATATTGGACTTATCAAGTTCGACGTCATTCGATACATAATTAGATTTAAGTCTTTTATAGTGATTGTAAACTGCAACAGAAAGAACTTTTTTGGCATGAGACTGTCCAATGACATACTCATTGAGTGAGCTGAACAAATCTTTAGGTGTGTAATTCCAATCCTGATGCTGATCTTTTTTATCTTTTATCGTTTGCTCTTGAATTAGGTTGTAACAAGAATCAATACATTCGTCACAGATATAAACTCCAGGGCCAGCAATCAGACGAGAGACCTCATCCTTGTTTTTTGAGCAAAATGAACAGCTAAGATCTTCAGTATTTTGATCCATTAGTATGCTTTATTAACGTTTATTAATAACCTTATCAATAAGTCCATATTTGGCAGATTCAGTAGCAGACATAAAATTATCACGGTCAGTATCTTTCTGAATATTCTTTAAACTTTGTCCCGTATGCTCTTTCAGAATTGAATTCAGATTATCTCTTACCTTAAGAATTTCTTGAGCATGAATATCGATATCACTCGCCTGCCCAGAAAATCCGCCTAAAGGCTGGTGTATCATACATCTTGCATGAGGGAGTGCAAACCTTTTACCCTTAGTACCGGCAGTAAGCAACAAAGCACCCATACTTGCAGCCTGTCCAATACATAGAGTTGAAATATCGGGCTTTATGAATTGCATTGTATCGTAGATAGCCAAACCAGCAGTAACAGAACCCCCTGGAGAATTAATATACAAATGAATATCTTTATCCGGATTCTCAGATTCCAAGAATAGTAACTGAGCAACAATCACATTTGCAGTGTAATCTTCAATAGGTCCAACCAAAAAAACTACTCGTTCTTTTAAAAGTCTTGAATAGATATCGTAAGCCCTCTCACCTCTACCAGAGCTTTCGATAACCATAGGGATTTGATTTAAATTTTGAATTGTCATATTAATTTTGAGTATTCATTATTTCTAAAAAGTTTTTTTCAGTTGAGGTAACTTTTGCCTCATCTGCAATGTGCTTAGCTACCAGATCTTCAACAACAATTGACTCAATATTAGCCAAACGTGAAGGGTCAGTATTGTACCAATCGATCATCTGCTGAGCACTTTCACCGTATTGAAGCGACATTTCATTTAGTTTAGCATCAACTAAGTCTTTCTCAGCCGTTATTTCTGAATCAGTTGCAATTTTATTAATCAGTAAGCCGAGCTTTACCCTTCTTGCGGCCTCCTCATTAAACATCTCCGCTGGAAGCTTACCTTTTGAAGGCATTCCTTGTTGCTCCATACGTGACTCCATATCTTGCTGCAATCTTAAAGCCTCTGAAGAAACGCTTCCCTCAGGAACCTCAATATCATTCGCCTCTAAAAGAGCTGAAAAAGCAGTATCTTTATTTTGTTGTACCAGGCGAGAATCCAACTCCATTTTCATTTGACTGGTCATTCTAGATTTCATTGTTTCAAAGTCTTTTTCACCAAATTTCTTAGCAAACTCGTCATCTCTTTTAAGCTCAATAGGTGAGCCCACTTCGTTAACTTTAACTTTAAATACAGCATCCCTTCCAGCTAAATTCTCCACATGGTAATCTTCTGGAAATGTTGCATTCACCTCAACATTTTTACCTGGAGCAATATCAATAAGACCCTTCTCAAAGCCATCAATCATTGTACCTCTGCCCAATATAATTTCAAATCCTTCAGCAGCGCCGCCCTCAAAAGATTCTCCATCCATAAGCCCTTCAAAGTCGATAATTAGGCGATCACCTTCTTTCGACTTACGCTTAACACTTTTGTATTCAGTTGATCGATCTTGAAGATCTTGTAATGCGCGCTCTTCATCCTCTTCAGTGACTTTTGAGGTGACTTGGTCAATTTTTAGACTAGACAAAGCATTTAATTTGATTTCAGGATAGACTTCAAATTCTATTGTATAAATTAAACTTTCAGTATTTTCAGTATCAATATTAGTGAGTGATGGCTGTGCAGCAGGAACTACATCCGCATCTTTTAATGCATCTTCTAAGGTCTCACTGACCATTTCAGTTGCAGCATCTGATTTAGCACTTGCACCAAATCTTTGACGCAATATATTTGCCGGGATTTTGCCTTTTCTAAAGCCATCAATGCGAACCTTAG
>CAYNES010000085.1:0-4462 GCA_964396315.1 uncultured Piscirickettsiaceae bacterium | reverse complement strand
ATTTTATTGATATGCCTAAAAATACGATCAAGTCTTCTACTTTTTGTTGTGGAGGTGGAGGAGGGCTCTTAACTGATGATCTGATTGATCTCAGAGTTAAAGGTGCAGAACCAAGAATGCACGCCTTGAAAAAAACTGAGCAAGAAAGTGGCGTCAATACCTTAGCTGCTATCTGTGCTATTTGTAAATCACAGTTTTCAAAAGTATTACCTAATTATGATTTCGACCCATACATGGTTGTGAGTGTTCATCAGCTCGTCAGTGATGCAATTATTCTTAAAGAGAAAGCAGACCAAAAAGATTAATCAAGCTTTTGGTAAAAATTCACTATTCCTTGATAAATTGACTGAGCAATTTTTTGTTGCTGCTTTTTGTTAGTTAATCGTTTTTCCTGGGTAGGATTGGAGATAAATGCAGTTTCAACTAAGACAGAAGGAATCGAGGGCGACTTAAGAACAACGAAGTTGGCTTTTTGCGGTATTTTTTTATGAATAGGGCCGATTTTATCAAGCTGAGCAATAATTTCTTGAGCCAGCTGAAATGATTGCTTCTCTTTATCTTTCCGAGAGTAGTCAGTCAATATATTCTTCAAAAATTGATCATTATCAATGACTGTTTCAACACCGCCAAACTGATCTACTACATTTTGTGATGCCTCGAGTTGCTTGGCAAGCTTGCTGTTGTTTCCTTTTTCGCTTAAGGTGTAGACTGAAGCCCCTTTTGCATTTATGCTTTCAACTGAATCTGCATGGATAGAAATAAACATTGATGCTTTTCGTTGTTGCGCTATGATTAATCTTTTTGTCAGGGGTACATAATAATCCCCACTCCGGCTCAATACAGCATTCAAATCTTTATTTTGATTAATGATACTGACAAGTTTTTTTGCAATTGCCAAATTAACATTTTTTTCTTGTGACTTATTTTTTCCAACTGCTCCGGAATCTTCACCTCCATGACCAGCATCAATCAGAATAATTTTTTGATTTCTTAGAGAAGGTGGGCTATCAGTTTTGGTAGCTTTTTTTGTAACTTTTACTTCTGAGTCAATAATATCAACTACCAGTCTATGATGTTTGTATTTAGTGTTTGGATTAAGAGTAAAGTACTTTACTTTAAATTTTCTATTAATATGAACGATTAATTTAATTGTGCTTTTTTCACGCTTAATTCGAACTTTTTGTATTCGATTATCTTTAAAAAAAATATTTGAAAAAGTTTTAGATAACACTTCAGCATCATCAAAGCTAATAATGACGTAATCATCGGAACTCTTAATATCATAAAGAGCATCCTCCTCTTTATCTATAACTAAGCGAGTATGATCAGGAGCAGACCAATATCTAAAGTCATAGAGCGTTGTTTTGTCTTCCGCAAATACTAAAGGTGAAAAAATAATAAGAAAGAGGCTTATCCAGTTGCGCATTTTTTAATTAATTGACTCAGTTCAGATTCAAATGTAATTTTGGCCTCTCTGGTCTCTCCGTTACCACTTAGTTTGATAGAAATATCTGCCTTTGCTATTGAGCCTTTTCCTAATTCTGGCCATTCAATCAACTGAAGACTATTTTCTTTAAGATAATCACGAATACCAATATATTCTAATTCTTCAGGGTCACTTAACCGATAACAATCAAAGTGATGAATATCAGCTTTTGTATTTTGATAGGTTTCAACTAAGGTGTAAGTTGGACTTTTTACCTTGTCAAACCCAAAGTATCTGATAAAGTATTGGGCGAAAGTTGTTTTACCAACTCCCAAATCACCAATTAAATAGATTACGCAGGATGATTCAATTTTAGAGCAGCATCGAGCAAGTTTTTCAGCTAGCTCTTTTGTTTGATTAAGATTTTTTAATTTTAAATCCAAACTAATTGATACAGATATGAGCCAAGAATTGCTAAGAGAATTATGCCTCCAAATCGGTTGATTTTTAGTTTAATTGATAAAATCAGAATCAACAGAGTAAGAGTGATCATATATACAAAATCCCTACTCATTACTTCACTAGGAATTTGAAAGGGAAGAATTAACCCAGGTATCGCCAACACACCCAGGGTATTAAATAAATTTGACCCAATAATGTTTCCAATAATCATCTGATGTTGTCTTTTTAAAGCACTACTAATCGCAACAGCGAGTTCTGGAAGGCTCGTTCCAAGGGCAACCACAGTTAATCCAATAATTAAATCACTCACACCAAATGCTAAAGCAAGATTAGTGCCACCCCAAACGACAAGTCTTGCGCTAGATACTAAAATAATAAGTGAGACCAAAAGGAGCAGCCATGTTTTACCCTTGTCTTGATCATCAATCGACTCTTCCGAGGTCTCTAAATCATGATTGTTTCCTTTTTTAGATTCATTAAACACATAATAAAGAAATAGAAACAATAAGGCTAGAAGGATAAGTCCATCAATAAAGCTTAAGAAGCCATCCATCAGTAAAAAGCCTGCAAGCAAAGACGAAAGAAAAAGAAAAAACCACTCTTTCTTTAAGACAGTCTTTTCAACCGTTACTGGGTAAATAATTGCAGTTATGGCAAGCACTAAACCAATATTAAAAATATTTGATCCAAAAGCATTTCCAATACTCAGTTCAGGATGTCCATCCAAAGCTGCTAGACCTGAGACTAACATTTCTGGTGCTGAAGTACCAAAACCAAAAATAAGTAAACCAATAATTAGCGGAGAAACGTTAAAAATTCTAGCGATTTTAGCGCCATTGTCGGTAAACGTATCTGCGCTCCAGATGAGCAGACCAAAGCCAATTAAAAGGGATAAAATTGATATTATCATATTATTGTATTGAATGATTTATTGAACATTATAAAGTCAACGAAGTTTAATATTAATAAACACTGCGATATGATTTTCTAATAAGGCTAGGCCATTTATGATAAATTTCAAAGTTTTTAAATTCATATATTTATAATGTTTACATGTTGCTGATTACAAGACCCATTGCACAAACTAAAAACTTAGTTTCAATTTTGTTGGCAAATGAAATTGATTATGCTTTTTTTCCAGCTTTTGAGATCAAAAAGTTTAAACCTATCGTTTTAAAACAAAAATATGATGTGATTATCTTTATTAGCGTTAATGCGGTTAATTTTGCTGAAGAATATTTTAATGAAATGTTTATTGCTCCTTTGAAAATTTTTGCAGTTGGGCCTGTGACAGCGAATCAACTCTTAAAAAAAAATATTGAAGTCGACTGCTACCCTAAGACAAATGCTTCAAGCCAAGAGCTTTTAAAGATGAAAGAATGCATAGATTTATCAAATAAGAAAATCTTAATTGTAAGAGGTAGGGGCGGCTCTGAAACTTTGAAAGATAATCTGGGCGCCTCAAACCAAGTTGACTATTTTGAGGTTTATGAGAGAGTTCCATGCGAAGTGACACCTCTACACAATGAGTCTATTGAATCATTTTTAAATAACCCTGATGGAGTTTTAATGGCGACTAGTCATGAGAGTCTTACTAATATTATGCGACTAGTTCATAGTATTTCTTCTGACCTTATCCAAACTATCCAATCAATGAAAATAGTCGTCTTCAGTGAAAGACTTAAAGTTCTTGCTAAAGATATTGGTTTTAAAAACATTGAGGTAACAGACAATCCCTCAGATGAAGATTTAGTTAATTTTATAGTTAACAAAAAGTAATAAAAAAATCCACAAATATAATTTGTTTGGGTAACATATGTAAAACTATATCAGGAGTACAGGTGATTAGATTTGGAATTTCATGGGTTGCACGCTTATTAGGTGTCAGTGGCTTCACCGTCCAGCAGCCTACAACACGAGGCTCCCTCCAAGATTTAAACATTTCTGAAAGAGTTATCCCATTTAATCCAAGTAACTTAGCTACAGACGATTCTTTTTCTGAGGCTGATTCTGAAGCAACTCAACATCTCAAACGCTTCCAAGACACGCAAGCTAAATTAAATTCAGATTCATTAACAAATGATGCAAGCAATGATCAGGACTTGGTCTCAGTCATTGCGACACTCAAATCAAAGCTTTATCAAGAGTCTATCAAGAGTAAGCACTACACTAATGCCTTTAATGAACTTAACGAAAGGCTTATTGAGCTTGAAAAAATTGTGCAACCTGAAAAGAAGACAGATTTTCAAAAGCTTCAGGGTTGGGTTCATTCCAAGAGACACATCCACTAAATATTCAATCTCGATTTAGTTTTTTTCGAGCTGCATCTAGGCTCAATGGGTATTCTATAATGCAAAAAATAAAAGTATTTAGGTATAATGCATTCTGGTTTTTTAATTATATCGAATGAATATATGTCAAAAAGTGATTACATTGAGTTAGAGGGCGTAGTAAAGGAAAAATTACCCAATACAACATTCAAAGTTGAGTTGGAGAATGGCCATAGTGTTCTTGCTCATATTTCTGGAAAGATTCGTAAACACTATATACGTATATTACCTGGCGATAAGGTCA
>CAYNES010000084.1:0-4476 GCA_964396315.1 uncultured Piscirickettsiaceae bacterium | reverse complement strand
TTTATATGACTAAAGGCAAAGGTGTTTTTACGGTAAATAAAAAGCCTATGGATGAATATTTTGGAAGAGAGACATCTTCAATGATTATTAACCAGCCTTTAGACGTCGTTGAGATGCATAATAAGTTTGATTTCAATATCATGGTTAGAGGTGGTGGTGATACTGGCCAAGCTGGTGCAATTAGACTTGGAGTCACTAGAGCATTGATGGCTTATGATGAGGCGACGCGTTCTGACCTAAGAAGTGCTGGACTTGTGACTCGTGATGCACGTGTTGTTGAACGCAAGAAAGTGGGTAAGAAGAAAGCGCGTAAGAGTGAGCAGTACTCAAAGCGTTAATTCAAAATCTCAGAATTATCAAAAAACCCGCTTTGAGCGGGTTTTTTTATGTCTTAAAGAAATGAGAGCTAGTTCAAAAAGTCGTGTCTCTCTAACTGGTTGAAGTTTATGAGTGATTTAATTGACTCAATGTATTCATCACCTGGGAACGCGTAGTTTCCAAGACCTTCAGCAAGCAATATTCCAGTGATTGGTTGTAGGTTTTCACGTTGATTTTTCCTCATTAGACGAAGATCCTCATAAGCGTAGCTTCGGTTTATATTTAATACGTAATAATCAATGCAGTCTTCTAGAGAATTAAAACTTGCAACCTCATGGATAGCATCCTCTTCTCGGTCCATAGGGACAACGCCACAGCCTTTAGAAAAGCACCAGATACCAAAATAGTTATTAAATTCCTTGGCAAATCTTGATCTTCCCCAGTTTGACTCATTCGCTGCTTGAGCAAGAACGAGTGAAGGAGGAAGGATGTCAATCACTTTAAGTAATTCATCTTTTGATGGCGAATCAATGCGATATTTTTTGGCTAGGTCATTGAGCTTATTTTCACTGAGCTCATTGTTAGAAATAGCACTCCTTAGCTCAACTATCTCAGCATTTTTCTTATGAATTGCTGGAAGCAAATAGTTAAAAAAAACTTCCTTTCTCACAACCGTGCTCTCAATAGAATCAAAACTTGGCTTAAAGGAAGACAGAGATGCTGAAGAGACGAGAGAGCTGACTGTAAACAGCGCCAATAAAAGGAAAAGAGTTTTTAGATTTTTTAGGGTATTTCTATATTTATTGACCATTATGCAATCAATTCAGTATTGAAATTTGGTGGTTATTATCCACAAAAAGATAACCTTATTTATCCTTTTTTTAAATTAAATCTTCAGCGTCAATTATATTACAAATTTGCTCTTGTCCCGAACTCTTAATGATTAAATTGAAGTTCACAGAGCCTCTTATATAGTTCAGATCTGGACAGTAGATTTTGATGTGTTCCCTCTGCAACAAGGCGGCCCTTGTCGATGAGTAAAATTCGATCGGCATGCATTATGGTAGCAAGTCTGTGTGCAATGATGAGTGTTGTTCTTCCTTGCATTAATATTTTCAAAGCCTCTTGAACTTTTTGTTCGCTGCTTGCATCTAGTGCGCTTGTTGCTTCATCTAAAAGCAATATCGAAGGATCTTTCAGAATGGCGCGAGCAATTGCTATGCGTTGACGCTGTCCACCAGATAATCTCACGCCTTGTTCTCCCAAGTAACTATCAAAGCCATCCGGAAGTTTCTCAATAAAATCTAACGCAAATGCTTCCTTAGCTGCACGCTTAATCTCTTTATCGTTGGCCATTGGATCGCCATAACTAATATTATGGGATACATCTGCAGAGAATAGGGTGGGCTGTTGAGGGACAACCCCAATATTAATTCTAAGGTTAGTTGGGTCAAGGCTCATTAAATTAACATTTCCGACTTCAATAGTGCCATTAGATGGATCATAAAATCTTTGAATGAGCTCAAAGATTGTTGACTTACCAGAGCCAGATAAACCAACAATAGCTACAGTCTCTCCCTCACTAACCTTAAAACTTATTCCCTCTAAAGCTTTTTCCAGTGGTCTTGATGGATAGCTAAAGCTGACATTATTGAAGTTTAATGAAAGATGGCCAGTTGGCAGATCTAATGGTTGAGAAGGAGGTTGAATTTGTGACTCTTCAGAGAGCAATTCAAGGAGCCTTTCTGTTGCTCCTGCAGCTCTCTGAAGCTGGCCATAGATTTCAGAGATAACCGCTACTGATCTTGCCACCATGATTGCGTAAAAAACAAAGGAGGCTAGCTCACCAGCTGATATGTCACCGTTCGTGACATCTTTGGCACCGAACCAAATCATTGCACCAAGCCCTGTAAACACGAGAATCATAGCAGCAGCTATAAGCAATGAGCTCTGCATAATTCTTCTCTTTGCAGCGCTGAAAGCTTTTTCAACCTCATTTTTGAATGCTATAGATTCTTCAGGCTCACGAGTGAAGCTTTGAACTACTTTAATATTTTGAACAATCTCACCTGCATAGGTGCCAATGTCTGCAACCGTATCTTGACTCTTGCGTGAGAGAGCTCTCAATCGACGACCATAGATGGCCATTGGAAGAAGAATGATTGGCACAGTGACAAGAACAATTAAGGCTAGCTTTAAATTGGTGATGAGCATCATTACTAATCCACCAAGGAATAAAAGGACACTACTTAAGGCCATCGAGATTGAAAATCCGAAAATGGACTGCAATAATGTAGTATCTGTAGTCAAGCGTGCATTTATTTCTCCACTTCGATTCATCTCGAAGTAATGCGGATGGAGTGTCAAAAGGTGATTGAATACTGCTAAACGCACATCATTACTGACTCTCTCACCAATCCATGAGACAAAATAGAACCTAACAAAAGTTCCGATTACTAAAGTAGCTAAAACCAATGCAATGGTTATTAGCTGGTTCTTATTTAGTGTGTAGATACCTTCATCAATAAATAATTTAATGCCTTGACCAAAAAGGAGAAAAGATAGAGAAGTAACAATGAGAGCAATCAAGGCAATCGTTGCAATTTTTTTGTATGGTTTTATGAAGGGCGATAATTTAAGAAGAATTCTTAAATCTTGTTTTTGAATTTTTTCAGCAGCGCTAGCTTGTCTATTATTTAAGCTCATATTGGTGAGTAAAAAACGTATCTAAAAATTATTTACTCATCACTCGGCTTTCTTAACAGAAGTTCGGTAACAGCATCTTTAGGAGAAATTTTACCTTGAGTAACTTGAAACACATGTTCACAGATCGGCATTTCTATCTGTAATTTTTGTGCCAACTTTAGGACTAGCTCTAGTGCTTTATAGCCCTCAACAGTCGCATTAATATTCTTCAAGGCCATATCTGAAGGGACATTTTTAGCAAGCTCCTTTCCAAAGCGCCTGTTTCTTGATAAGTCGTCAGAGCAGGTGAGGACTAGATCACCAATTCCAGATAGCCCCTGAAATGTTAATTTATCGGCACCCAAGGCAACTCCAAGTCTAGTCATTTCAGCAAGCCCTCTAGTAATCAATGCGGCTTGCGTGTTGGCTCCAAAGCCTAGTCCGTTTGCAATTCCTGCAGCTATAGCTAGAACATTTTTAACCGACCCACCAACCTGAACTCCTATAATATCTGAATTTGTGTAAGCACGAAGCGTTTTAGTCTGAATGATGTTGGACCAAAATTCTCGTGTCTTTTTATCCTCAGATGCCACAACAATTGCCGCTGGTTTTTTTTCAACAATTTCAGCTGCAAAAGTGGGGCCAGATATAACGCAAGGATAGTGGCTAGTAATCTGCTGATTAAAAGTTTCATGAAGGAGGTTTCCACTCACTGGATCAAAGCCTTTAGATACCCATGCCAGAGGGATTTGATTGATATCACTCTTTATTTTTTTGAGTACATCTAAAAATGAAGAGCTGGGGGTGGCAATGAGTACAGCCATTGATTTTTGAATGACTTTATAGCTCGAACCTATCTTAATATTGGGACTGAACGGCACTGAGAGTGCAGGGTGCTGATGACCTATATTTTCAGTGTTCTGTTTATCTTTAGTGACTAGATAAATATTCTCAAACTTATCGCTTATAGCAATCGCAAGTGCGCTTCCCCATGCGCCTGCTCCAATAATAGTTAGGGAATTGTTCATCTTGCTTATCTTTGTATAGGGAGTTCAGCTTTTAGCCAAGCATTAAATCCGCCCTTGAGACTAGATACTTTTTGAAAATCATTTTTCGAAAGAATATCTGCAATTCGATCAGACCGAGTGCCACTTTTGCAATACACGAGAATATTTTTGGATTTATCGAGAGAGTCCATTTTTGCTTTTACTTGACCCATTGGTATGTTGAGGTCATTAGTAAGAAATCCAGCAGTACGCTCTTTTTCTTCTCTCACATCCAGAATAATCAGCTCATCATCATCCATCAGAGATACCGCTCCATTCGTATCAACCACTTGATATTTTCTATATTTTTCGCTATAGATATTTACGATTAATAAAATGATAAGAGCAAATAATGTTCCAGTTAGTAATAGCTCGCCTTGTAAAAATTGAATGAATTCCATAGTTATTTATTGTCCTGTAAAAAAGT